>JACQDQ010000509.1 GCA_016201015.1 Pseudomonadota bacterium | reverse complement strand
CGATTCGTGCAGCACCAGGCCGTCATCATTGATGGACGGGATGTGACCGTTCGGGTTCACTTTCAGAAATTCGGCGGATCGCGTGTGCAATGGCGCGCCTGTCGCGGCAGGATCGGCGAGCCGGTTCGCTTGAATGACCGGCACGTGTTTGAAGCGAATGCCCAGCTCGTTGGCCAACCAGATATTCCGCGATGCGCGCGAGCGATAGACGCCGTAGATCGTCAGCATGGTCGTCCTCTCAAATTGTGTCGGTCAACATAACGCATACAATGAAGTCCGGTCGAAGCTAAGCTTCGCCGCGCAGGATCGTGCGCGCGCAGATCGCGCGTGGCATTGCCGGCGCCGTCGCTCCGGCGAAAGCCGGAGTCCAGGGCCACGAGCGCGCACTTGCCCCTGGGTGCCGGCCTTCGCCGGCATGACGGAATTTGCGGCTGCGTCTTTACGCCTTTTCCAAGATCACGAACTTCGTCTTGCCGTAACGGCGCTCGTCGACATGCGTGAAACCGGCGGGCGGCGCGATGTCTTCCGCCGCGCTCGCTTCGAGCACGCAGATCGCGCCTGATGCGATCCAGCCCGCCGCGTCGAGCGCGGCAAGCGTCGGCGCCGCCAGCCCCTCGCCATAGGGCGGATCGAGCAGGACGAGATTGCAGGCCGTCGTCGCGCGCGGCGGGCGCTTGGCGTCGGCGGTGATGAATTCGGCGTGCGATTGCTCGCCGAGCTTCGCCGCATTGCCGCGGGCGACGCGCAGCGCCGCGGCGTCGATGTCGAGGAAGGTTGCGTGCGCCGCGCCGCGCGACAGCGCCTCGAGCCCGAGCGCGCCGGTGCCGCAGAACGCGTCGAGCACGCGGGCACCCTGCAGCAGCGACACGCCGCCGGGCGCGAAGCGACCGTGGCCCAGGATGTTGAACAGCGATTCGCGCGCGCGGTCCTTGGTCGGGCGGATGCGATCGCCCGCCGGCGCTTCGATGGTTCGTCCGCGATGGCGCCCGCCGACGATGCGCATCGGCTCAGCGCGATGCCGCCGGGGCCGCGGCGAGCGCGTCGCGCAGCATCTTGGCCGGCACTTCGGCGATCGCCCCTGGCGGCAGGTCGCCGAGCTGGAACGGGCCGTAGGCGATGCGGATCAGGCGGTTCACCGTCAGGCCGAGATGTTCGAGCACGCGCCGCACCTCGCGATTCTTGCCCTCGCGCAGCGTCATGTTGAGCCAGGCATTGCGGCCCTGCTTGCGCTCGAGCACCGCCTCGATCGCGCCGTAGGTGATGCCATCGATGGTGATGCCGTCCTTGAGCCCGGCCAGCGTCTCCGGATCGGGCGTGCCGAACACGCGCACGCGGTAGCGTCGCGCCCAGCCGGTGGCGGGCAACTCGAGATGGCGCTTGATGCCGCCATCGGTGGTGAGCAGCAGCATGCCCTCGGAGTTGAAGTCGAGCCGCCCGACGGCGACCAGGCGCGGCAGCTCGCGCGGCATATGTTCGAAGATCGTCGGCCGGCCTTGCGGATCGTGCGTCGTCGTCAGAAAGCCGCGCGGCTTGTGGTAGCGGAACAGGCGCGCGCGTCCCGGCTGCGGCAGCGCTACGCCGTCGACCGTGACCGCGTCGTCGGGGCCGACCACCACCGCGGGACTCTTGAGCACCGTGCCGCGCACGGCGACCCGGCCTTCGGCGATCCAGCGTTCCGCCTCGCGGCGCGAGCAGAGGCCGGCGCGTGCCATGACCTTGGCGATGCGCTCGCCTTTGGCTGCGGGCGCGTTCGCCATCGCGGCTCAGGCCGCGGCGGCGCGGACGAAGGCGTCGAAGATGCGGCCGTCGGCGGGGCTGATCGCGTATTCGGGATGCCACTCGACGCCGATGCAGAAGCGCCGGCGGGTGTCCTCGATGCCCTCGATCACGCCGTCGGGCGCGGTGGCGTTGACGCGCACGCCGGCGCCGATGTCCTTGACCGCCTGATGGTGCGCGCTGTTGACCGGCAGTTCGGCGGCGCCGGTGATGCGATGGAGCAGGGTGCCGGCGACGATGCGCACGACGTGGCCCGCCTCGGTGCGCGGATTGGGCTGCTCGTGCGGCAGCGCGCCTTTGACCTCGTCGGGGATGTGCTGGATGAGCGTGCCGCCGAGCACCACGTTCAGGAGCTGCTCGCCGCCGCAGATGCCGAGCACCGGCTTGTCGGCCTCGATCATGCCGCGGGTGATGGCCAGCTCGAATTGGGTGCGGCGGTCCTTGGTCTTGACCGTGGCATGGCGGGTATTGGCGCCGAACAGCGCCGGATCGACATCGAAGGCGCCGCCGGTCACCAGCAGCGCGTCGAGCCTGGCCAGATACTCGGCGGCCAGCTCCGGCTCGTGCGGCAGCAGCAGCGGCAGGCCGCCGGCGCGCGCCACCGCGCCGCTGTAATTCTCGCGCAGCGCATACCAGGGCAGCTTCGAATAGCCGCCCGGCGGCTCCGCGTCCAAGGTGATGCCGATCACGGGTCTGGACATGGCCGCATATGTAAGCCGCGCCGGTTAACGAAGCAACAAGCGCGGCTTGACCGCCCGGCGGCATCCCCGCAAGGTGCCGGCCCATGCCGCGCCCGACCTATATGCAGCTTGCCCTGGCCGAGGCCGAGCAGGCGGCTGCGCTCGGCGAGGTGCCGGTCGGCGCCGTGCTGGTCGACGGCGCCAGCGGCGAAGTCCTGGCGGCGGCGCACAACCGCACTGAGACCGACCGCGACCCGACGGCGCATGCCGAGCTGCTGGCGATCCGCGAAGCGGCGGCCAAATCAGGCGCGCCGCGGCTGCCCGGCGCCGATCTCTACGTGACGTTGGAGCCCTGCCCAATGTGCGCTACGGCGATCAGCTTCGCCCGCCTGCGCCGCGTCTATTACGGCGCCGGCGACCCCAAGGGCGGCGGCGTCGAGCACGGACCGCGCATCTTCAGCCAGCCGACCTGCCATCACCGGCCGGAGGTCTATGGCGGCTTCGAGGAGGCGCGGGCGGGGGCGCTGCTGCGCGATTTCTTCCAGAGGCGGCGGGAAGCGACAGACTGACGCAAGCGGGCGGGTGCCCACGCTTCGCCAATCACGCGGCCGCCGCGAACCGCCATACGCCGTTGTCCTCGACGCGGCGGGCGCGGCCCTGGGATTCGAGATAGTGCAGATGGGCGAGCGCCTCGCCCAGAGCGAGCGCGACATTGTGCGGGCCGATCGTGGCGCGGAACAGCAGCGGAAAGCACTCGACCGCGGTGAGCGGCCGCTCGGTGACCGCCGCCACGATCGCGGCGAGGCGTTCGTCGTGATGCGCGTGCAGCGCGGCGATGCGCGTATGAATTCCGCGATAGGGCAGGCCATGCGCCGGCAGCACCAGCGTGTCGCCCGGCACGCCGGCGAAATTACCCAGCGAATCGAGATAGTCGCGCAAAGGATCGGCCTGCGGCTCGTTCGGCCACACGCTGATATTGGGCGTGATGCGCGGCAGCAGGATGTCGCCGCCGATCAGCACGCCGAGGCCGCGGCACCACAGGCAGGCATGCTCGGGCGCATGGCCGCGGCCGATCACCGGCGTCCAGGCGCGCCCGCCGATGGCGATATCGATGCCGCCACGAAGGCGGCGGAAGGCCGATGGCAGGGCCGGCACGCCGCGGATGTAGAAGCTGTTGGGTGGCATCGGCGGTCCGAGCAGCGCCTCGTCGGCGCCGTTGGCGCGATAGAAGGCCCGGCGCGTCGTGCCATCGGCCTCGCTGCCGGCGCCGTGGACCGCGCGTGCCATGTACCACTCGGCGGCGGTCATCCACAGCGGCGCCTGCCAGCGCTCCGTCAGCCACGACGCCAGGCCGATATGGTCGGGGTGGAAATGCGTGACGAGAACCCGCGTCACCTTCTTGCCGCCGAGCGCTGCGGCGAACAGCTGCTCCCACAGCGCCTTGACCTCGTCGCGCGCCAGGCCGGCATCGACAATCGTCCAGCCATCGCCATCGGCGAGCAGCCACAGATTAATGTGGTCCGGCGGAAAAGGCAGCGGCATGCGCAGCCACAAGACTCCGGGCGCCACCGCGGTCACCGCGGCCGGCGCCGGCGGCGCGGCGAACGGGAAGACCAGCTTCGGCTCGGCGTCGTCGTTGGCCATTACGCGCTGCCGGTCGCGGCGCCGGGCGTGAGCGCGCGCCAGCCGATGTCGCGGCGGCAGAAGCCGTCCGGCCAATCGATGCTGTCAACCGCTTGATAGGCGTGGTCACGGGCGTCGGCGAGCGTCGGCCCGGTGGCGGTAACGCCGAGCACGCGGCCGCCGCTGGCGACGATCTGGTCGTCCATATGCGCCGTGCCGGCGTGGAAGACGTAGACGCCGGGTACCTTGGCGGCCCGCTCGAGGCCGCGGATGACGGTGGCGCGCTTATGGGCGCCGGGGTAACCCTGCGCCGCCATGACGACGCAGATGGCGGCGTCGTCGCGCCAGCGCAGGGCGAAATTCTTGAGCTGGCCGTCGCGCGCGGCGATCAGCCCGGGCAGCAGATCGGACATCAGGCGCGGGATCAGCACCTGGCATTCGGGATCGCCGAAGCGCACGTTGAACTCGATGAGCTTCGGCCCGTCGCGGCCGATCATCAGCCCGGCAAAGAGTACGCCCTTGAACGGCTTGCCGTCCGCCGCCATGCCGGCGACGGTCGGGCGGATGATCCTGGCCATGATCGTCTCGGCCATGGCCGGCGTGACGATCGGCGCCGGCGAATAGGTGCCCATGCCGCCGGTATTGGGCCCGGTGTCGCCGTCGCCGACGCGCTTGTGGTCCTGCGCCGCGGCCAGCGGCACGGCATGCGCGCCGTCGACCAGGGCGTGGAAGCTCGCCTCCTCGCCCTCGAGGAATTCTTCGATGACGACCTCGGCGCCTGCCGCGCCGAATCGGCCGCCGACCATCGCCTCGTCGACCGCGGCCAGCGCCTCGTCGACGCTCTGGGCGACGGTGACGCCCTTGCCGGCGGTGAGCCCGTCGGCCTTGACGACGATCGGTGCGCTGCGCGCATAGATGAAGCTGCGCGCCGCCGCGACGTCGCGGAAGCGGCCATAGGCGGCGGTCGGGATATCGTGGCGCGTGCAGAAATCCTTGGTGAAGCCCTTAGAGCCCTCGAGCATCGCCGCCTGCTTGGACGGGCCGAAGGTCTTAATGCCCGCCGCCTCCAATTGGTCGACTAAGCCCGCGACCAGCGGCGCCTCGGGGCCGACGACGACGAATTCGATCCGCTTGCTGCGCGCGAAGGCGACGAGGGTGGTGACGTCGTCGACGCCGATCGGCACGCACTCCGCCTCGGCGGCGATGCCGGCATTGCCCGGCGCGCAATAGAGCTTGTCGCACAGCGGCGAGGCGGCGATCGCCCAGCACAGGGCGTGTTCGCGCCCGCCCGATCCAACCACGAGAATACGCATGCTACGTCGTTCGTCCGTTTCCCTAGGCGCGAGGCCGCTGCGGCTTGTATCATAACCGCCGAGTCGCGCCATGAGCGATATTTTTGCAGTGCAACCTGAACCCGGTCTAGGCTCGAATCTGCCGGAATTCACCGTCGGCGAGCTGTCGGCGGCGGTCAAGCGCACGGTCGAGGGCGCCTTCGGTTTGGTGCGCGTGCGCGGCGAAATATCGCGCCCGACCGTGCCGAGCTCCGGCCACTGCTATCTGCGCCTCAAGGACGAGACGGCCGTGCTCGACGCCGTCATCTGGAAGGGCACGCTACTCCGCTTGGGGCTGAAGCCCGAGGAGGGCATGGAGGTCGTCTGCACCGGGCGGCTCACCACCTATCCCGGCAAATCGACCTATCAGCTGATCATCGAGCGCGTCGAGCTTGCCGGAATCGGCGCGCTGCTCAAAATGATCGAAGAGCGCAAGAAGCGGCTGGAGGCCGAGGGCCTGTTCGATCCCGCGCGCAAGAAGAAGCTGCCGTTCCTGCCCGAGGTGATCGGCGTCATCACCTCGCCGACCGGCGCCGTCATCCGCGACATCCTGCATCGCCTGGCCGACCGCTTCCCGCGCCACGTGCTGCTGTGGCCGGTGGCGGTCCAGGGCGAGGGCGCGGCGGAGCAGGTGGCGGCAGCCATCGCCGGCTTTAACGCGCTTCGCGCCGGCAGCCGGGTGCCGCGCCCCGATCTCCTGATCGTCGCGCGCGGCGGCGGCAGCATCGAGGATCTGATGCCGTTCAACGAGGAGATCGTCGTGCGCGCCGCGGCGGCGAGCGCGATCCCGCTGATTTCTGCCGTCGGCCACGAGACCGACACCACACTCATCGACTTCGCCGCCGATGTGCGGGCGCCGACACCGACCGCCGCCGCCGAGATGGCGGTGCCGGTGCGCGCCGATCTGCTGGAGCAATTGCGGGTCGGCGAGCTGCGCTTGGTGACCGCGCTGCGGCGCCTCATCGACGAGCGCCGCGCCCGCATCGACGGCATGGCGCGCGGGCTCGGCGATCCACGGCGCCTGATCGAGGAGCGCGCGCAGCGCCTCGACGATCGTGCCGAGCGCCTCCACCTCGCCTTCGCCAATCTGCGGGCCAATCGCGCCGCGCGCCTGGCCGAGCTCGCGGCGCGGCTGCCGCATCCGCGGCAAGTGCTGGAGCGCGCCAAGGATGCGTTGCGCGACCGGCTGGCCCGCTTGCGCGCTTCCCGCGGCGGCCAGCTCCGCGCGATCGGCGATATTCGCGCGCGGCTCGGCGAGCTCTCCCAGCGCAGCGCGGGCGCGATGCGGCGTGCCGGCGAGCAGCGCCGCGACAGGTTGAAAGGGCTCGGCCAGTTGCTCGACAGCCTATCCTATGAGCGCGTGCTCGAGCGCGGTTTCGTGCTGGTGCACGATCAGGCCGGGCATCCTGTTACCAGCGCGGCCGCGCCGAAAGCCGGGGATGCGCTGGCCTTACGCTTCCGCGACGGCGAGGTCGGCGTGCGCGTCGAAGGCGAGAGCGGCGCCGGCCGCAAGAAGACCGCGCTCAAGGATGCGCCGCGTTCGGCGACGCGCCAGGGCAGCCTGCTGTGACCATGCGCTGGGCAGCGCTCTTGCTCCTCATACTGGCGCTGCCGGCCGCAGCGGACGAGGTGTCGTTCAGCGGCCGCTTCGTGCAGGGCGGGCTGGTGACCGGCCACGTGCCGCCGGGCGCGAAAGTGAATTTCGACGGGCGCGATCTGCGCGTCGGCGACGACGGCGCGTTCCTGATCGGCTTCGGCCGCGATACGGTCGCGGCGACGCTGGCGCTGACCTTTGCCGACGGCCGCAGCGAGACGCGCACGCTCGCGGTCGCCAAGCGCGAGTGGCACATCCAGCGCGTCGACGGCCTGCCGCAACAGACGGTGACGCCCAACGAGGAGGAGCTGCAGCGCATCCGTGCCGACGCGGCGCAGGCGCGCGAGGCGCGCAAGATCGACAGCGCCGAGCCGCTGTTCCGCACCGGCTTCGTGTGGCCGGCAATCGGCCCGATCAGCGGCGTCTATGGCAGCCAGCGCATCTTGAACGGCCAGCCGCGCGCGCCGCATTACGGCGTCGACATCGCCGTGCCCGCCGGCACGCCGGTGGCGGCCGCGGCGGACGGCGTGGTGTCGCTCGCCCACCCGGACATGTTCCTGACCGGCAAGACGCTGATCCTCGACCATGGCTTCGGGCTCAGCACGGTTTACTACCACATGAGCGCGATCACCGTGGCACACGGCCAGCGCGTGAAGCAGGGCGAGGTGATCGGCCGCGTCGGCGCCACCGGCCGCGCCACCGGCCCGCATCTGCATTGGGGCATGAACCTGTTCGATATCCGCCTCGATCCGGCGCTGCTGGTGCCGCCGATGCCGCCGCAGCCGCCAGCGCGGGCGGTCGGCGGTGGCTGACGCGCCGACTTCGTTTTGCGAGCGCGCCGATTGGATGTTGGGGCTGCTCGCCACCGACGAATCGGCCATGGCGATCATGCGCGCGGTCGCGGCGTTGAAGCTTCCCGACTGGGCGATCGGCGCCGGCTTCGTCCGCAATCGCGTTTGGGATGCACTGTCCGGTCATGTGCGGCCGACGCCGCCGAGCGATATCGACGTGCTGTATCACGACCCTAGCGATGTTTCGCTGGCGCGCGAGGCGGCGATCGAGGCCGAGCTATGCGCGGCATTGCCCGAAGCGCCGTGGTCGGTGCGCAACCAGGCGCGCATGCATGTCAGAAACGGCGATCCACCCTATGGCTCGACCGAGAACGCTCTGCGCCACTGGCTGGAAACGCCGACCGCGGTGGCTGTGCGTCTCGACGAGGCCGGCCGCCTACGTCTGCTCGCGCCACATGGCCTCGACGATCTGTTCGCCCTCGTCGTGCGCCCGACGCCGAGCGGCCGAGCGCGCTTCGATGCCTATCGCCGGCGCGTGGCGGAGAAGAACTGGCCGGCGCTGTGGCCGGGCGTACGAGTCGAGTATTGATCGCTCAATCCGGCCAGCGGCGATGCAGCCACAGCCACTGGCCGGGGTGCTCGCGGATCCAACCTTCGATCAACTGGTTGACGCGGGTCATGACGGCGAGGATGTCGGCGTGGCGCTCGCCCGCCGGCGCGAGCTCGAGCGGCGGATGGACGGTCAGCCGAAAGCGCGCGCCCGCCAGGCGCTCGACCTGGGCCGGCAGCACCGTGCAGTCGTATTTGAGCGCGAACTGGGCAAGCGCCGGCGCGGTCATCGCGTCGCGCCCGAAGAACGGCACCGCGATGCCGTCGTTCATCTTTTGGTCGAGCAGCATGCCGAGATGCTTGCCGGCGCGCAGCACCGCCACCGCCCCCCGCGCGCCCTCATTGCCCTTGACGATGAGGCCGCCCGAGATGGCGGCGCGGCCGGAGCGGAACAGCCGGTCGACCCACGGATTATTGGCCGGCCGATAGACGAGATGGACCGGCACGCCGTAGCGCAGGGCGACGAGCGAGGCGATCTCCCAGTTGGCGAGATGCGCGGCGAAGAAGATGATCGGCCTGCCGCGCGCCAACGCGCGGTCGATGTGCTCCATGCCCCGAGTCTCGATCGGGCTATCCTCGGCGAAGACCCGGAGGCGCGCGAGATGCGGATACTCGGCGGCGACGCGGCCGAGATTGTCCCACATCTCGCCGATGATCGCGGTGATCTCGGCCGGCGTCTTGTCGGGAAAGGCGCGCTCGAGATTGCGGCGCGCACGGCGCGTCACCGGGATGAGCGGCCCGAATCTGCGTGCGATCCCGCCGCCGATGGCTGACGCGCGCGCGAAGGACACGCAGCCGAGCAGCTCGTAGCCGGTGAAGACGACGGCCGCCACCAGCGGACGGGCGGCAAGGATCAGCCAGTGCCGCCACGGCGCGCGGTCAGCCATGCCGGCGCTCCAGAATCGGGCCGAGCACGCGGTCGAGCGCGGCCGGATCGTCGAACACCAGCTCGACGCGCACCGCCGTCACCAGCGGCCGCGCCGCGTCCGGCAGCCGCACATGGTCTTTGACCGTGGTGACCGGCTGCGCACCCATGCGCGCCGCGTCCTCGACCAGGCGCATGATGTCGTCGACGGTATAGGCGTGATGGTCGGCGAAGTCGCGGCGGGCGACGAGCGTCGCGCCGATTTCCTCCAGCGTGCGATAGAACTTTGCCGGACGGCCGATGCCGGCGAAGGCGTAAACCGGCTTGCCGCGCAGCGCGGCCGCCGCGGCATCGGGCGCCAGCCGGGCGCGCAGCAGCGGCACCGGCGCCGCCAGCGTGGCGCCGACGTCGCGCTCGTCGGCGCCGACAAGGACGATGGCGCCGGCGCGCGCCAGGCCGGCGGCGATGGGTTCGCGCAACGGCCCGCCCGGCAGCACGCGGCCGTTGCCGAAACCATAGCCGCCATCGACGACGACCAGGCTGAGGTCCTTGTGCAGCATCGGGTTCTGCAGGCCGTCGTCGAGGATGACGAGATCGGCGCCGCCGGCGATAGCGGCACGCGCGCCGGCGCGGCGATCGCGCGCGACGTAGGTGGGCGCGCGCGCGGCGAGCAACAATGGCTCGTCGCCGACCGCGCGCGCCGTGTGGCGCGCCGGATCGACCGCCAGCGGCCCGGGCGCCTGTCCGCCATAGCCGCGTGTCACGTAGGCGACCCGTCGGCCGCGCGCGAGCAGATGCCCGCCGAGCGCCAGCGCGACCGGTGTCTTGCCGGCGCCGCCGACCGTAAGATTGCCGACGCAGATCACCGGTACCGGCGCATGCCACGGCGTGACGGCGCGCCGTCTGACCTCGCCGAGCGCGGCATAGGCGGCGCTGAGCGGAGCGAGCAGCCGCGGCGCGATGCTGCTGCCGCCGTGCCAGAACTCAGGCGGGCGCATGCGCGCCTCGTGCGGTCGGCTCGCCCGGCAGCGCGGCAAGCATGGGGGCAAGCTCGACCAGCACGCGCTCGATCGCGCCGCGGCCTTGCGCGGCGATGCGCGTGGCGGCCACGGCTGTCCGCGCGCGGACGGCGCCGTCGGCGAGCAGGCGGGCGACGGCGTCGGGCAGTTCGTCCGGCGTCGCGATCGGCACGGCACCCCCCGCGTCGCACAGCGCTGTGGCGATCTCGGCGAAGTTGTGCATGTGCGGACCGAACAACAGGGCGCAATCGAGCTGCGCCGCTTCCAACGGGTTCTGCCCGCCATGCGGCACCAGGGAGCCGCCGATATAGGCGATGCCGGCGAGACGATAGAACAGCCCGAGCTCGCCCATCGTATCGGCGAGATAGATGTCGGTTTCAGTCGTCACCGCATCGCGCGTCGAGCGGCGCGCGACCTTGAGCGCGTTGGTCGACAGCAGCGCCTCGATCTCGCCGCCGCGCGCGGCGTGCCGCGGCGCCAGGATCGTCAGCAAACCGGGATGGCGGGCGGCGATCGCCTGATGCGCGCGGGCGACGATCTCGTCCTCGCCCGGATGCGTGCTCGCCGCAAGCCATAACGGCCGACCGGCGAACTGCACGGTCAACCTTGACAGCTCCATCGCATCGATCGGCAGCATTGCGCCGTCGTATTTAAGATTGCCGACGAACTTGGCCTGCGTGGCGCCGAGGGCGCGCAGGCGCTCGGCGTCGCGCGCGCTCTGCGCCAGGCACGGCGCGAAGCCGGCGAGCGGCGGCGGAAAGAGGCGCGCCGCGACCTGCCAGCGGCGAAACGAACGCTGCGACAGCCGCGCATTGACCAGCGCCATGGGCACGCCGCGCGCCTGCAGCCCACCGATCAGATTGGGCCACAGCTCGCCTTCGACCCACAGCGCCGCGTTGGGCCGCCAATGGTCGAGGAAGCGGCCGATCCAGGCCGGCACGTCGAGCGGTGCATACTGATGCAAGGCGCGCGGCGGCAAACGTTCAGCCAGCATCGCCGCCGAGGTGACGGTGAACGTGGTGAAAAGCACATGAAGGCCGGGCCGTTCGTCCAACAGGCGCGCGACGAGCGGCAGCACCGAGCGCGCTTCGCCGAGGCTGGCCGTGTGCACCCACAGCAACGCGCCGTCGGGGCGCGCCCGCGCGGCGATGCCGAAGCGCTCGTTGCGCCGCGCCGCATCCTCCTTGCCGCGCCGCTGGCGATGGGCAAGCCACAGGCGCAGGGCCGGCGCGGCGGCGCCGGCCAACGCGCGATAGACGCCATTGCTCACGGCGGCGTACCCGCCGCCGGCTGCGCAGCCGGCAGGCAGCCGCAAAGCTCGTCGGCAGTGGCGGTGATCGCGTTGAGCTGCCGCTCCAGCGCTGCGCGCGCCGTCTCGATTGCCGCATCATCGGCGTCGGGCGGCACCATCACCGGTTCGCCTAGCACATAGACGCCGCGGCCGAACGGCAGGGCGAACAGGAAGCGATCCCAGCTCCCCAACCGGCGCGCCCGCGTGCTCGAATAGCTTCCCGGGATCACCGGCACCTGGGCGAGCTTGGCGGCGATCAGCAGTCCTGGCCGCACGCGCTGGCTGGGTCCGCGCGGGCCGTCCGGGGTCACGCA
This sequence comes from Pseudomonadota bacterium, assembly GCA_016201015.1. GTDB lineage: Bacteria > Pseudomonadota > Alphaproteobacteria > CACIAM-22H2 > CACIAM-22H2 > JACQDQ01. The sequence goes on along the minus strand of JACQDQ010000509.1, from coordinate 11,350 downwards.
GACGCAGATGCCGCTTTTCAGCGCCTTGAGCATCGCGCGCAGCGCGTCCGCGCCGCCGCGCGAGCTCGAGCCGACGATCGTGCCGATGCCGAAATAGGCGATGACGCGGGCAATGAGACGCCCGTCCAGGTGATCGGAGATCAGCATCGATATCGGCCGGTTCGATTTCCAGAATCCGGGCATCATCAACATCCGACCGTGCCAGAAGCAGCCGATGAACGGCTTGGCCTCCGCAGTGTGACGGCGGGCGTTCTCATCGCCGGCGACCGTCCACCGTCCGGTGGCGAGCACCAACCGAACATAACGGGCGGCGAGCCAGCAGACGAAGCGCTGCACCGCCGGGCGTGCCAGCAATCGCTTCACGGGACTCAAGCGCGGGCGCGCGCCCCCAAGCCGGGCTCGCGCGCCACCCAATCCCGCGCCGGGGCGTCGGCGGCTTGCATCGTGTAGAGCCCGGCGTAGGTCCCGCCGCGAGCGATGAGCTCGGCATGCCGGCCTTGCTCGACCACCCGGCCGTCCGCGACCACGTAGATCAGGTCGGCATCGACCACCGTCGACCAGGGCGCGGGCGATGGCGATGCGCTGGCGCTGGCCGCCGGACAACTTGACGCCGCGCTCGCCGACCACCGTGTCATAGCCTTGGGGCAGCGCGGCAATGAACGTGGCGGCGCCGGCAAGCTCGGCGGCATGCGCGATCTCCGTCGCGGTCGCGTTCGGCCGGCCATAGGCGATGTTGGCGCGCACCGTGTCGTGGAACAGGCTCACCTCTTGGCTGACGATGGCGATGCGCGCGCGCAGGCTGGCGAGCGTCGCGTCGCGTACGTCCGTGCCGTCGATCATCACCCGTCCGCTATCGACGTCGTAAAAGCGCGGGATCAGGTTGAGAATCGTCGATTTGCCGCTGCCCGAGCTGCCGACGATGGCGACGGTGCGCCCGGCCGGCGCGACGAGGCTCGTCTCCGCGAGCGCCGGCTTGCCCGGTTCATAGGCGAAATAGACGCGCTCGAAGCGGATTTCGCCGGGGCCGGCAGGCAATGGCGGCGCGCCCGGACGATCCTTGATCTGCGGCTCGAAATCGAGCATGGCAAAGACGCGTGTCGCGGCCGCCAGGCCTTCTTGCAGATTGGCATTGAGGTTGGCCAGGTTCTTCACCGGTTGATAGGCGAGCAGCAGGGCCGTGACGAAGGAGAAGAAGGTGCCCGGCGTGGTCGCGCCGGCGATCACTTGGCTACCGCCATAGAAGACGACGAGCGCGACCGCGACTGCGCCGAAGGTTTCCATGATCGGGTGCGCGGCTGAACGGACCCGCACCGCCTTGAGGACGAGGCGGAACAGCGACTGGACGACACCGGCGGCGCGCGCAGTCTCGTACGCCTCCATGCCATAGGCCTTGACGTGGCGCGCGCCCTGGAAGGTCTCGTCGAGCAGGGCGGCGAGATTGCCCATCTCGCTCAAGGTCGAGGTCGACACTTTGCGCATGCGCCGGCCGATGCGGATGATCGGCCACAGCGCCGCCGGAAAGACGACGAAGCTCACCAGGGCGAGACGCCAGTCTTGATAGAACATCAGCCCCACCAGGAAGATGACGGTGAGCGAGTCCTTGGCCATGCCGGTCATGGCCTGGATCACCGCCTGGCGCACCTGGTTCACGTCGGTGGTAAGCCGCGAGATGAGCTGCCCGGTCGGGTTGTCGTGGAAGAATTGCAGGTCGGCGCGCATCAGATGCGCGAACAAGCCGAGCTGGAGGTCGGCGATCAGGCGCTGCCCGACATGGTTCATGATCACCGCCTGACCGTAGGTGGCGCTGCCCTTGATCAGCGCCGCGACGATGACCGCGAGCGGTATGACCAGCAGCATGGCGCGATCGCGCTGGACGAAGACCTGGTCGAGCACCGGCTCCATCAGCCAGGCATTGACGGCGGTCGCTCCGGCGGCGAGCCCCATACACAGCAACCCGGCGACGATACGTGCCGCGTGCGGCCGCACGTAGTTGACGACGAGGCGGTTGGCGAGTGCATACGCGCTCGGCGCTGTGGAGCTGGTCACGATCCTGTCTTTACTCAAGTGCTTGGGCCAGCGGCCATAAATCCGACGAAACATAGCACGGGCCGCGCCCGGCAAACCATGTCGGTGACGCGCCGCCGCGGGCCTGGGCCGGGCCGGTGTCGGTGGCGCTTACAGCCGCCGGCTACGGCAGCGGCAAACTGTCGCTGTAGCTTACACCTGGGTCTACGCCGAGACCCGAATTTCCCGATAAAAAATTGATAAATATCACTTTTCCAGGACCGGCACAGCCTTTGCGTAGGTCTTCATAGGCCGCTGAACTAAGGCCGAACAAAAAATCGCCACAAATGAGGTGCTGGAGTCTTGGGGTTAACAGCCTGGTGACGCCCCCTTGCTACCCTGATGTGAAGAGCCAGCCATGGACACCACCCAGCTAACCACCGAACTGGTCTGCCGCCTCGGCAAGATGCTGCGGCCGAAGACGTGGCCGGAGCGTTTCGCCGCCCTGGTTGAAATGCACGATCAGCTAATCGACGACATCGAGGATTACGGCGTCTTCTGCGACATCTTTCCCAAGGTCATCGAGGGAGTCGTCAAGGAGCTGGGCGGTGGGAAGATCGCATCGCTCGAGCAGGCGCAGATCTATTCCAATTCGGCGAATTCGGGTCACCGCGATTCGGCCGGCACCTGGATCGCCCTGCATTATCGGGCGAACCGGTCGGCGGAGCCGGCGACGGCCGGTTACGCCTAGGGCCGATCCGCCGGATAAAGTCGCGACGCGTCCATCCGCTTGATATCGTCGTGCCAGGGCCGGTCGGCTCCTGACCGGCTCCGGGCACCAGCTCTCCTCGCAGCGATCGCCTAGTTTCAACGGCATCCCGCCGCACTAACGCGGCGCCGGGAAGCGGCGTAGTATCCGCTGCGACATGCGAATTCTGGTGATTCACAACCCGACGGCGGGATGGCGCCGGCGCCGCTATTTCGCCTCGGTGGTGGCGGAACTGCGCGCGCAGGGACACGCCGTTGCCGTTGTCACAACGATGCAGCCGGGCGACGCGCGGGTCTTCGCGCGCGACATCTCGGCCGAGCGCGTCGACCGGCTGGTCATCGCCGGCGGCGACGGCACGGTAAACGAGGCGATCAACGGCCTGAACGACCGGCGCGTGCCGATCGCGGTCGTCCCGCTCGGCACCACGAACGTGCTTGCCAATGAGCTCGGCCTGCCGCGTCGCGCCGCCGACCTCGCGGCGGTCATCTCCGGCGGTCCCACCAGGACCGTGGCGCTCGGCCGTGTGAACGGACATCGCTTCTCGCTTATGGCCGGCATCGGCTTCGACGCCCAGGTCGTCGCCAATGTGAATTCGCTCTTGAAACAGCTCGTCGGGCCGCTCGCCTACGTCTTCGCCGGGCTCTGGCAGCTCTTGCGTGGCCGCCGCGGCAGCTACGTCGTGACCATCGACGGTCGCCGCTATCATGCGGCGGCCGTCATCATCGCCAAGAGCCGCTATTATGCCGGCCCCTTCCTGCTGGCGCCGGAGGCGCGGATCGACGATCCACGCCTGCGGGTTTGCCTGTTGAAGCGCGGCGGCCGCCTTGCGGTGCTGCGCTATGCCGCGGCGCTGCTGGTCGGGTGCCTACACCGGCTCAGCGACGTGCACATCGTCGCGGCAGAGCGCGCCGAAATCGACGGTGCGGCTGGCGAGCCGGTGCAGGCCGATGGCGACGTCGTCGCGCAACTGCCCGCGGTCATCGAAGTGGCGCGCGACGACTTGGTGCTCGTCTATCCTCGCTGATGCGGCGGGCCATCGTCCGACCTCGCAATTCTTCACGATATATTAGGATTACCGCGACAAATTGCGGACATTACCCTACCTGGGTAGGGCATGCCTGATCATTTCAGCGGGGGAACCGTCCGTGCGCGTACGCAATTTCTTCCTTCTGTGCATTTCCGCCGTGGCCGCCGCCGGCCTGCTGGCCGCCGCGGTGATTGTCGCCAACGAATGGCAGCGTTATGACGGCGAACGGCGTGCCGGCGAGGCGATTACCGTCCTCGATGCCAGCATGAAGATTCTGCAGGCCATCGCCAATGAGCGTGGGCCGTACGCCGTCGCCATGACGGCCAGCAATCCGGCGACCGACAAGGATCGCGAAAACTTCCGCAATCTCCGCGCGGCGGTCGACAAGTCGTTCGCGACCGCTGCTGCCTTGCTCAAAGCCGCGTCCTTCGCCGGCGCCCAGGCCCAAAACGCGACAGTCGAAGGCATCGCCGCCGACTTGAACGGGCTGCGCGGCGAGATGGAGCGTCTGGTGGCGGTCGCCAAAAGCGAACGCGGCACGAGCTTCCTCCAGACCACGAGCGAGAAATACTACGGAATCTATGGCCGCATCGACCGCCTGCTCGACATGGTGGAGCACGTGGCGGTCGAAGCCAATGGCCTGACCGCCGGCTATATCAGCATCGCCCGCGCGAGCTGGGATCTGCGCGATCTGTCGGGGCGCCGCGGCACCATCTTCATCGACTCGATCAGCTTCGCCAAGCCGATGTCTGCGGAAATCCTGGAACGGCTTGCCGACATCGGCGCGCGTATCGACCAGAGCTGGAGCCGCATCAAGATCGATGCCAAGCGCATCGGCGAGCCGGCCAAGCTCGCCGAGGCCCTGCAAATCGTGCAGAGAAAGTATTTCGAGGATTCGACCGCGGTCTACAAAGAGGTGATCGCCGCCGGTCGCAACAGCGACGGCAAGTACACGATGGACGTGCCCGAGTATCGGCGGCGGCACGTCCCCGGCCTCGAAAGCCTGGTGATCATCCGCGACGCCGCCCTCGATTCCGGCCTCGACATGGTCGAGAACGGCCGCAATGCCGCGTTCTGGCGCCTGTGCTTCGCGGTCGGCCTGTTTATCGCCGTGACGGGCACAGTCATCGCGGTCGGCGTGGTGTTCGGGCGACGGGTGGTATCGCCGTTGGTGGCGCTGACCGGGGCGATCTCGCAGCTCGCCGAGCGCAATCATGCAATCGACATTCCCGCCCGCAACCGCAAGGACGAGATCGGCCAGATCGCCGCGGCGCTCGACGTGCTGCGTCAGAACGCGATCAAGGCGGACGAGCTGGCGGCACGCACCGCCGCCGAGCAGGCGGCCAAGGAGGAGCGCGGCCGCAAGGTCGCGCAACTCACCGGCAGCTTCGACCGCGATAGCGGCGCCGCCATCGCCGCGGTCAAGGAGGCAGCCGATACCATGCTGCACGAGGCCGAGCGTACCGCCGGCATCGCCCGCGACGTCGCCGGTCAGACCGGCTCGGTCAGCGGCGCCGCCGAGCAGGCGGCGCAGAACATCCAGGCGGTCGCCGCCGCCGCCGAAGAGCTGTCCGCTTCGATCGTCGAGATCGGCCGGCGCGTGCAGCAATCGGCCGGCATCGCCGCCAAGGCGCAAGAAGCCGCGACCACGGCGACGCAGCGGATCGGCGGCCTCGCCAACGCCTCGCAGAAGATCGGCGAGGTGGTGAAGCTGATCGGCGATATCGCCAGTCAGACCAATCTGCTTGCCCTCAACGCGACGATCGAGGCGGCGCGCGCCGGCGAGTCCGGCAAGGGTTTCGCCGTCGTCGCCAGCGAGGTCAAGGCGCTGGCCAACCAGACAGCGCGCGCCACCGAGGACATCGCCGGCCAGATCTCGCAGATCCAGGCCGAGACCTCCGGTGCCGTCGACGGCATCAAGGGCATCGTCGCGACGATCGCCGAGATGAACAAGCTGGCCGGCGAGGTCGCCAACGCGGTCGAGCAGCAGAACGCCGCCACCTCGGAGATCGCCCGCACGGTGCAGCAGACCGCGCAGGGCACCAGCACGGTCACGACCAGCATCGTCAACGTCAACGAGTCGGTGCGCCAGTCGGGCGAGGCGGCCGAGACCATGCTGATGGCGGTGCATGCCCTCACCGAACGCGCCGGCACCCTCACCACCCAAATCTCAGGTTTCCTCGGCGAAGTCCGCGCCGCCTAAGACGGCCGCGTTCGCGACCATACAGCGAGCCAAGCGAAGCGGCGACTACTCGGCGGCGCGGCCGAGATCGAGTTGCCGCTCGACCAGACGGGCGTAAAGCCCGCCGCGCGCGATCAGGGATTCGTGGCTGCCGGTCTCGATCAGCCGGCCGCCATCGAGCACCGCGATCAAGTCGGCGCCGCGGATCGTCGACAGCCGGTGGGCGATCACCACGGTCGTGCGATTGCGCATCAGCTTGGCCAGCGAGGCGCGCACCTGGGCCTCGCTGATTGCGTCGAGATGCGATGTCGCCTCGTCCAGGATCAGTACCGGGGCGTTCTTCAGGAAGGCGCGCGCGATCGCCACCCGCTGCCGCTGGCCGCCTGAGAGCTGCACGCCGCGCTCGCCGACCCGCGTCTCCAGGCGCTCGGGCAGGCTGTCGACGAATTCGGCCAGCGCGGCCTGCTCGATCGCCCGGTCGACCGCCCGCGCGTCGGCGTCCGGCCGGGCGAGCCCGACATTGGCGCGCAGACTGTCGTTGAACAGGTAGGTGTCCTGGGCGACCAGCGCGATGCGGCGGCGCAGATGGTCGAGTGCGTAGCTGCGCAGATCGTGACCGTCGAGCGTGATCGCGCCGGCGCTCGGATCCCAAAAGCGCAGCAACAGGCTAGCCATGGTCGTCTTGCCGGCACCCGAAGGACCGACCAGCGCCACCGTGGCACCCGGCGGGATCTCGAGGTCGAGCGCGGTAAGCGCCGGGCGGGGCGCGCCGGGATAGGCGAAGCCGACCCCGGCGAAGCGGATCGCCGAACCGCCGCTGGCCGGCGGCTCCGGCGTGGCCGGTCCGTCGGTGACCGGCACCTTTTCGCCATGGACGGCGTGCAGCCGGCGGGTCGACGCGAAGGTGTCGGCCAATTGCCGGCCGACATTGGCAATCTCCGAAACCGGCAGGAAGGCCGCGACGGCAAGCAGCGTCAACAGCGGTAGCGTCGCCGGGTCGAGGTGGCCGCCCGCCGCCCACCAGGCGCCGACCGCCGCGACGGCCAAACCGCCCAGACCGGTCGCGATCTCGAGCTGGGCCGCCTGCCACGACAGGTCCCTGAAGAAGTCGAGACGGATCGCGTGGTAGTCGCGGATGCGCGCCATGAAGCCGACGCGGCGGCGCCCGACCTCTTGAAAGGCGACCAGCTCCGACAGGCCCTGGATGGTATCGCCGACATGCGCAGTGAGGCTGCCGAGGGCTTCGCGCGCCCGCCCGCCGAGCCGGTCGATGCGTTGGCGCAGCAACAGCGGCACCAAGCCGACATAGAGCAGGAACGGCAACAAGGCCAGCGCGACCGGCCAGGCCATGACCGCGAGCGTCGCCAGCACGACGGCCGGCACGAGGACCGCCACCACCGCCGGCGCAATGGTATGGGCAAAGAAATACTCGACGGTTTCCACGTCCTGCGTCGCCAGGGCGACGAGATCGCCGGTGCGGCGGCGCAGCAGGTAGGCGGGCGCCAGCGCGTCGAGCTTGGCGAATAATGCGATCCGCATCTCGGCCAGCAGGCGATACGCCATGTCATGGGCGAGCCAGGATTCGAGCCAATGCAGCAGCCCGGCGACCGGTGCCACCACCGCCAGGGCGATCAGCAGGGCACCATAAGGCACGCCGTAATGGACCGCGGCGACGATCAGCGCGCCGATGATGCCGACGCCGATGAAGGCGGCAACCCGACCGCTTCCCGACAGCACGACGACCGTCAGCTGCCGGCGCCACGGCACGACGAATCGCAAAAGCGTGGCAAGGGTGTCGCGCCAACCCAGCCGATCGGCGCGCAGGATGGCGTCCGCCGGCTCCAGGTCGACCTCGCCGCGGCCGAGCAGGTCGCCGGCGACGGGACGCTCCTCAGCGGTGGCGGCATACGGCTCGATCGCGGCGCCGTGTTCATCGGCTTGCGCGCCCATGAGGCGCCGATACGGCCCGTCGCGCCGAATTAGCTCGTCGTGACGGCCGCTTTCGACGACGCGACCCTGCTCGACCACGAGGATGCGATCGGCGTCGATCACGCTCGACAGCCGATGCGCCAGAATCAGCGTGGTGCGCCCGGCCATCAGCCGGTCGAGCGCCTGCTGGATCACCGCCTCGTTTTCGGCATCGACCGCCGACAGCGCCTCGTCGAGAATCAGGATCGGCGCATCGCGCAGCAGCGCCCGCGCGATGGCGAGGCGCTGGCGCTGGCCGCCCGACAGCTTGGCACCGCGCTCGCCGATGACGGTGGCGTAGCCGGCCGGGAGGGCCAGGATGAAATCGTGCGCATTGGCGGCGCGCGCGGCGGCCTCCAACTCGGCGGGGCTGGCATCCGGCTTGCCGAGCCGCAGATTCTCCTCGACCGTGCCGTAGAACAGATACGTGTCCTGCTGCACCAGGGCGATCTGCGCCCGCACCTGCTCGGGATCGAGCGAGCGCAGGTCGCGGCCGCCGATGCGCACCGCGCCGGCCTGCGGATCGTAAAGCCGGAGCAGCAGGCGCGTGATCGACGACTTGCCGGAGCCGCTCGAGCCGACGATGCCGACGCGTTCACCGGCGGCGACCGTGAACGACAAGCCGTCATGGGCGGCGCGGCGTCCGCCGGGATAGGTGAAGCTGACATCGGCGAAGGCGATGGTCGGGGTAAGCGTCTCGGGCCGCGCGTCGGCGGCGGCCGGGATCTGCGGTTCGATTTCGAGCAAGGCATTGATGCCGACTGCGGCCGACTGGCCGACCATGCCCTGGTGCAGCACGGCGCGCAGGTCGCGCAGCGGCCGGAAGATCTCGGTGCCGGCCATCAGCACGATGAGCAGCGCCTCCAGACTCATCAGGCCGTGTGAGACGCGATAGGTGCCGAGCGCCAGCGCCGCGGCGGCGCCGACCGCGATGCCGATATCGGTGATGCCGCGCGTCATCAGGCCGGTCGACAGCACCCACATGGTCGTGTCCGACAGCGCGCGCGCCTTGTCCGCCAGCATCCGGGCATAGGCGGTGCTCTGGCCGAAGGCCTTGAGCGTCGCCAGGCCCTGGACCGCGTCGAGGAATTCCGCCCCGAAGGTCTTGAATGCGCCCTGGCGCGCGGTGCTGGCGCGGCGGTCCCAGCGGTGGAACATCGCGGGCAGCACCAGGCAGAGCAGCGCGAAGCCCAACATCACCGTGGCGACCGGCACGTCGTACCAGGCGATGACGGCGAAGATGGCGATCGGCGTCAGCGCGGCAATGCAGAGCTGCGGCAGATACTGTCCGAAGAACGTCTGCAGCTGCTCGACGCCGTCGACCATCGACAGCATGACGCCGCCGGTCCGCTCGCCGGCGAACCAAGCGGGACCGAGCGCGGTCACCTTGTCATAGAGCCGGCCGCGCAGGATCGCCTGGATGCGCGCGGCGGTATGGTGCGCGACCATGGTGCGTAGGTGCTCGAGGCCGCCGCGAAACAGCACCGCGGCGGCCACCATCGCCGCCGGCAGGATCAGTGCCGCCAGGGGAGCGCCCTGGAGCACTCCGGCGAGCAGCCAGCCGAGGAAGACGAAGCGGGCGATGCCGATCGCCGCCGCGACGAGGCCGATGGCGACCGACGCCGCGATCCGCCCGCGCGCGCCGCGCGTTGCCTGCCAAAGACGCCTGTCGAAATACATCGGTCGGTCCCGTTAGCGTCCCGCCAAGGTCATGCCGTCGATGCGCAAGGTCGGCGCATCGATGCCGTAGCGGAATTCGAGATCGTCGGCGGCCGTCAGATTGAGAAACATGTCTTTCAGGTTGCCGGCGATCGTCACCTCGCTCACCGGATAGGCGAGCTCGCCCTTCTCGATCCAGAAGCCGGCCGCGCCGCGGCTGTAGTCGCCGGTGATGCCGTTGACGCCCATGCCGATCAGCTCGGTCACGTAGAAGCCGGAATCGATGCTCTTGAGCAGCGCCGCGCGCGACAGCTTGCCGGGTTCGAGATAGAGATTGCTCGGCGACGGCGACGGCGGCGACGACGTGCCGCGGGCGGCATGGCCGGTACTCTTGAGGCCGAGCTGGCGCGCCGAGCGCAGGTCGAGCAGCCAGGTGGTGAGCACGCCGCGGTCGATGACGGCGCGGCGCTGCGGCGCCAGGCCCTCGCCGTCGACCGGCTTGGAGGCGAGGCCGCGGCGGCGGAACGGATCGTCGATGATGGTGACGGCGGCGGGGAAGACGCCTTGCCCCAGCCTGTCCTTGAGGAAGCTGGTGCCGCGCGCAATCGATACGCCGTTGATCGCCCCGGCCAGGTGCCGGACGAGGCCGTTCGCCACGCGCGGGTCGTAGACCATCGGCACCTTGCAGGTCGCTACCTTGCGCGGATCGAGGCGCCGCACTGCCTTCTCGCCGGCGCGGCGGCCGACTTCGGCCGCGGGCTGCAGGTCGGCACCGTGGATGGTGCTCGAGAAATCGTAGTCGCGCTCCATCCCGGTATCCTTGCCGGCGATGACGGCGACGCTGACGCTGTGGCTGGAGCGCGCGTAGCTGGTGGCGAAGCCGTTGGTTGCGGCGAGCGCGACGTGGCTCGCGCCCCAGCTCGCGTCGGCGCCCTCGGAATTGGTGACGCCCTTCACCGCCAGCGCCGCTTCCTCGCAGGCCCGCGCGCGTTCGACCAATGACTCGGCCGCCGGCTCGTTCGGGTCGTAGAGGTCGAGATCGGGAATCTGCTTGGCGAGATCGGCCGCATTGGCGATGCCGCAGTGGGGATCCTCGGGCGCCGCGCGGGCCATGGCGACGGCGCGCTCGACCAGCTCGCCGAGGGCGCGCGGGCTGCGGTCGGAGGAGGAGACGATCGCCTGCTGCTTGCCGACAAACACGCGCAGGCCGAGGTCCTGGCCTTCGGCGCGCTCGAGCTTCTCGAGCTTGCCCATGCGCCGTGCGTGGCTGAGCGAGGTGCCTTCGACGAGCAGCGCGTCGGCGGCATCGGCGCCGGCACGCTTGGCCTTGGCGAGAAGATCGGTGAGCAAAGTGAGTCGGTCGGCGGCGTCTGGCATGCGAACTCCGGCGGTGAGCGGCTGGGGCGCCGGCACTATAAAGAGGCGGCGCCGGCGGCGCTACGCCTCGGCCGAATGGCTCCCCGGATAGCCGCCGGTCCTGCCGGTAAACGGCAGGTGCAGCATCCACCACAGATGTTGCCGGCGCTCGCCCTGGTACTGGGCGAGGCCGATGGTCATGCCGGCATGCCCGGCCGCCGGTTGCGGCCGATAGGTGCCGAACAGCCGGTCCCACCACGGCAGATTGAAGCCGTAGTTGCTGTTGGTCTCGCGCGGGATCACCGAATGGTGCACGCGGTGCATGTCCGGCGTGACGACGACGAGGCGCAGCCAGCGGTCGATGGCGACGGGCACGCGGATGTTG
>JACQDQ010000483.1 GCA_016201015.1 Pseudomonadota bacterium | reverse complement strand
TCGACCACGACATGCTCATCGCGGACATCCGCGAGGCTCTGAATCGCGACCAGCGGGCGCGCGAGGCGCGAATCGAAAGCGAAGCGATCGCCGAGCGGGCGAGGCGACTGACGCCGCGCGAGCGGTCGGTGATGGAATTGGCCATCGAAGGCCATTCCAATCGGGCGATCGCCGAGCTGTTGGGGATCAGCATTCGGACGGTCGAAAACTATCGCGCGGCCGTGATTCAGAAGATGGAGGCCGCAAGCACGATCCATCTCGTCCGCATGGCTTTGCAGTTGACGGGCGGCGATAAGAACCAAGCAAATCCCGAGTAGCTCGCCCGCTACGCAGAAATACCCGAGTATTTCTACTCGAGTATTCACACGAATGTCGCGCTCGGCGATCCGGACATAACCTGTCGATGATGCGGGCCCTTGGCCGCGCCGGGCGCGGCATGGAGCGCGTGGACGTTAGGGCGTGTCGCCGTCTTGCGCGCGCCTGAGGCTGAACTCTCGGAAGTCCGCGGCGGCGCTGCGCAGGAGGACGGATCATGCGGCAGCACGCGCTTGTTGGGTCGGCGGTGGCGGATCAAGCCGCTGCGGTCGGCCACAGTATCAGCGACTACTCGATCATTGAGCGCGCTCCCGTCGTCTTGACTCGGGATCGATCGGCAGCCGACGCCGCGGCGCGCATGCTCGATTCGGGCCAATGGGGCATCCCGGTTGTCGATGAAGACCGGCGCTACCTGGGCATGTGCACGGTGCGCAGCCTATTGGACCGGGCGCTGATCCTATCCGCCGAGACGCTCGCCGCAATGCCGCGCGTCACGTTCCTGCGCGACGATTTTGCGCGGATTCGGAAACGTCTGGGCGCTTTGGATGCTCAATCGGCCCTGTCGTTTCTCGACGACGAGGTGCCCACCCTGTCCTCGACGGCTTCTCTTACCGAGGGGCTGCTGGCGCTGTGCGCCGGCAATCCGGTCTTGCCGGTGATCGATGCGGGCGGTGACCGCTTTGTCGGCCTCGTGACCTGGGAGCGTGTCGTGCGGTCGATGCTCCACGCCGTCTGAATGGCGCATCCGCGGCATCGCCGCTCGTACCGTTCGATGCTGGCGTTACTGTCGACGCGTATCGTCGGGACGGCGCTTTGCGCCGCCATTCCGGCCGGTTCCGCAGTCGCCGCCGAGACGCATCTGCGGCTCGACGGAACATCTCTGGGACTCGTCTGGATTGCCCCCTTCATCGGCTTGCTCCTATCGATGGCCGTCTTGCCGCTGGCGGTGCCTTCGCTATGGCATCGACACTATGGCAAACTGACTTTCCTGTGGGCGACGGGTGCGGTCGTTCCCATGGCGCTGATCGTCGGACCGATGGTCACCGTCCACGAGTTGATCCAGGTCGCGCTCGCGGATTACGTCCCCTTCATCGTCTTGCTGACTGCCCTCTATGCCGTGGCGGGGGGAATTCGGCTCTCCGGAAATCTCGGCGGCACGCCGATGACCAATGCGGCGACGCTGGGTGCTGGCACGCTATTGGCCGGCTGGGTGGGAACGACCGGCGCATCGATGCTGATGATTCGCACGGTAATCACCGCCAACCAGGGGCGCCGGCATCAGACGCACGTCATCATCTTCTTCATATTTCTGGTTTCGAACATCGGCGGCGCGCTGTCGCCGCTCGGCGATCCGCCGCTGTTTCTCGGCTTTCTCCGCGGCATCGACTTTTTTTGGCCGACGGTCAATCTCTTGCCGCCGACGGCGATGACCGCCGCTGTGCTGCTTGGTCTCTTCTTCATGATCGACAGCTACTTCTTTCGCCGTGAACAAGGTCACCCGGCCGCGCGGAACGGCAACAAATTTCGCGTCGACGGCGCGGGAAACTTCGCGATTCTGACTGCCATCATCATCATCGTCATGCTGAGCGGGAAGGTCGACTTCGGTCAGGCGTTTGAAGTCATTGGCGTGTCAGTTGCGCTCGACGACATCTTGCGCGACCTCGCGTTGGTCGGTCTCGCTGCGCTGTCGGTCTGCGTGGTATCGCCCGAATGTCGCGTCGCCAACAATTTCAACTGGGGGCCGATGGCGGAAGTGGCGAAGATTTTCGCCGGCATCTTCGTCACGATCATTCCGGTCTTGGCCATTCTGCGCGCCGGCCACGACGGCGCGATGCGACATCTCCTTGCCGGCCTCACGCATGAAGGGCAGCCGGTCGACAAGATGTACTTCTTGCTGACCGGCCTGCTGTCGAGCTTCCTGGACAATGCGCCGACTTATCTCTTGTTCTTCAATGCAGCCGGCGGCGATCCGCAACATCTGATGGGTCCGCTGGCGACGACGCTGATGGCCATCTCGCTCGGCGCCGTCTATATGGGCGCCAACACCTATATCGGCAACGCGCCGAATTTCATGGTAAAGGCGATCGCCGAGGCGCACGGCGTTCGCATGCCGAGCTTCTTCGGCTACATTCTGTGGTCGATCGTCATACTCGCGCCGATATTCGCTATTGTCGCGGGCTTGTTCCTTTAGTCCGCCGCCGGAGCGCGCTCAACTCGCGTCCGGATTCTGCAGGGCGCGATCCACCTCGCGGACGAAGTCGGCGATGTTGCGGCGATAGCCGTCGATGCCGTCCTGGATCGTCTTGCTGACATTCGTCAGGCCGTGGTCGATGCGGGTGAGCTGATCGCGAAACTCGCCGCGCAACGACTGCGACGCTTCGGTGCTGGCGTTGAGCGCGTCGACGACCTCGCGCAACCGCACATGCGACACGGCGATCGACTGCACGGAGGCGTCGATGAGCTGAGCCGAGCGGTTCAGCTTGTCGACCGCCTCGGCGACCGGCTCGCCCGCCTCGCGCAGCTTGGTCGCGCTGCGGTCGAACGCCCCGAGCAGCTCGCGCATCAGGGTGATGCTGCCGGTGAAGCCCTCGGACTGCGTCTGGAAGCGGCGATCGAGAAGGCGGAAATTGTCCTCGAAGCGGCCGAGCTCGACCGCTAGCGGCGCCAGGGCGGTTCGCATGTCCTGCGGCACCTGGCCAAGGTCGGCGGCGAACGTGCCGCCGGCTTGCGCGATGGCATCCTTGAGCTGGCCACCGAGCCCGGTGAGCTGCCCCTGAAGGTTGACGCCGGACTGCTCGAGGCCGAGGCGGAATGACTGCGTCGCGCCCTCCATTGCCGCGCTGGCCTCGCCGAACAGCCGCTGCATGTCGGTGTTCATCTTGGCCGAGGCATCGCGCAGCAGCGCCTCCAGGCCGGCCGCCGAGCGGGAAATGCTCGTCTCCAGCGTCCGCGCCGCTGCCGCCACCTGCTCGCGCACATGGTCGGCGGCGCCGTCGAGCCGCGTGCCGAGCGTGTTGCCGGCGGCGACTATTACGGCGTTCATGTCCGACAGCGCCTGATGGCTGGTGCGCAGCGCGGCGGCGGCGGCCTCGATCTCGCGGCCGACCGCGCTTTGCAGCACCTGGGTGAACTCCGCCACGATCGCGCGCAGCGAGTCCATCTGCACGTCCGCCGCCCGCGTCGTGACCGATTCGATCGAGCGGGCGAGCGGTTCGACGGCCCGCCCGACGGCCTCGCCGAGCGAGCGGCCGACCCGACTCTCCAGCGATTGCGCGACCTCTTCGGCGAAGTCGGCGTTGAAGCGCTCCAGTTGAACCGTCTGTTTCTGCAGCTCCCCCAATTCGTCATGAGCGATGGTGCCCGGCGTGGCAAAGACGAACTGGCGCTCGATGAGCGTGTTGAGTTGGTCGCAATGGTGCTGCAACGCCTCCGCCGCCAACTTGACGGACAGCGAGATGAGGAGCGAAGCCAGCAGCCCGATCAGGGCAGGGATGAGCCGCAGCGCCGTCGCCTCGGGCGGCGCGAGCTCGCCGGCGCCGGCCAGCGACAGACAGGAGACGAGCAGGCCGAAGCCGAGAAAATACCACGCGATGGCGCGGCAGAACGGCAGCTCGAGCCCGGCCGCGGTCATGCCGTCGAGATTGAGGTAGGCGCTGGGCCGCATCGTGCTGCGGATGGGCTGCCGGTCCGGCCGCGGGAAGATCAACGTCTTCTTGAACTCGCTCCAGGCATGCTTGAGCGCCCAGATGGCGGTAACCGCCTGGTCGACGCGCTGGAAATCGGCCGCGAGATAGCTCCGGTCAGAGACGGTGCGGATGTTTTCCTTCGCGCGTTGCAAGGCAATGCCGAGCGGAACGACTCGCGTGGCGACGAGCCAAAGCCACAGGCTGACCAGCACCAGAAGTATCGCCGCACCCAGCACGACGGCCACCGCCGGATCCTTGAAGAATGCAAAGAAAAGGCCCAGTCGGACCTGCAGAATCTCAAGAAATGGCGGCACGTTCGGCATCGTCGAGATTCCCCCGGGGCGCAGGGCCGGCTGGCGGTACGATTAACCCTAATCCGAGAAGTTTGCCAAATGGTTGATGTTGGGGCAATGCCGCCGGGCGCGGCGCCTCAATCGGCGATTCCCGCCTTGCGCAATCCCTCGATCATCAGGTTGCGATACGCCTCGTCCTTGTAGAACGAAAGGTATGGCGTCTCGCTGAGGCGCAGGTTGTAGCCGAGGGTCCGCAGCTCGGCCACCTGCCACTGCGCGTCATCGATCTGCCCAAGCATGCCGTACGTCGCCGCAAGGTAAAGGCGCGACTGGACCCAGGCGGGATTGCGGTCGATCGCCAATTTATAGGCCGCGACGGCGGCTTCGTAACGTTTCATCATGAACTGCACATGGCCGAGCAAAGTCAGGTACCAGAACTGATAATGCGGATTGATCCGCATCGCCTGTTCGATGTTGGCGAGCGCCTCCTTGGCGCGGCCGCCATAGATCAGGACCTGACCGTAAAAGGCGCGGCCGTCGGCGAAGTTGGGGTCGAGCTTGACCGCCCGCTCGATCGCCGCGAGGGCAAGGTCATATTGCCGCTGCCAAATATAGGTTCTGCTCAACACCCACTGCACTTCGGGCAGCTCGTCGTCGAGCGCGGCGGCGCGTTGCGCAGATTCCAGGGCCCGCGCCACAGATCCTGCCGAAGCAGGGACCCAGCCGAGCTCGACCTCAATTGTGTAGGTGTTGGCGATTTGGCCGTAGGCCCGCGCGAAGCCGGGGTCGAGCTCGATCGCACGCTCGTAAAACCGCCTCGCCTCGGCCATATCCTCGCGCGTGAAGTGGCTTTGATAGCGCATGCCTTGCGCCCACAAATCGTAGGCGAGCGGATTGTTGGTCGGCTTGCGGGCGAGCCGCTGCTGCTCGACGGGCGTGAGCTTGACGGCGAGTGCGGCGACGATCTTCTGCCGCACCTCGTCCTGAAGCTCGAAGATTTCCTTGAAGTCGCGGTCGTAGCGCTCGGCCCACAGATGATGGCCGCTGACCGCGTCGATGAGCTGCGCCGTGATGCGCATGCGCTCGCCGGCCCGGCGAACGCTGCCTTCGACGACATAGTGAACGCCAAGCTCGCGCCCAACCTGGGCGATGTTTACCGGCTTGCCCTTATAGGTGAAGCTCGAATTGCGGGCGATGACGAACAGGCTCGAGATTTTCGACAGATCGGTGATCAGGTCCTCGGCGATGCCGTCACTGAGATAGTCCTGGCGCGGATCGTCGCTCATGTTGGTGAATGCAAGCACGGCGATCGACGGCCTTTCGGGCAGAGTCGGAGTGCCGGCGCGCGGCAGTGTGGCCGGCGAGCGCATCAGCCACGCACTGGAACCAGCCGCCAACGCTGCGAGCGCGAGCGTCACTGCCACGATTGCTATCGTTCGTCGCGATCGTCGAACGCGCTGTGGCGGTGCGGCGAGGTGACTCGAATCGGCGCTCCGCAACCGGTACGCCCGGATCGGGCGCGGCATGTTCTTCACGGTCTGGTTGCCGAGATCGTCGAAGGCGGCCGTAAGCTTGGCGGAGACCTGGTCGTAGACCGTCTGCGAAATGCAGATGCCGCCCGGCTCGGCAAGACCCTCGAGACGAGCCGCCACGTTGACGCCGTCGCCGAGAAGGTCGCCGCCCTGGACCATGACGTCGCCGAGGTTGATGCCGATGCGAAACTCGACCCTTCGACCTTGGTCGAGATCGGCGTTGCGTTGCGCCAGCGCCTGCTGCGTCTCGATGGCGCAGCGCACCGCCTCGACCGGCGAAGCGAACTCGGCCAGCACGCTGTCGCCGGCCGTGCCGACGACGCGGCCGCGATGGGCGGCGATCAGGCGATCCATCTCATGACGGTAGGCGGTGAGGACGCGCAGAGTCGCTTCCTCGTCGACGCTCATCAGCCGGCTGAAGCCGGCGACGTCGGCGGCGAGCACGGCGGCCAGTCGGCGTTCGGGCGCTTGCGAGTCCACAACCGCTCTTTCGTCGCTCAATATGCAAGGTCACGACAATGACGCGCTATTGTAAACGCAACCGCCTCGCAAGGCGCGGCCGAAATGCCGCCGTCCGGGCGGCGTCGTCGCCGAAGGCTATGGTGTTCCGGGTAAAACCGCTCGATTGAGGCGCGCCGGCGCGACCAACAGGCAGCTTGACCTTTCCCGTCCGCTTCGCCAGCATCGCCCGAAAGCCGGTGCAAAGCCGGATGCTCGGTAGCGACTGCCTCAAGGAACGGGGAGTATCATGCACAAATTGTGTTCGCTCGCGCTTGCGGGCGCGATCGGCCTGGCGGCCGGGTCGGCTGGTGCCCAGACCAAGTGGGACTTGCCCGCCGGCTATCCGGCCCAGAATTTCCACACCCAGAATCTCGTCGCCTTTGCCAGCGACATCCGTACCGCGACCGGCGGCAAGCTGGACATCACGGTCCACGCCGGCGCCTCGCTGTTCAAGGTGCCGGAGATCAAGCGGGCGGTGCAGACCGGCCAGGCGCAGATCGGCGAGCTGCTGATGTCGAACGTCGAGAACGAGGACCCGCTGTTTGGCGCCGATACGGTGCCGTTCCTCGCCACGAGCTACGCCGAGGCGGCGAAGCTGTGGAAGGCCTCGCGGCCGTTGATCGAGAAAAAGCTCGCCGCACAGGGCATGGTGCTGCTCTATGCCGTGCCGTGGCCGCCCCAGGGCATCTACGCCAAGAAGGACTTGAACTCCATCGACGACATGAAGGGGCTCAAGTTCCGCGCTTATAACCCGGCGACCTCGCGCATCGCCGAGCTGGTCGGTGCCCAGCCGGTGACGATCCAGGCCGCCGATCTGCCGCAGGCGCTGGCGACGGGCGTGGTCAACTCTTTCATCTCTTCGGGCTCGACCGGCTACGACAGCAAGGTCTGGGAGTCGCTGACGCATTTCTACGACACGCAGGCATGGCTGCCGAAGAACATGATCTTCGCCAACGCCGCGGCGCTGGCCAAGCTCGACGCGGAAACGCAAAAGGCGGTGCGCGCCGCCGCCGTTACCGCCGAGGAGCGCGGCAACAAGCTGAGCCAGGAGGCGACCGGCTTCTACCTCAAGGAGCTTGCCGGCAAGGGCATGAAGGTGCAGCCGCCGAGCGCGGCGCTGGTCACGGGTTTCAAGAAGATCGGCGAGACGCTGACCACCGAGTGGGTCAAGAAGGCGGGCACCGACGGCGAGGCCGTGGTGGATGCCTATAAGAAGATGTAAGGACGCATAGGGGCCGGGCCCGCCGCCGGCCCCTCGCCGCTCTTCCCCCCTTGCGCCGGCAGAGATTCATCTATCGCGCCTGCGGCGTGGTCGCCGGGGCCTTCATGATCGCGTTGTTGGTCATGGTCATGGCCAACATCCTCGGCCGCATTTTCGGCTTCTATTTGCGCGGCGCCGACGCCTATGCCGGCTACTGCATGGCGGGCGCCTCGTTTTTCGCGCTGGCCTACGCGCTGTGCCACGGCGACCATATTCGCGTCACGCTGCTGCTGCATCACTTGAAGCCGGCCGCGCGGCGGGCGGCAGAGCTCTGGTGCCTCGGCGCGGCCAGCTTCCTGTCCGGCGTCTTCGCCTTCTACAGCGTGAAGATGGTGTGGTGGTCGTACACGTACCACGACATCTCGCAGGCCAACGACGCGACGCCGCTATGGATACCGGAGCTGGCCATGGCGATCGGCACCACCGTGCTGTTCGCCGCCTTCGTCGAGGAATTCGTGCACGTGGCGCGCGGCGGCAAGCCGAGCTTCGAGTCGGCCGCGGCCCAAACGCAGCATACCGAGTGACGGCGGCCGGTGGACCAAGTCCTTCTCAGCTTCGTCTTCCTTTTCGTGCTGTTTGCGCTGCTCGGCTCGGGCATCTGGATCGGCCTGTCCTTGCTGGGCGTCGGCTACGTCGCGATGGCGGCGTTCACCACCCGGCCGGTCGGCGATGCCATGGTAACGACGATCTGGGGATCAAGCTCCAGTTGGACGCTGATTGCGCTGCCGCTGTTCATCTGGATGGGCGAGATCCTGTTCCGCTCCAAGCTGTCGGAGGACATGTTCCGCGGCCTCGCCCCGTGGATGACGCGGCTGCCCGGCCGGCTGCTGCACACCAACATCATCGGCTGCACGATCTTCGCCGCGATCTCCGGCTCCTCGGCCGCCACCTGCGCGACGATCGGCAAGATGACGATCCCGGAACTGCGCAAGCGGGGCTACCCGGAGGACATGAACATCGGCACGCTGGCCGGCGCCGGCACGCTCGGGCTGCTGATTCCGCCGTCGATCATCATGATCGTCTACGGCGTGACGGCCAACGTCTCGATCGCCCAGTTGTTTATCGCCGGCGTGTTGCCGGGGCTCATGCTGGCCGGCTTGTTCATGGGCTACGTGATCGTCTGGGCGCTGCTCAACCCTGATCGGGTGCCGGCGTCGGATATCAAGATGACGCTGGGGCAGAGAATTTACGCGTCGCGCCATCTCATTCCGGCGGTCAGCCTGATCGTCATGGTGCTGGGCTCCATCTACACCGGCATCGCCACAGCGACCGAGGCCGCGGCAATCGGCGTGGTCGGCGCGCTGGCGGTATCCGCGGCGCAGGGGTCGCTGACGCGCGAGAACTTCGTTACCGCGCTGATGGGGGCGACGCGGCTGTCCTGCATGATCGCGCTCATCCTCTTCGGCGCGGCGTTCCTGACGCTGGCCATGGGGTTCACCGGCCTGCCGCGGCACATCGCCGAGTGGATCGACAGCCTCAATCTGTCGCCGTGGATGCTGATCGCCTCCCTGACCGTGTTCTATATCGTGCTTGGCTGCTTTCTCGACGGCATCTCGATGGTCGTACTGACCATGGCCGTCGTGCTGCCGACCATCGAACGGGCCGGGTTGGACCTCGTGTGGTTCGGCATTTTCATCGTGCTCGTCGTCGAAATGGCGCAGATCACCCCGCCGGTCGGCTTCAACCTGTTCGTGCTGCAAGGCATGACCGGCCATCAGATCACCTTCATCGCGCGGGCGGCGCTGCCGTTGTTCTTCCTGATGGTGGTCGCCGTCGTCCTGGTCACCGTGTTCCCGGGCATCGTCACCTTCCTGCCGCAGCAGATGATCGCCGTCCGCTAGGCGTCCGGCGCACCCAAATTCGGTCGGTTCGCTCACATTTTCGCGCGCCGACGTGGAAATACCTTCACCTCGCGGATATCGCGCGTTACATATGACGTGGCAGCGCGGCGGCGAGTCGCGCTGCGAGGGCGACCGGCCGTGCGGCCGGACGGGTTATCAATGGTTTGGCTGTCCAGACGGGCCGTGGTGGCAGGCGGGGCATCGTTCCTCGCCGCGGGGGCAGTCTGTGCGCCGCGCCGCGCCGACGCCCAGGAGACCCGCTTCTTCCGCATCGGCAGCGGGCCGACCGAATCGATCTACTTCCAGATCGCCAGCCTGATCGGCAACGTCGTGTCGTCACCGCCGGGCGGGCGCGACTGCGACCGCGGCGGCAGCTGCGGCGTGCCCGGATTGATCGCCGTCACCCAGACGACCGCCGGATCGGTGGCCAATGTCGAGGCGATCGGCGCCAAGCGCTTCGAATCGGGGCTATCCCAGGCGGATATTGCCTATTGGGCCTTCCACGGCACCGGACCGCAGCGCCCGCTCGGCGCCGTCACCAACCTGCGGGCCATTGCCAATCTCTACCCGGAAATACTGCACGTCGCCGTGCGGCGCGGGGACGGAATCAAGGAGTTGCGCCAGCTTGTCGGCAAGGCGGTATCGCTGGGCGAGCGCGACTCGGGAACCCTGGTGACGGCACAAACCATTCTTCAGGATCTCGGCATCGCCGAGCGCGACCTGCGCGCGCAGTATCTCAAGCCCGGCGAGGCCGGCGACGCCCTGCGCGATGGCCGCATCGATGCCTATTTCGAGATGTCGGGGGTACCGTCGCCGACATTGCACGACGTCGCCGAAGCCGTCGAAATCGACCTCGTGCCGATCGGCGGGGCGGTCGCGCGCCGGCTGCGTGGCGACCACCCTTTCTTCACGGAAACCGTCGTCCCCGGCGACGCCTACCGCGGCGTGCCGGAAACGCCGTCGGTCAGCGTCGGCGTCTTGTGGATCGTCGGCGCCGAAGTGGACGAGGCCATCGTCCACGGCCTGACGCGCGCGCTATGGCATCCCAACAACCGCCGCGCGCTCGATAACGGTCACGCCTTCGGCCGGCTGATCCGGCGTGAGAACGCGCTCGAGGGCATCGGCCTCGAGCTGCATCCCGGCGCGGCCCTGTACTACTTCGAGGCGGGAATGATCCGCTGAACGCCCTGCGCAGCGCGCGTCTTTGGGTCATGGCTCCTCGACGAAAGTCGGGCTGTGTTCCACCGGAAAATTCACCGACCGGGCGATGAAGCATTTGGCATGCGCTGTGCGATGCAACGCCTTGGCCTTCTCCAGATCGGCGCCGCGCTTGACGGTGATCTGCGGCCGCAGCGCGACGCTCTGAAACTGCCCGCCGCCGTCGGCTTCCTCGGTCATGACCCCTTCGGCCTGGTCGACATACTTCGTCACGACGATGCCGGCGCTGGCGCAGAGCGACAGGTACCACAGCATGTGGCAGCCGGAGAGCGCGGCGACGAGCAGATCCTCCGGGTTGTAGCGGGCCGGATCACCGCGGAAACTCGGATCGGAGGAGCCGGGGATGGTCGGCTTGCCGGCGATCCTTATGTCATGGGCGCGGGCATAGGCGCGCTGGCCGCTGGTGCCCGTTCCCTGGTT
>JACQDQ010000482.1 GCA_016201015.1 Pseudomonadota bacterium | reverse complement strand
GCTTGGGTGCAGGGTGACATTGCGCAGTGGAATGCACCGGTGCCGGCCGATCTCGTCTTCAGCAATGCCGCGCTGCATTGGGTGCCGGATCATGCCCGGCTCTTTCCGCGTCTCGTGGCGCAGCTCAAGCCGGGCGGCGTGCTGGCCGTGCAGATGCCGCGCAATCACGCCGCGCCGAGCCATACGCTGCTCGCCGAGACGGCCAAGAGCGGAACTTGGGCGGCGCGCCTGGCGCCGCATCTCGACAGCAATCAGGTGGCAGCGCCGCAGGACTATTACGACTGGCTCACGCCTCTCTGCGCGGCGCTGGATATCTGGGAGACGGTGTATCTCCACGTTCTCAGCGGCGAAAACCCGGTCGTCGAGTGGACGCGCGGCAGCGCGCTCAAGCCGTTTCTCGATGCCCTGGCGGCGAATGAGCGCCCGGCCTTTCTTGCCGAATACGGCGCGCGGGTGGCCGCGGCCTATCCGCCGCGGCCGGATGGCAAGACATTGTTCCCCTTCCGGCGCCTGTTCCTGATCGCACGGCGCTGATCAAAACCCCGTGAGCGCGCTGGCGCCCTGTTGCCGCCAAGCGTACATGTGATGGCCGGGGGAGCCTCGGCAGACCGAGGGGTTCGTTGCATGTCGAAATTTCGTAGGTTCGCCATCCATGCGATCGCGTTAGCCGCGCTCGCGCTCGTTGCCGTCATCGGCGCGGCGAACGCCGCGCCGAAGGCCGAGCCGTGGCCGCGTTGGGAGAAGCAGGACGCGGCGTCGACCAAGACGATCGATCACGCGGCCTGGGACAGCTTCGTCAAGACATATGTCGTCGCCTCGTCCGACGGCATCAATCGCGTCGCCTATGGCCGCGTGTCTGCCGGCGACAAGCAGGCGCTTTCGGCCTATGTCGATCGTCTCGCCGCAACGTCGATCGGCGCCTTCAGCCGTGCCGAGCAGCTGCCCTATTGGATCAATCTCTACAATGCGACGACGGTTAAGGTGATCGTCGATCACTACCCGGTGAAGAGCATCCGCGACATCAAGATTTCACCGGGGCTGTTCTCCTCCGGCCCCTGGGGCAAGAAGCTGGTGGCAGTCGAGGGCGAACCGTTGGCGCTCGACGACATCGAGCATCGCATCCTGCGTCCGATCTGGCGCGATCCGCGCATCCACTACGCGGTCAACTGCGCCTCGATCGGCTGCCCCAATCTCGCGCGCGAGGCCTATACCGTGGCCACCGCCGACCGCATGCTGACCGAAGGAGCGCGCCTCTACATCAATCATTCGCGCGGCGCGCGCTTCGATGGGGCGAAGCTCGCCGTCTCCAGCATCTATGTCTGGTTCAAGGAAGATTTCGGCAATAATGATGCCGGCGTGATCGCCCATCTGCGGCATTTTGCGCAGCCGGCGTTGGCGGAGCGTCTGGCGGCGGCAAAGTCGCTCGACAGCGACGCCTACGACTGGGCTCTCAACGAAGCGCGCGAGTAACGCCGCGATCTAGTCGAGCTGCAGCAGCTGGGCCTTGAGATAGGCCGATTCCGGCAGTGCCGGATGAACGGGGTGATCGGCCGATGCGCCGGTGGTCGAGAGCACGCGGCCGGTTCGCTCCGCGTCGGCCAAGCCATGGCGCACGAGATCGGCGAACAGCGCCGGCTCGACATTGTGCGAGCATGAGGCAACGAACAGGAACCCGCGCGGCGCGACCAGCGCAGCGGCGAGGCGCGCCAGCTTGCGATAGCCACGCGAACCGACCGCCAGGTCCTTCTTCGATTTGACGAAGGCCGGCGGGTCGGCGATCACGACGTCGAAGCGTTCAGTGGCCGCCGCAAGGCGGTGCAGTTCCGCGAACACCTCGGCGCGCGAAAAGCGGCAAGTGGCGGCAACCTCGTTCGCGCGGGCTGCATGTTCGGCGAGCTCGAGTGCGGGGCCGGAGCGGTCGACAGCGAGGACGTCGCGGGCCCCGGCGCGGGCGCAGGCGACGGCGAAGCCGCCGCCATAGGCGTAGAGGTCGAGCACGCGCGCTCCGCCGGCGGTCAGCCGTGCCACCGCCGCGCGATTGTCGCGCTGGTCGAAGAACCAGCCGGTCTTCTGGCCGGCCTCGAGATCGGCGAAAAAGCGCGCGCCGCCTTCTACCAGCTCGACCGGGCCTGAAAGGCTGCCCTTGGCGACGCCCACCGCGATCGGCAAGCCTTCCAACGTCCGCGCCGCGCTGTCGTTGCGCAATACGATGACTGCCGGCGTTAGCACCGTCTCGATCGCATCCAGAATGACGGGCAGCAGGCGATCCGTCCCGGCGGCGTTCGTCTGTACCACCGCCGCTGCGCCGAAACGGTCGATGACGAGGCCGGGCAGGCCATCGGCCTCGGCGTGTATCAGGCGATAGAAGCCGCCGGGGTAGAGCCGCTCGCGCAAGTCGAGCGCCGCGCCGAGCCGCTCCGCAACGAATGCAGCGTCGATCGCCGCCCGCGGGTTGCGCGACAGCAGGCGCGCGGCGACGAGCGGGTGGGGGTTGAACATCGCGACGCCAAGCGCCTCGCCCGACGCAGCCTCGAGACGGATAAGCGATCCAGGCGGCAACGCCTTGGCCGCCGCGTCCATCGCGACTTCATTCGAATAGACCCAGGGATGACCGGCTTTGACGCGTTTGTGGCGCCCGGGCTGCAGCTTGACGATTGGATAGGGAGTATTCAATCGCCGTAGGCCTCGCCCTCGCGCCGCGGATCGGCGCCGCCGATCAGCGCGGGCGCTGGTCCGAGGCGAATGACGGCGATTCCCTGCGTTCCGCTGTCCATCGAATTCAATTCGACCTTGTGGCCGAGCGCACGCAGCTGCGGCGCGAGACGGACCAGCGACGTGTCGCGTTCGAGCCCGATTCCGGTGTCGTTGTTGACGTGATGGGGGAGCGCGATGGCCTGCTGGATGTCAAGCCCCCAGTCGATGACGCCGACGATCGTCTTGGCGACATAGGGAATGATCCACGGTCCGCCGACCGAGCCGAGGGTCATCGTCAGCCGGCCCTCGAGATCGGTAACGATGGTCGGCGCCATCGAGCTGCGCGGCCGCTTGTTCGGCTCGACCCGGTTGGCGACCGGCTGGCCGTCGGCGGCAGCGGGCCGGAAGGCGAAATCGGTGAGCTGGTTATTCAACAAGAAACCGCGCACGAAGATGTGCGAGCCGAACGCGTTCTCGATGCTGGTCGTCATCGCCACCGCATTGCCTGCGGTATCGATCACGCTGACATGGCTGGTGGCCGGCAATTCGAGTGCATCATCGACTGTGCCGCGGCGCCGCTCGAAGCCGTGGTCGGCGGGCAAGCCGGGCTCGACCTTCGCCATTGCCCTGTCGAACGAAATCAGCTTCGCGCGTTTGGCGAGGTAGCGCGGGTCGACGAGCCCGCGCACCGGCACCGGGACGAAATCACTGTCGGCGACATAGCGTGCGCGGTCGGCGAAGGCGAGGCGGCTCGCCTCATTGAGGACGTGCACCGCGCGCAACGATCCCGATGGCAGCGATTTCACGTTGAACTCTTCGAGAATGCCGAGGATCTGCAGTACGGCGATGCCGCCGGAGGACGGCGGTCCCATGCCGCAGATACGGAATGCGCGATAGGGACCGCACACCGGGTCGCGCTTGACCGCGTGATAGCCGGCGAGATCGTCGAGCGTAAGTCGCCCCGGCCGGCTCGGCGACTCCTGAACCGCGGTCACCACATCGCGGGCGATCACGCCGGTATAGAAGGCGTCGGCCCCCCCGTTGGCAACGATGCGCAGCGTCTCGGCCAGAGCCTCGTTCACGAGACGCGCGCCGGCGGCACGCGGATTGCCGTCCTGGTCCAAGAAATATGCGGCGGCAGCGGCCGAATCCTTGAGCTGAGGCGTATCGGCGATCAGCTTCGCCAGCCTTTGGCTGATGGGGAATCCGTCCTTCGCCGCCTGAATCGCCGGTTGGAAGAGTCGCGGCCATGGCAGGCGGCCGTGGTCGTGATGCGCGAGCTCCAGCATGCGGATCAGGCCCGGCGTTCCGACGGAAAGCCCGCCGACATACGCTTCGGCAAAGGGCAAGGGATCGCCCTGCGCGTCCAGGAACATGTCGGCCGTGGCCGCCGCTGGGGCGATCTCGCGGCCATCGTAAGTGGTGACCTCCTGCTTGGAGGCATCGTAGTGAACGAGAAAGGCGCCGCCGCCGATGCCGGAAGACTGCGGTTCGACCAGGGTCAACACCATTTGGATGGCAATCGCCGCGTCGACCGCGCTGCCACCTTGACGCAGGATCTCGCGGCCGATTTCGGCGGCGAGCGGGTTGGCCGCCGCGGCCATATGTCGCACCCCGACCGTCGCACGCTTGACCGCGACCCCGCCAGCGGCCTCCGCCGGCGGACGCTGCTGGGCATGCGTCGACGGTCCAACCGCCGCGGCCAGTGCCACGGCCAGGACCAGCAGGCTGCGCAACACGGCGCTGGCCAGTCCGCCGCCCCGCCCGTTCATGCCAAGAACCTGCCCTCCCAGCCTGCGGTATTTTCCCGTAAGAAGCCCTCGAGCTCCCCTTCAGCTAGTCTATCCATAGCAAACCGCAACGGAGGGGGCCATGCTGCTGATGATGGGTGCCGCGATCCTGCTTGTCGGGCTCACGCTTGTTATTCACTACGAAGTCCTGCGCCTCGCCTCCGACAATCTGGCGGAAATTTCGCTGCCGCCGCGCGCCAAGATCGTGGTCATCGTCTTTACGGCGTTTCTCGCGCATACGGTCGAGGTTTGGCTATACGCCGTCGCCTATTTCATTGCCGACATGTTCGATGCCGGCCACCTCGCGGACCGGTTCGGCGGGCGCATCGACGGCTTCCTTGACTGCGTGTACTTCTCCTCCGCGACGTACACGTCGCTCGGGCTCGGCGACGTCGTTCCCTTGCACGAGCTGCGCCTTCTAGCCGGCGTCGAGGCGCTTAACGGACTCGTCCTGATCGGCTGGTCGGCATCGTTTACCTATCTTGACATGGAGAAGTTCTGGCCGTTGCACGACAAGCGGCGACGGACCAAGGCCGCGCCTCCGCCACGTTGACCCCATGGAATCGAGCCTCTAGGTTCGTCGGGATGGCATCGTCACCGGTGGCGGTCAATACTGTGGGCCGGCAGTTGCTCGTCGGCGACGGCTGATGGCGCGGAAGCGAGCCGGGCCCGGGCCGCGCAACCTGATTACCGATATTGCCGGCGTTGCGGTCGGCAACGCCGAGGATAGACGAGCCCGCACCGGCGTGACCGTCGTGCTGCCTGACCGGCCGGCCGTCGCGGCCGTGGCGGTCACCGGCGGGGCGCCAGGCACGCGCGAGACGGACCTGCTCGGGCCCACATGCCTGGTCGAGCGCGTCGACGCGATCGTACTCGCCGGCGGCTCGGCGTTCGGGCTCGAGGCGGCGAGCGGCGTGGTGGCGTGGCTCGCAGAGCGGCACCGCGGCTTCCGCGTGCGACAGGCGGTCGTACCGATCGTCCCGGCGGCGATCCTGTTCGATCTCCTGAACGGCGGCGACAAAGGCTGGGGACACACACCGCCTTATCGCCGGTTGGGTGAACGCGCCGTCGCCGCATCACGCAGAGACTTTGCATTGGGAAATGTCGGCGCGGGCTACGGCGCGCGCGCCGGCGTGTTGAAAGGCGGGCTCGGCAGCGCCTCCTACCGCACGCGGGACGGGTTCACCGTCGGCGCCTTGGCGGCGGTGAATTGTTTCGGCAACGTGCTGATCCCCAATACGCGGCACTTCTGGGCTGCGGCGCTGGAACAAGGCGGGGAATATGGCGGCTTCGGGCCGCCGCCGCTGCCGCCCCGCATTGATCTCGACGCGCCGGCGGCCAAGCCGCCGCTGCTTGCCGCCAATACGACGATTGCAGTTGTCGCCACCGATGCCCGGCTGACCAAGGCCGAGGCCGGCCGCGTCGCGATCATGGCGCAGGATGGCCTGGCCCGCGCCGTTCGGCCGGCGCACACGCCGTTCGACGGCGACACCGTGTTCGTGCTGGCGACCGGTCGCCATGGTCTGAAGGGACCGGCGGATCTTTCTCGCGTCGGCGCGCTGGCCGCGGACTGTCTTGCCCGTGCCATCGCGCGCGGGGTATACGCGGCCGACAGCCTCGGCGGCATGCCGGGCTATCGATTGCTGCATGATCCCGAGCCGGCGCGCCGGAGATAGACGAGCGAGGACGTCCTCTTCGCGGGCGCCGGCCCGGCCGGGCGGTCGTTCCGGGAGCGAGCGGAGACTGCGGAAACGTGGAATTCCGCACGCTGCCGCGCTACGCTCCCTGCCCGATGGCATTGTCGCGACGGAGGGGTGACGTGATGAAAGGACTTCGCAGCTTGGTCGTGCTCGGCGTGGCGCTGGCGTGGTCGCACGCGGCCGTGGCGCAGAAGGATACGCTGGCGCTCGGAATGTCGGTGGAGCCGCCGCATCTCGATCCGACCGGGGGGGCGGCCGGCTCGATCCGCGAGGTCACCTACGCCAATGTCTATGAAGGCCTGACGCGCATCGACCGCAACGGCCGCGTGCAACCGGGCCTGGCCGAGAGCTGGACGCGCGCAGACGACGGCCTGGCCTACACATTCCGTCTGCGCGGCGGCGTCAAATTCCACGACGGCAAGGATTTCAGCTCGGCGGACGTCAAGTTCACCTTCGATCGGGCGATGGCGTCCGACAGCACCAACGCGCAGAAATGGATCTTCGCGCCGATCGCCGGCGTCGAGACGCCGGACGCGCGCAGCGTCGTCATCAAGCTCAAATACCCGGTCGGCAATTTTCTCTACAATCTCGGGTGGGGCGATGCCGTCATCTTCGCGCCGGAGAGCGCGGCCAACAACAAGACCAATCCCGTCGGCACCGGCCCGTTCAAGTTCGAACGCTGGGTGCGCGGCGATCGTGTCGAGCTGGCGAAATTCGATCAATACTGGAACAAGGACGCGATCAAGCTCAAGCGCGTAAGCTTCCGTTTCATCCAGGATCCGTCGGCGCAGGTGTCGGCGCTGCGCGCGGGCGACCTCGATGCCTTTCCGAGCCTAGGGGCGCCCGAGACGCTCGACCAATTCAAAGCCGACAAGCGCTACCGCGTCGTCGTCGGCGCCACCGAGGGCGAGACCATCCTTGCCATCAACAACACCAAATCGCCGCTCAACGACGTTCGGGTGCGCCGCGCGCTGGCGCATGCGGTAGATCGCAAGTCGGTGATCGACGGCGCGTGGTCGGGTTACGGCACGCCGATCGGCAGCCATTTCTCGCCGCTGCATCCGGCCTATGTCGATCTGACCGGGGTCTATCCTTACGATCCGGCCAAGGCCAAGGCGTTGTTAAGCGAGGCCGGATATCCGAACGGCTTTGCGCTGTCGATGCGGCTGCCGCCCTTTCCCTATGCGCCGCGCGCCGGCGAGATCGTCGCCGCCCAGCTCGCTCAGGTCGGCATCAAGGCGAATATCGAGCTGATCCAGGCGCCGCAATGGCTGACGCAGGTGTTCCGCGAGCGTCAATACGACTTGACGATCGTGTCGCATACCGAACCGCTCGATATCAACATATACGCGCGCGATGACTATTATTTCGGCTACGTGAATCCGGCCTTCAAGGACCTGATTGCGCGGATCGATCGCACGCTTGACGACGGCGAGCGCAATCGCCTCTACGGCGAGGCGCAGCGCATGATCGCCACCGACAGCGTCAACGTGTTCCTGTTCCAACTGCCCAAGCTCGGGGTGTGGAACGCCGATCTCGATGGCCTGTGGGAGAACAGCCCGATCCAGGCCAATGACGTGACGCAGGCGTATTGGAAGCGATGAGCGGTCCGGTCACTGTGCCTCGCGCGACGTTGGCGGCGGTTTCGTAGCGCGTATCGGCCGTCCGCCGGCGGGGGCGCAATGATCCAGTTCTGTCTGCGCCGGCTGGCGACCCTCTGCGTGACTCTCATTGCGGCCTCGGCCGTGGTGTTCGTCGTCATGGAGGTGTTGCCGGGAGATCCGGCGGTGGTGATGCTCGGCACCGAGGCGCAGCCCGAAACCCTGGCCGCGCTGCGCAAGCAGCTCGGCCTCGACCGGCCCGCGCCCGAACGCTACGTCACGTGGCTTGCCGGGTTTGTCACAGGCGATCTCGGACTCAGCCAGACCTATCGCGTGCCGGTGTCGGAGCTGATCGCCGACCGGCTGGCGATCACCGGGCCGCTGGCGCTGGCGGCGATCGTGCTGTCGACGGCGATCGCGCTGCCGCTCGGACTGTTCGCGGCGGCGCGCCATCGCCGCCTCGGCGATGCCGGAGTCATGGCCTTTGGCCAGCTAGGCCTCGCCGTGCCGAATTTCTGGTTCGGATTGCTGTTGGTGCTGGTCTTCTCGATCTCGTTGGGGTGGTTGCCGGCCGGCGGCTTTCCCGGCTGGCAAGGCGGCATCGGTCCGGCCATGCGTGCGCTGATCCTGCCGGCGGTGGCGTTGGCATTGCCGCAGGCGGCGATTCTGGCGCGCGTCGCGCGCTCGGCCATTCTTGACGCGATGGCCGAGGATTATGTGCGCACCGCCCGCGCCAAGGGCCTGACGCGCCGTGCCGCGCTGTGGCGCCATGTGCTGCGCAATGCCATGATTCCGATCGTCACCATCATGGGCCTGCAATTCTCCTTCCTGCTGGCCGGCGCAATCATCATCGAGAACGTCTTCTACTTGCCCGGGCTGGGGCGGCTGGTGTTCCAGGCGATCTCGCAGCGCGACCTGATCGTCGTCAAAGACATCGTCGTGCTGCTCGCCGGGACGGTCGTTTTCATCAACTTCGTCGTCGACCTGCTCTACGCAGTGCTCGACCCGCGGCTGCGGAGCTTTCGCACGTGAGCCTCGGCCCGGGTTTCGGCTGGCATCGCTATCCGGCGTTGATTGCCGGTGCCGCGGTGACACTGGTGTTGGTGACGCTGGCGGCGGTCTCGCTCGCCTGGACGCCCTATCCGGTGACCGAGCTCGTCATCGCCCGCCGCCTGCAGGGACCGTCGGCCGCGCACTGGCTCGGCACCGACCAGTTCGGCCGTGACGTGCTGTCGATGCTGATGGCGGGCTCGCGCAATTCGATCGCGGTCGGCTTCGTCGCGGTCGGCATCGGACTTACACTCGGCGTGGCGCTTGGCATGCTCGCCGCCGCGCGCCGCGGGCTGATCGACGAAGCGGTGATGCGCCTCGGCGATTTCACCTTCGCCTTTCCGGCGGTGCTGTCGGCGATCATGATCACGGCGATCGCCGGTCCCGGCGCCATCAATGCCATCATCGCCATCGGCATCTTCAATATCCCGGTCTTCGCGCGCCTGGCCCGTGGCGCGGCGCTGCAAGTGTGGAGCCGTGATTTCATCCTTGCCGCGCGCGCCGCCGGCAAGAGCACGTTCCGCATCACACTGGAGCATGTACTGCCAAACGTCGCCGGTCTGCTCGTCGTCCAAGCGACGATCCAATTCGCGCTGGCGATCCTCGCCGAGGCCAGCCTCGCCTATCTCGGCCTTGGCACCCAGCCACCCAATCCGAGTTGGGGCAAGATGCTCAATGAAGCGCAGACCTTCATGTCGCGCGCGCCGCTGCTCGCCGTCTTCCCCGGCCTCGCTATCGCCGTCGCCGTGCTCGGCATCAATCTGCTCGGCGATGGTCTGCGCGACCTGATCGATCCCAAGCTGCGGCGGGCCCGCGCATGACGCTGCTGGCGGTCGAAGGCCTGACGATCTCTTTGCCTACGCCAGGGGGACCGCTACGCGTCGTGCGCGACGCATCGTTTGCGCTCGAACGGCGGCAGACGCTCGGCATCGTCGGCGAATCGGGCAGCGGCAAGTCGATGACCGCGCTGGCCATCATCGGGCTGTTGCCAGCCGGCGCCACGGCCGCCGGCCGCGTCATGCTCGACGGCGAAGACCTGCTGATGGCGAGCGAGGAGCGGCTTTGCGCGCTGCGAGGCAATCGCATCGCCATGATCTTCCAGGAGCCGATGACCTCGCTCAACCCGGTGCACCGCGTCGGCGACCAGGTGGCGGAGGGTCTGATCCTGCACCGTGGTCTCGATCGCGCTGCAGCGTTGGCCGAGGCGGCGCGACTGCTCGATCGCGTCGGCATCGCGCAGGCCGGGGCACGGCTGCGCGCCTATCCGCACGAACTGTCGGGCGGCCAGCGCCAGCGCGTGATGATCGCGCTCGCGCTCGCCTGCCGCCCTGATTTGTTGATCGCCGACGAGCCGACCAGCGCGCTCGACGTCACCGTGCAGGCGCAGATCATCGAGCTGCTGCGCGGCCTCATCGACGATTTTGGCATGGCCCTGCTGCTCATCTCGCACGACCTTGCGGTGGTCGGCGAGATCGCCGATCGCGTGATGGTGATGTATGCCGGCGCAGTGGCGGAGGAAGGGCCGACCGCGGCGCTCTACGCGGTGCGTGCACATCCCTACACGCAAGGGCTGTTCGGCGCGCTGCCCGACCGGCTGGCGCGCAAGGGACGGCGGCTGGCGGCCATACCCGGCACGGTGCCGCTGGCCAACGAACTGCCGCCCGGTTGCCCGTTCCACGGCCGCTGCCCGAAGGCGGCGCCGATCTGTCGCGAGACGCCGCCGCCTTGGGCCAGCCATGCGGCCGACCACCGCGCCCGTTGCTACTTTCCAGGGGCCGCGAGATGAGCGCCGCCGCTTCGCTGGTTGCGGCCGAAGGGCTGACGCGCGACTACCGTCTGCCGCGGGTGGGCGTGCTCGGCGCGCGGCCACGTTTGCGTGCCCTCGACGGCGTCAGCTTCGCCATGTCACCGGGACGCAGCTTCGGCGTCGTCGGCGAATCGGGATCGGGCAAATCCACGCTTGCCCGCCTGGTCATGGCGCTCGAGCGGCCGAGCGGCGGCACGGTGCGCTTCAACGGCGAGGATTTGTTCGCCTTGTCGCCCGATGCGCTGCGCGCCCGCCGCCGCTTCTTCCAGATGGTATTCCAGGATCCGAACGGCTCGCTCGACCCGCGGCGACGCATCGAGTGGATTGTCGCCGAACCGCTCGATGTGGCGGAGCCCGATCTGCCGCAGGCCGATCGCCGCGCGCGGGTGGCGGATATGCTGGCGGCCGTCGGCCTGCCGGAAGATGCCGCCCAGCGCTTTCCTCACGA
Source organism: Pseudomonadota bacterium (assembly GCA_016201015.1). Classification (GTDB taxonomy): domain Bacteria; phylum Pseudomonadota; class Alphaproteobacteria; order CACIAM-22H2; family CACIAM-22H2; genus JACQDQ01. Next base: position 3,796 of record JACQDQ010000482.1, on the reverse strand, counting down.
GCTCTCCGGCGGCCAGCGCCAGCGCATCGCGCTTGCCCGTGCCCTGGTCACGGCGCCGGCCCTGATCGTCGCCGATGAGCCGGTTTCAGCGCTCGACGTATCGGTCCAGGCGCAGGTGCTTAATCTGATGATGCAATTGCAAGAGACTCGCGCGGTTACCTACCTGTTCATCAGCCACAACCTGGCGGTGGTCGAGCACGTCGCCGACGAGGTCGCCGTCATGTATCGCGGCCGTATCGTCGAGCAGGGCCCGGCGGTTGAGCTGCTGGCGCGGCCGGCGCATCCCTATACGCAGGCGCTGGTCGATGCCGTGCCCGATCTCGCCGCGGCCGGCACGCGCCGGCGTCGCACGGTGCTGCGCGATGGCGGCGAGCCCGTGCCCGGCGGTTGCCCGTTCGCCCCCCGCTGTCCGCGCGCCGAGGCACGCTGCCGGTCCGAGGACCCGGCGCTGCGTGCCATTGCGCCGGGCCGCCGCGCCGCCTGCCACTTCGCGTGACCGATGGCGGATTCGTGGCATACTCGATGGAAGACTGCAGATGTTGACCATAAGGGGGGCTTGGCGCTGTTCCGCTGGCTAAACAGGATACCGTCGGCGGCTGTAGCCGGATTGTGGCTGCTGTTCGTCGTCGGCCTATCGTTGCTGTCGCAACGCTACATCGCGTTCATCGAGGTGGCGGAGAACTGGGCGGCCGACTGGATGGTCACGCTGTTCGAGCCGTTTGCGCCGCAGCATCCCGACATCATTGTCCTGGCGATCACCGAGAACACACTGTCGCGCTTCCCGTTCCGCTCGCCGGTCGACCGCAAGTTCCTGGCCGATACGCTGGATATGCTTGCCGCGCGCGGCGTCAAGGCGGTCGGGATGGATCTTCTGTTCGATCAGCCGACGGTACCGGCGGCAGACGAGGCGTTTCGTGCGGCGGCGCAGCGATTTCCGGTTCCGCTGGTCGTCGGCTGGACCGACCGCGCGACGAACCTCACCGAGGCGCAATACAAGTTTCAGACGGAGTACCTCGCCGGTATCCGCGCCGGTTTCGTCAACTTGGCGAAAGACCCGAACGGCACCGTGCGGACTACGTTCCCCGGCCGGGAGGAGAACGGCGTGTGGCGGCCAAGCTTGCCGGGCGCCTTGGCCGAGGCGCTGGGCGCACCGGCGCCGCGGCAATCCTTCCGCATCGACTATCGCGTCGGCCCGGACCTCGACACCCCGGCATTTCGCATTTTTCCGGTCGAGGCGGCGGGAGTACTCCCGGCAGCCTGGTTCACCGGCAAGATCGTGATCATCGGCTCGGATCTGCCGTTCGAGGACCGCCACCGCACGCCGTTCGCCGCGGCCTGGGGCAACGAGCGCGGCACCATTGCCGGCGTGCTGATCCAGACGACCGTGATGGCCCAGCTCCTAGTCGGGCGCCACAGGCCCGGTACCAACCATGCGCTCGAGGTGATCGTCGCGCTGACGCTTGGGCTCACGGCGATCGCCATCGCCCTATGGGAACGGTCGGTCCAACTGCAGCTTGCGGCGGCGGCGCTCGTGATCGCTTTGTTGTGGGGATTCGTGGCTCAGCTCTATTCGTATACCGGCATCTCGCTGCCGATCATCGGGCCGAGCGCCGCGTTCAGCATCGGTCTGCTCGGCGCGGTGACGCATGTGTCCTATCGCCGCCGCTTGCAGGGGCAGTTCGTCCGCGAGGCGTTCTCGCGCTACGTCTCGCCTGGCGTGCTCAAAAAACTCGAATCGCATCACGAGGGGTTGGCGCTCGGCGGCGACAAGCGCGAGATCTCGGTCATCTTCACCGACATCGAGGGGTTCACCACCTTCGCCGAGCGCCAGGAGCCGACTGTGCTGATCGGCGTGCTCAATCGCTACCTCAACACCATGTGCGCCGAGGTCGAGCGCTTCGACGGCATGATCGACAAATTCATCGGCGATGCGGTGATGGCGATCTTCGGCGCGCCGGAACCGCAGGCGGACCACGCCCAGCGCGCCGTCGCCTGCGCCCAGGCCATGCGCGCGGCAGCTTCGCGCCTGGCGGCCGAGCACGCCGCCGATGGCTTTCGTCTCGGCCGCACGCGCATCGGCGTGCATTCCGGCTTGGCCGTCGTCGGCAATGTCGGCGGCGAGCGCCGCTTCGACTACACGGCGATCGGCGACACGGTGAACACGGCCTCGCGGCTCGAGGGCGCAAACAAGTATTTCGGCACCGATATCTGCGTGAGCGGCGCGACGTGCGAACGCGCGAACGGCACCTCATTCCGTCCGATCGGCTCTCTCGTGGTCAAGGGGCGAAGCGAAGGCCTGCCGGTGTTCACGCCGGTGACGCCGGAGGAGGCCGACCAAACTGCTGCATATATGGCCGCCTATGCTAAAATGAAGGCTGGCGACCCGGGGGCCCGCGTGGCCTTTGAGGACCATTTGGCGCGCTATCCCGACGATCGCCTGGCACAGTTCCATTTGAAGCGGATGGAGGCGGGCGAGCTATCCGAGCGGATCGTGTTGGAGGGCAAGTGAGCATGCGGCATTGGTGCGCGCTGTGCGCGGCGGGTCTGGTGGCAGTGGCGCTGATTGCGCCAGCGATCGCCGAAGACCTGGTCGTGATCGAATCGAGCTCGCCGCAGATCGCGGTCGGCAGTGTTATCGCCTCAGGTGCGGCAATCACGCTGCCGGCGGGTGCGCGCGCCGTGTTGGTAAGCGCCGCCGGCCGTACAGTCGCGCTCGCCGGGCCTTACAGCGGGACGCCGGGCAGCGGCGCGGCCGGTGGCGACAGCCGGCTGCTCACCGCCTTGGCCAGCCTGGTGCAGCGCAAGGGCGAGGAGACGAGCAGCGTCGGTGCCGTGCGCGCCGGCGGCAATGCCTGGCGCTTCGATACGGTGGCGAGCCTCGCCGACGTCATGGCGATCGACCTCGATGGCGGCGGCGAGACCTGTCTCTACGACGTCGCCGGAGCGGAAGTCGCGCGCAACCCGACGAGCCCGAGCAGCAACGCCAACATCCTCAACGTGCAGACCGGCGCCTCGGCCGCCGTGCAGTGGACAAAGGTCGGCGCCCGCATGCCGTGGCCGAAGTCGCTGGCCCTGGAGCACGGCCAGACCTATATCGTCGAGCGGCCGGGGCAGTCGCAGTCGACGCTGGTGACGATCAAGGTGCTGTCGGCCAAGGCGCCGAACGATCTGCAGCGCGCGGCGCAGCTCGCCGCCGCCGGCTGCGAGGACCAGGCGCGGCTGTTGCTCGCCCTCGTCGCCAAGCAGGCAAAGTAGAGGGCCTTGGGCCGATCGGGAGATCGGCCCCCACGCGAGATGATCGTCTTGCTGGTGTAGGGGCGGCACTCCTGTGCCGCCCGCCGCGAACCGCCAGCGCTCAATCCACGCTGCGGATGTCGAACTCGTCGTCGCCGTTGAAGAATGAGCGCGGCACCTGCTCGTGGCCGCGGCCGACCTGCTTCGCCACCTCGGGCACCTGCTGTTTCGTATACCGGCCCATCTCAATGATGTTCACCTTGCCGTCGTGGTCGAGGTCGGCGGCGCCGGACAACGCCTTGAGCAGCACGCCGGTGAACACGCCGTGGCCGTCGACGCCGTCGAGCGCCTCCTGGTGGCTGGCCGAGCCGGCCAGGATGAAGCGGCCGCTGGAATGGCTGATCTGCCGCCCGATCGTCTGGTCGCGCGAATCGCGCTGGATCGAATCGTCGATCGCGAAGGCGCCGGAGAAGCAGGTGTCGAGCACCACCATGGTGCGGGCGGTCGGCAGCAAGCTCAGCAGCTGGGCTAGGCGCTCGTGGGTCAAGCCGCGCTCGGCGAT
>JACQDQ010000481.1 GCA_016201015.1 Pseudomonadota bacterium | reverse complement strand
TACCTCATCCTCGGCCAGTTCGCGACGGCCGATCAGTATCGCGCGCTCGAGCAAAGCCTGGGCCTGCTCGACCCGATCCACGTGCAGTATCTGCGCTGGGCGGGGGCGTTCCTGCACGGCAATTTCGGCAACTCGATGATGATGCAACGGCCGATCGCGCCGCTGCTCTGGGACGCCTTCGGCCGCTCGGCGATCCTCACCTGCCTCGCCCTGGTCTTCATCACGCTGATCGGCGTCGGCAGCGGCGTGCTCGCCGCCGTGCGGCACAACCGCCCGCTCGATCACGGCCTGTCCGTCTTCACCTATCTCGGAATTTCGGTGCCGGAGTTCTTCTGGGGCATCGTCGTCATCATGCTGTTCGCCGGCTACCTCAATCTGCTGCCGTCCTCCGGCTACGAGCCGATTGCCGACGGCTTCGGCAACTGGCTCTATCATCTGATCGCGCCGACGATGACGCTGGTGTTCGGCCACATCGCCCATGTCTCGCGCATGACGCGCTCCAGCATGCTGGAAGCGCTGCTCAGCAAATACGTGACGACCGCCCGCGCCAAGGGCCTGCCGGAGCGCGTCGTCATCGTCCGCCACGCGCTGCGCAACGCGATGCTGCCGACGATCACGGTGCTGGCGCTCGATGTCGGCCGCCTGATGGGCGGCATCGTCGTCATCGAGACCGTGTTCGCCTATCCGGGGCTCGGCCGCCTGCTGGTCAACGCCATCCAGAGCCGCGACATCCCGCTGCTGCAGGCGAGCATCGTCGTCGTGGCCGCGGTCTATACGCTCGCCAACCTCGCCGCCGATCTGCTCTATGCCTTCTTCAACCCGAAGATCCGCTATGGCAGCGCCACTGCCGGCTGAAATCGCCGCCGCGCCGCGGCGCCGGCGGCTGCCGCTGCAGCTCAAGACGGGCGGCTGCATCGCGCTCGTCATCGTGCTGTCGGCGCTGCTGGCGCCGCTGGTTGCGCCCTACCCCTACGACCAGATGCATGTGCAGCACCGCTTCGAGCCGCCCAGCGCGTCCTTCTGGCTCGGCACCGACGAATTCGGCCGCGACGTTTTCAGCCGTGTGCTGCTCGGCGGCCAGCTGTCCTTGTTCATGGGCGTGCTGGCGACGACGATCTGCCTCGCCCTTGGCGTGCCCGTCGGCTTGGCCGCCGGCTTCTTCCGCGGGCGGATCGACGAGCTGCTGATGCGCGCGGCCGATGTGCTGATGTCGATTCCGGCGATCATGCTCGCGCTGCTCATCCTCGCGGTGTTCAAGCCAAGCCTGTGGATGACCGGCCTCGCGGTCGGCATCGTCTATGTGCCGCCGATGGCGCGCATCACGCGCAGCATGACGCTGGCCCTGATGGAGGAGGAGTTCATCGTCGCCGCCCGCGCCCGCGGCGAGTCGGTGCCCTATATCCTGTTTGCCGAGATCCTGCCCAGTGCCTGGCCGCCGATCATCGTCGAGGGCAGCCTGCGCGTCACCTACGCCATCCTGCTCGGCTCGGCGCTGAGCTTTCTCGGCCTCGGCGCGCAGCCGCCGAGCTCCGACTGGGGCCTGATGATCAGCGAGGCGCGCACCTTCATCGATCAGGCGCCGTGGATCGCGCTGGCCCCGGGCATCGCCATGTGCAGCCTGGTGATCGCCGTCAACCTGGTCGGTGACGGCCTGCGCGAAGTGCTCGACCCCCGGGTGCGCCATCGGGGCCGCGCGTGACCGCCCTGCTCGAGGTCGACGGCCTGTCGATCCGCTACGCCACCGACCGCGGGCCGGTGCATGCGCTCTCCGATGTGCGCCTGACGCTCGCGGAAGGCGCTGCCCTCGGCGTCGTCGGCGAGTCCGGCTCGGGCAAGAGCACGCTGGCGCTCGCCATCCTCGGCCTGCTCGGCGACGAGGCGGCGGCCCCCGCCGGCCGCATCCTGTTCCGCGGCGCCGATCTGCTCGCGCTGTCGTCCGAGGAGCGCCGGCGCCTGCGCGGCAGCAAGATCGGCATGGTGTTCCAGGACCCCTTCACGGCGCTCAACCCGGCGCTGACGATCGGCGAGCAGATCGGCGAACCGCTCGTCTACCACCGCGGCGCGACGCGGGCCGCTTCCCTGGCGGCGGCCGTGCGGCTGCTCGACGAGGTCGGCATCGCCAACGCCGCCGCGGTGGCGCGCTCCTATCCGCATCAGCTCTCCGGCGGCATGAAGCAGCGGGCGATGATCGCCACCGCGCTCTCCTGCGAGCCCGACCTTCTCATCCTCGACGAGCCGACGACGGCGCTCGACGTGACGATCGAGGCGCAGATCCTCGACCTGCTGGAAGAGCTGCGCCGCCGGCGGCGGCTCTCCCTGCTGTTCATCAGCCACAATCTCGGCGTGGTGCGCCGCGTCTGCGACCGTGTCGCCGTGCTTTATGCCGGTCAACTGCTCGAAGAGGGGACGAGCGGCGAGCTCTTCGCCCGGCCGGCGCATCCCTACACCAAGGGCCTGCTCGCCTCCCTGCCGCGCATCCGCGAACGCCATCGGCCACTGGCGCCGATCCCCGGCCGCTTTCCCGACCTGACGCGGCTGCCGCCCGGCTGCGTGTTCAAGGATCGCTGCATCTTCGCCGAAGCGGCGTGCGGGCAGGCGCAAACGCTCGTCGCGGGAGGCGCCGGACGGCTTGTGCGCTGCTGGAAGCACGCCGCCGTCGTCGACCACAAGTGGCACGTACCGGAGGCGAAGGTCCCTGCCGGCGCAGCGGCGCCCAAGGCCGACGGCGCGATGCCGGTGGATGCCGTGAACCTGCGCAAGGACTTCCGCCTCGGCGGCTTGCTCGCCGGCCTCTCGCTGTCGCTCAGCCGCGGCCTGCGCTTCGACCGCAGCGCGCTTGCCGTGCGCGCCCTCGACGGGGTCGCCGTCGCCGTCGGTCCAGGCGAAATCCTCGGCCTGGTGGGCGAGAGCGGCAGCGGCAAGTCGACGCTCGGCCGCGTCCTGCTGCGCCTGGCCGAGCCCGATGCCGGCACCATCCGCATCGACGGCACGGACATCACGCGCCTGCGCCAAACCGCGCTGGCGCCGACCCGCCGCGTCGCCCAGATCGTGTTTCAAAACCCCGACTCCTCGCTCAATCCGCGCAAATCGGTCGGCGATCTCATCGGCCGGCCGCTGATCCGCTTCGGCCTCGCCAAGCCCGGCGAGGTCGGCGCCCGCGTCGCCCATCTGCTCGACATCGTGCAGCTTCCGGCGAGCTATGCGAGCCGTTATCCGCATCAGATGAGCGGCGGCGAGAAGCAGCGCGTGTGCATCGCCCGCGCCATCGCCAGCGATCCGAAATTCATCGTCTGCGACGAGCCAGTCTCCAGTCTAGATGTTTC
>JACQDQ010000480.1 GCA_016201015.1 Pseudomonadota bacterium | reverse complement strand
GTCTTCTTCGATCTCTTTCAACTCGGCGTCGGCTCGTGCAGCGTGGAAGATATCGCCGTCTCGGTGCTGGCGTCCGTCATCGGCCATCATCGCGGCCGGAATCACTTCCTGATCGATGCCGGTGCGCTCGCCCTGTCGAAGGACGTCGGGGCAAACACGCATCTGCCCGGCACCGGCTTCGGCGCGATCTGCCGTCCCGAGGCGCCGGTGCCGCTTTCCGGCTTGGCCGTGGTTGACGTGCATCAGGAGCACGGCATCGTCGGTCACGCCAAGGGTCTTGACGCAATCGATCCCCTGCCCTTCGCCCAGTTTCCGGTCGGCAGCCGCGTGAGGGTGCTGCCCAACCACGCGTGCATGACGGCGGCGATGTACGACCGCTACTACGTGACCGACGGCGAGAGCGAGGTCGTCGCGGAGTGGGATCGTGTCAACGGGTGGTAGGCAAGATTCGGCCGCGACGCCGGCTTACACCAGCTTCAACAGGAACGTGGCGCCGCTGACGATATAGGTGATGAGGATGAGGCGGGCGAAGCCGCGCTCGCTCATGCGGAACCGAACCTTTTGCCCGAGCCACAGGCCGGCGAAGACGGGCACGCAGACAATGGTCGAAATACCGAACTGCACCGGCTTGGTGATGCCGAAGGCGAACAGGCCGAGGGCGAGGCCGATCGCGCCGATCGAAAACATCTGCGATATGGCGACGACGAATTCGTTCTTCGGCAGCCGCAGCCAGACGACGTAAAGCAGCAATATCGGGCCATAGAAGCTTGAAATGCCGCCCATGAAGCCGGCCGCCGCCCCGACAAGCGGGCCGAGCCAATGCTCCTGGCCGGGCACGACACGCAGATCTGGTCGGAAATGCGCAATGGTCGGCACGATGATTAGAGCGATGCCGATGATCGCGAACAGCACCTGCTCCGGCAGGATGACGAGAGCCTTGGTGCTGACGACGCCGACGACGAACAGACTCAGCAGTAGCGGCCAGAAGCGGCGGAAGATCGGCGCGAACAACCCGCCCTGGAAGCTCTGGAACAGGTTGGACGCGACGAGCGGCATGACCAGGATCGCCACGGCGGTCTTCAAGTCGACCGCCAGCGTCAGCAACGGCATGCCAATCAGCGGCAGCCCGAGCCCGGCAACCCCTTTGAAGAGTCCGCCGAGGAACAGGACCAGCAGGCTGTAAAGCAGAATCTCAGCAGAATCCATTGCGCCGGCGCGTTTGTCGCGCGTGCCGTCCGCCGGCGCGCTCGCCCACCGGCGGAAGATTGAAATCTATTGCCTGCCGCCTAGATGCGCGGTTCCCAGAACGGCGTCGGGGTGATGACGGCGTTCTCCATGAATTGCCGCAGCGGCGTCGCCGCTGCGAGATAGGTCTGGAAGCCAGGATCGGCGGCCATCGCCATGCGGCGGCGCTGGCGGTCGGCGACATCCTCATAGGCCCACATATGCACGATCTGGCTCTGCGCGCCGATATCCGATTGATAAAAGCCGACGCAGCGGCCGAGATGCTTGCTCTGGATCGGCAACCCCACCGTCTCATAGACCTTGAGAAACTCGGCAAGCTTGCCGGTGCGCGCCGTGTACATGCGCAGATCGACGACGCCGACCGGATTGCTGACGGTCGGCATGATCGGCCAGAACGGCGCCGGCTTCAGGATGCGGTTCTCTTGGTTCTGGAAGAGGTGCCCGGTCTTCGCCAGATAGGCGCTCCAGGCAGGATCGGCGGCCATAGCCGCGCGCCGCTGCTCGCGATCGGCGATGTCCTTGTACTCCCACAGATGATAGATGCGGTTCAGCACGCCGATATCGGCCTGGTAATACCCGATGCATTTGCCGAGATGCTTCGCCTGGATCGGCCAGCCCTCCGCCGCATACATATTGAAAAAGGAGAGCAGCTGGCCGGGGTTGAGCGTGTAGCTGCGGAAATCGACAATCATCGGTACTGTCCTTTCGCCGGGGTACTCATTGAGAAGTTTCAAGCGATGGTGCTTGCGGTCATATAGCGTCCCGCGTCCGGCGCCCGCAACAGCAATGCGCTCTGGGTTCTTCCGGAGCCAAATCGGTCAATAGCGTTGTCTCGGCCATCGTGCCCGGCTTACACTGGCGATCATGATCATCGACATCGTCTCCGATCCCATCTGCCCATGGTGCTATATCGGCAAGCGACGCCTCGAGCGCGCGCTTGCCCAGGCGCCGATCGCCGATCTCCAGATCGGCTGGCGGCCGTTCCAGCTCAATCCGGATATGCCGCTCGAAGGCATGGATCGGCAGGAGTATCTGCGCCTTAAATTTGGCGATCGCGCCGGCGGCAACACCTATGATGCAGTGAAGTCGGCCGGGCTCGGCGAGGGCATCGCATTTAATTTCGACGGCATGAAGCGTACGCCGAACACGCTGCTTGCGCATCGCCTGATTCGTTTTGCGGCGAACGAGAATCGCCAGGATGAAATGGTTGAGGCGCTGTTTCGCATCTACTTCATCGAGAACCAGGATATCGGGGCGGTCGAAACTCTGGTGCAGCTTGCCGCGGCACTCGGCATGGATACGGAGCGGACGCGCGGTTATCTCGCCGGCGACCCCGGTTCTGCGCGGCATGAGCCTTCTCGCGCAATTCGCCAGGGAATAAAGGCGCCGGCGTCCCTCCACCGCCGCTCAACGATTTCAGATATCCGATGGACTCCACCGTCGCCGTCGTGCTGCCGATGTTCGGCTTGATGCTGAGCCGCTACCTCACGGCCAAGACCGATCTGCTCGGCGGCGAGGCGATCAAGGGCCTGTCGAACTTCGTCTTTTATTTCGCGATCCCGGCGCTGCTGTTTCGCGGCATGGCGACCGGTACGATGCCGGAGCAAGGCGATCTTCACATCGTTTACGCCTATTACCTCGGCATCTTGATCGTTTATGCCGCGAGCCTCCTCATTGCGCGCCTCGTGTTCCGCACGTCGCTGCCGGAGCAGGCGCTGATGGCGCTGACGGCGACGTTCGGCAACAACGTGATGCTCGGCATTCCGGTCATCCACAGCACCTTCGGCGACGTCGGCGTGTTGCCGGTGACCCTGATCGTCACCTTTCACTCGACGGTGATGATCGTGATCACCACAGTGTTCATCGAATTCGGTCGCGGCCAGACGCATGCCGGGCGCGTCGCGAGAACGGCGCTCATGTCGCTGCTGCAGAATCCGGTCATCCTGGCGATCGCCGCCGGCTTCGTCTGGACGCTGGTCGGCATGCCGATGCCGGTGCCGCTCGATGCCTTCACGCAGTTGCTCGCCGGGGCCGCGGCGCCGTGCGCGCTGTTTGCGCTCGGCGCGACCTTGCGGTCGTTCCATGTCGGCGGCGACCAGGTGGAGGTGGCCGCAGTCATCACCATCAAGCTACTCGTCGTGCCGGTGGTCGTGTGGGCGACGACCCGCTTCTATACGTTGACGCCCTTGCAAATTGCGGTCGCCGTCATTCTCGCCGGACTTCCGTCAGGCGCGAACCCGTTCATCCTCGCCCAGCGCTACGGCATCTACGTGGCGCGCTCGGCCAGTGCCGTGCTGATTTCCACGGCGCTCTCCATCCTCACCACCGCGTTGCTCATCGCCCATTACGCGCCGGCGCGCTGATCCCGGTCTTTGGGCATCGCCGGTGCCACGGCGAAGCGACCTCCAGGGTTGGATGTCGCCGACAACGCCCGCGAGCGCGCCCTTGTCGAGTTCCGCGACCAGCAGGCGCTCGATGCGCTCTCCCGGCATGTAGAGGCCGAGCGGCGCCGCCGGCATGAAACCGAAGCGCGCATAGTACGAAAAATCGCCGACCAGCAGCATGATCCGGTGTCGCCGCCACGCCGCCATCTCCAGCGTGCGCTGAACCAGCGCGGCGCCAATCCCCGCGTTGCGGAAGCGTTCGGCGACGACCAGCGGTCCGAGCAGCAAGGCCGGCGCGGCCTGGTCGCCGATCGCCACCGGCCAGCAACGCACGGAGCCGACAATCTTCCTATCGACCTGTGCGACCAATTGCAGATAGGAGTCGGGCGCGACGCCGTCGCGGAAGCGGTAGGACGTCTTGTGACGCCGTTCCGACCCGAATGCGGCGTCCAGCAATATTTCGATTTGCGCCCGATTCTCGGGCCGTTCCGTGGTGATTTCGAACATCATGGGGGGTCTCGACCTTGGACGTTGACATGCGACAGGCTGGCGCCGGCCGCCTTGCCGCCGTCGAGAACCGCTGAACTGTTGGAATTCGGAAGCGGAGAGTCTCTTCGGTCAGGCGCGGGCAACGGCGCGAATAACATGCACCGTACGTCGTCGTCGCTGAATCCGAAGAGCGGACAACATGGCTGCTGATCCTCCGTAACGCGGTCTTATTAGCAGAATATCGTGAAATGTAAAGACCCTGCGCTTCATTCCCAATATCTACGCCGCCAGCTTGACCAGATCGTTGAGCACCTTGGAGACGCCGCGTACGCGGGCATCGGGTGCGTCCCACTCGCGCATATAGACCAGCCTGTGGTCGGGCCGTAGCTTGATCGCGCCGGCCTGGCGCGTGATGTAGGCGACCAGCTTGTCGGGCTTGGCGAAGCGGTTGTCGCGGAAGCTGACCACGGCGCCCTTGGGGCCGGCCTCGATGCGATCGACGCCGGCGGCCCGGCACAGCCGCTTGATCGCGATGATGTCGAGCAGATTCTGCACCTCGGGCGGCAGCTTGCCGAAGCGGTCGATGAGCTCCGCGGCGAATGCGTCGATCTCCGCCTGGTCGACCAGAGTGGCGATGCGGCGGTAGAGGCCGAGCCGCACGCCCAGATCCTCGACATAGCTTTCCGGGATCAGCACCGGCGTGCCGATGCTGATCTGCGGGGTCCATTCTTCGCGCGCCGGCCCCTTCTCCGGGCCCCGCTCCTGCGCGGCATGGACCGCCTCCTCCAGCATATGTTGGTAAAGTTCGACGCCCACCTCGCGAATGTGGCACGATTGCTCCTCGCCGAGCAGGTTGCCGGCGCCGCGGATGTCGAGGTCGTGCGAGGCAAGCTGAAATCCGGCGCCGAGGCTGTCGAGCGTCTGCATCACCTCGATGCGCTTCTGCGCCGGCGCCGTCAACATGCGGTCCTCGGGCACGGTCAGATAGGCATAGGCACGCAGCTTCGAGCGGCCGACGCGTCCGCGCAGCTGATAGAGCTGCGCCAGGCCGAACATGTCGCTGCGGTGAAGGATCAGCGTGTTGGCGGTCGGAATATCGAGGCCGGATTCGATGATGTTGGTCGACAGCAGGATGTCGTAGGCACGGTCGAGAAAACCGCTCATCACCGCTTCGATCTCGCTCGCCGGCAAACGCCCGTGGGCGACGCCGACCTTGCATTCCGGCACCATGCGCTGCAGCCGCTCGCGCACGAATCCCAGATCCTCGATGCGCGGGCATACATAGAATGTCTGACCGCCGCGGAAGCGCTCGCGCATGATCGCTTCGCGCAGCACGACCGGGTCGTAAGGCAGCACGAAGGTGCGCACGGCAAGGCGATCGACCGGCGCGCTGGCGATGATGCTCATATCGCGAACGCCGGAGAGCGCCAGCTGCAGCGTGCGCGGAATCGGCGTCGCCGTAAGCGTGAGCACGTGAATATTGGCCTTGAGCTCCTTCATGCGCTCCTTCTGCGCCACGCCGAAATGCTGTTCCTCGTCGACGATGAGTAGACCCAGATTGTTGAACGCCGTGTTCTTCGACAGGATCGCCGTCGTCCCGATGAGAATATCGACGCGGCCGGCCGCGGCATCGCGCTTGATCTCCGCCACCTTTTTCGGC
>JACQDQ010000468.1 GCA_016201015.1 Pseudomonadota bacterium | reverse complement strand
GATCGCCAGCATCTGCTGCTGGCCGCCCGACAGGGTGCCGGCCGGCTGCCGGCAACGCTCCTTGAGGACGGGAAACAGCGCATACATGCGCTCGAGATCGCCGGCGATTTCGGCCTGCGGCCGGGTGTAGCCGCCGAGCCGCAGATTGTCCTCGACGGCGAGCGGTCCGAAGACCTGCCGGCCTTCCGGCACCTGCGCGATGCCGCGGCGCACGCGCGCCGCCGGGCGTTCGCGCGTGATGTCGTGGCCGTCGAAGCGGATCGCGCCGCCAGTCGCCGGCAGCACGCCGGAGATGGTGCGCAACAATGTCGTCTTGCCGGCGCCGTTGGCGCCGACCAGCGCCAACAGCTCGCCCTCGGCGATGGCGAGGTCGATCCCGTGCAGAGCGCGGATGCGGCCATAGTCGGTGAAGAGGCCGATCACTTCGAGCAGCATCTCAAGCCGCCTGCGTGCCGAGATAGGCGCGGATCACGTCGGGATTGGCGCGGATCTCCGCGGCCGTTCCCTCGGCCAGGCGCCTGCCGTAATCCAGCACCAGGATATGGTCGGAGACGCCCATGACCAGCTTCATGTCGTGCTCGACCAGGACGACGGTGGTGCCGGCCCGCGCGATCTTTTGGATGAGCTCGTCGATCTCGCCCGTCTCCTTCGGATTGAGCCCGGCGGCCGGCTCGTCGAGCAGCAGCAACCTGGGCTCGCTCGCCATCGCCCGCGCGATTTCCAGTCGTTTCAGCGCGCCGTAGGGCATGGCGTCGGCCTCCGCGTCGAGATAGGCGGCGAGGCCGACGAAGCGCATCAGCTCGACGGCCTTCTCCTGCGCCGCACGATTGGCCCGCATCACCGACGGCAGGCGCAGCAGCGTCGGCACCAGCCGATCGGACAGGTGCAGATGCCGGCCGACCATGACGTTCTCGACCGCGGACATGTTGAAGAATATCTGCAGGTTCTGGAACGTTCGCGCCACGCCGCGGCGGGCGCGGGCGGCGGTGGAAAGAGCGGTCACATCCTCGTCCGCCATCAGGATGCGGCCCTGCGACGGCTGATAGATGCCGGTGACGAGGTTGAGCAACGTCGTCTTGCCGGCGCCGTTCGGTCCGATCACCGAATGGATGCGGCCGGGCTCGATCGCGACGCTCAGCTCGGCGACGGCATGCACGCCGCCGAACAGCTTGGACAGACCTTCGACGCGCAGCAGGCTCATGACGCCGGCACCGGGGGGCGCAGGCGGCGCAGCGACAGAGCGACGCTCGGCACCAACCCATTCGGCATGAAGATCATCACGCCGATGAGGATGGCGCCGAGCACGAGATGCTTGTAGTCCTGGAAGACGGTGAGCAGTTGCGGCAGCGCGGTGAGGATCGCCGCGCCGGCCACCGCGCCGAAGGTCGACGCCATGCCGCCGAGCACGACCATGGTCACGAACTCGATCGAGCGCAGGAATCCCGCCTCGATCGGCGTGACATAGCCTTCGGCATGGGCGAAGAGCGAGCCGGCGAGGCTTGCGAAGACGGCGGAGATGACGAAGACGAGCACCTTGTAGCGCGTCGTGTCGATGCCCGCCGTCTGCGCTGCGATCTCGGAGCCGTGCAGCGCCCGCAGCGCGCGGCCGAGCGTCGAGTCGATGAGATTGAGCGACAGCCACACGGCGAGGAGCAGCGCCCCCGCCGCGACCCAGTACCAGGCGACGGCGCCGCTCACCCGCCAACCGCCGACCCATAGCCGGGGCACCGTCATGCCGTCGGGTCCGCCGGTGATCGCAATTTCGCGGTTGATGATGATGGCGACGATGATGCCGAGGCCGAGCGTGGCCATGGCGAGATAGTGGCCGCGCAGACGCAGCACCGGGCGGGCGATGGCGAAGGCGAGCAGCCCCACCCCGACCGCGCCGGCCAGCATGGCGAGCAGCCCCGGCCAGCCATAGCGCGCCGTGAGGATGGCCGAGGCGTAGCCGCCGAGCGCGAAGAACCCGGCATGGCCGAGGCTGATTTGCCCGGCATAGCCGATGAGAAGATTGAGGCCGATGCAGACGATCGCGTTGAGCGCCGTCTTGATCGCCACGTCGTAATAGAAGTTGTTCGGAAAGAATAGCGGCAGCGCGGCGACGATGGCGGCCAGCGCGACGAGACCGCCGGTGCGCGCCGAGGCGAGGCGCAGCATCACACGCGTTCCGTCGCCTTGGCGCCGAACAGCCCGCCGGGCGCGAGGAACAGCACGGCAAGGATGATGACGAAGGCGACGACGTCCTTGTAGGCCGAGGAGAGATAACCGGCCGCCATCGCCTCGGCGATGCCGAGCAGAAGGCCGCCGGCCACGGCGCCGAACGGGCTGCCCAAGCCGCCGAGGATCGCGGCGCAGAAGCCCTTGAGGCCGAGCATGATGCCGATATCGTATCTGGTCAGCGTGATCGGCGCGGTGAGGATGCCGGCGAGCGCGCCGAGGGCAGCCGACAGGCCGAAGCTGGCGAGCAGGATCATCCGCACATCGATGCCGACGAGCTCGGCCGCCAGGCGGTTGCACGAGGTCGCCAGCATCGCCTTGCCGAGCCGCGTGCGCGCGAAGAACCATCGCAGCCCGACGACCGCGAGCGCCAGCGCGCCGAGCACCCACAGCACCTGCGGGTCGAGCTTGGCGCCGAATATATCGATCGGCTGGTCGCCGGAGAATGCCGGCAATCGATGCGAGTCCTTGCCGAGCAGGACCTCGGCGGCGCCGCGGATGAAGATCGAGGCGCCGATCGTGATGATGATCAGCGTCACCACCGAGGCGCCGCCGCCGCGCCTGTGCGCCGCCGGCTCCACCGCGAACTTGTTCAGCGCCAGCCCGATCGCGGCGGTGATGACGATGGCGAGCAATGCCGCCAGCCACAGCGGCTCGCCGCCGGACAGCAGAAACATCGTCGCCATGCCGCCGAGCATGACGAACTCGCCCTGGGCGAAGTTGATGACGTTGCTGGCGCTGTAGATGATGGCGAAGCCGACGCCGACCAGCGCATAGATCGCGCCGACGGTGATTCCCGAGAACAGGAATTGCAGGAACTCGGCCACGCTTGCTGTCCCTAGCTCGGCATGACGGACCGCCGCCGACTTGGTCATTCAGTAGGGGCGGGTTTCAAACCCGCCCCTACAACGAACCGCTAATCTTCGAGCGGACGAAAGCGGCGGGCCGCGGCAGGTGTTCGCCTTCCGAACTACTCCAGCAGCTTCCAGGTGTTGTTGCGGATCTCGACCAGCTTGAACGACTCGAGCGTGAGGCCCATGTGGTCCGCCGGCGTCATGTTGTACGTGCCGTCGACGCCGACATGGTTCTTCGTCTGCTCGATTGCGTCGCGGACCTTCGCCTTGTCGGTCGATCCCGCCCGCTTGATCGCGTCGAGGGCGATCTGCAAGCCGTCATAGGCGTGCCCGCCGAAGGTCGAGATCGGCTCTTTGTAGGCGGTCTTATAAGCGGCACCGTAATCGAGCGCCGCCTTCTTCTGCGGGTCGCCGGCCGGAAGCTGCTCCGCCACCAGCAGCGCCGCCACCGGCACGCGCACGCCCTCGGCGCCGCCGCCGGCTCCGTCGATGAACTGCTGCGAGCCGACGCCGTGATTGAAATAGAACGGCGTGCTCATGCCGAGCTGCTTGTAGTTGCGCGCGGTGATCGAGGTGACGGAACCGAAACCGCAGCCGAAGATCGCCTGTACCCCCGCGGTATTCTTGATCTTGGTCAGCTGCGTCGTCATGTCGGTGTCGGTCGGCGCGTAGGTCTCGTCGGCGACGACTTTCATCCCGTATTTGGGCGCGAGCGCCTGTGCCTCCTTGCGACAGGACTGGTCGAAGCCGCCCGAGCCGCCGATGATCGCGACGCCGCTCAGGTTGCGCTTCTTCATATCGATATAGGCCTTCTCGACCGCCATGCGATCGGAGTGCGGCATCTTGAAAACCCATTTCTTCACCGGCTCGACGATGACGCTGGCGCCGGCAAGCGAAATGAATGGTATCCGTGCCTCGTCGATCAGCGGCACCACGGCCATGGTCTCGCCGGTGGTCGAGCCGCCGACGATGACGTCGACCTTGTCGTCCTCGATCAGCCGCTTGGCGAAGGTCGTCGCCTGCTTGGCGTCGCCGGCGCTGTCGTAGACGATGACTTCGATCTTGCGGCCGAGCACGCCGCCCGCGCTGTTAATCTTCTCGGCATAGAGCTTGAGCGTCTTCGCCTCGGGATCGCCGAGGAATGACGCCGGCCCGGTCACCGCCAGGAACGCGCCGATCTTGATGTTCTGCGCCATCGCCGGCGCCGCAATCATCGCTGCGCCGGCGGCAATCGCGGAGCCCAGCAGGGCGCGGCGAGACAAGCGTGCGATCATCGTTACCTCCCGTTTTCAGTGCTTTGGCGGCATCATAGTGAACCGTTGCCGCGAGTGTCTACGTCTGCCGACGCGCTCACCCGCGTCCGCGATAGGGCGCGACGCCTTGATCGGGCAGCCACAACCCGGCCGGTGGGCGGCCGGTCTGCCACAACACGTCGATCGGCATGCCGCCGCGCGGATACCAATAGCCGCCGATCCTCAGCCAGCGCGGCGCCAGCAGCGCGACCAGCCGCTCGGCGATCGCCAGCGTGCACTCCTCGTGGAACCCCGTCTGGTTGCGGTAGGATGAAAGAAAGAGCTTCAGCGACTTGCTCTCGACCAGCCAGCGCCGCGGCGCGTAGTCGATGACCAGATGCGCGAAATCGGGCTGGCCGGTGACCGGGCACAGCACGGTGAATTCCGGACAGGTGAAGCGCACGAGATAGAGCCGCCGCGGATGCGGATTGGCCACGCGCTCCAGCTTCGCGTCGTTCGGCGAGGCCGGCAGGCGCGACAAATGGCCGAGCTGGGTCAAGCCGGCATAGATGCTCTTGGTGCGCTTCGGCATGGAAAATCTTACCGCGGAGGACGCTGGGGCACGGAAGTCACGGAGTAAGTATATGTAACCTCGGCTCGCTCGGCGACCTTCTCCGCGAATCTCCGACGACGGCGTCGGACTCACGCGCCGGCGAGGCGTTTCTCGAAACAGGTGCTGATCGGGCTGTCGACATAGATGCCGAAGGGCGGTATCGGCTGCCACCCCGCCGACGCATAGAGACCGATCGCCTCTACCTGCTTCTTGCCGGTCTCGAGGATGGCGCGGGCAAAGCCGCGCCGCGCCGCCTCGTCCTCCAGGAATCGCAGCATCCGCCGGCCCAGCCCGCAACCGCGAAAAGCCGGGGCCACGAACATGCGTTTGATCTCGGCCGCATCCTCGTAGCGGCGGAACGCGCCGCACATGGCGGGCTCGCCGTCGACGTAGCCGATCGCGAACACCCCGCCGTCTGCCTCGAATCCCGCCACGTCGATGCCGTTGACCGCCATGCCCGGGTAACGACCGACTATGTCCTGATCGAGCGCCGCGATCAGCCTGCCGGCCGCCGGCGAGGAGGCAGGCTCGATGCGGATATCGATCTTATCCATCATGCGCGGGAGCCAAACTCAGGCCGGTCCACGCGGCCTAGCTGACAACGCCCTGCAGCGTCAGTTCGCGGACCCGGTGGCAGCTCACCCAGCGGTTCGGCGCGATCTGCTCGAGCGTCGGCGTCTCGACCCGGCAGCGTTCGACCGCGTAGCGGCAGCGCGGGTGGAAGGCGCAGCCTGGTGGGACGCGAGACGGATCGGCCACTTCGCCCTCAAGGACGATGCGCTTGGCGCGCTGGCGTGGATCGGGAACCGGCACTGCGGAAAGCAGCGCCTCGGTGTAGGGATGCCTGGGCGCACGGAACAGTGTACTGGTGGACGCCACCTCGACCATCTTGCCGACATACATGACGGCGACACGATGGCTGACATGCTTCACGACGGAAAGATCGTGCGCGACGAATAGATACGAAAGCCTCAGGCGGTCCTGCAGCTCGAGCATCAAATTGATGATCTGCGCCTGGACCGAGACATCGAGGGCCGAGACCGGCTCATCCGCAACGATAAGCGCCGGGTTCAGGGCGAGTGCCCGCGCGATGCCGATGCGTTGGCGCTGCCCACCGGAGAACGCATGCGGGAAGCGGTTCATATAGGCCCGCGGCAACTGCACGACGTCGAGGAGTTCGGCCACGCGATTTCGCCGCGCCGCCAGGTTGCCCATGCCGTTGACGAGCAGCGGTTCGCCGATGATGTCGGCGATGGTCATTCGCGGATTGAGCGACGAATAGGGGTCCTGAAAAATCATCTGCATTTGCCGCCGCAATGGACGCAGTTCCGTGCGCGTCAGGCCGGCAACATCGACCTCGCGATTCTGGTCGGTGCGAAACTGGATCGCGCCCGCGGTCGGCTGAATCGCGCGCAGGATGCAGCGTGAGGTCGTGGTCTTGCCGCAGCCGGATTCGCCGACGAGCGAGAGCGTCTCGCCGCGGTCGATCGTGAACGAGACGTCGTCGACGGCCTTCACCTGCCCGACCACCCGGCGCAGAAGGCCGCGGCGGATCGGGAAGTATTTCTTGAGGCCCTCGACCGAGAGTACGGTCTGCTCGGTCGTCATGTCGCAGACCTGGCCGGAGCCCCGTAGAGGAAACACCGCACCTCATGCTCTGCGTCGAGCTTCGTCACCGGCGGCGCGTTGCGGTCGCACACGCCGGGCATGAAGCTTTGACAGCGCGGATGGAACGGACAGCCCGGCGGCCGTGCATAAGGATGCTGGATGCCGCCGGCGATGGTGGCGAGGCGCGAGCGCGGCTCAGCGAGCACGGACGGGATCGAGCGCAAAAGAGCCTGGGTATAGGGATGGCGCGGCGCATGAAAGATCGTGTCGACCGGCCCCGATTCGACGACCTTGCCGAGATACATGACCGAGACGGCGTCGGCCATCTCGGCGATTACGCCCATGTCGTGCGTGATCAGAATGACCGCGAGGTTGCGCTCCGCCTGGATCTTCCGAATGAGTTCGAGGATCTGCGCCTGGGTGGTAACGTCAAGCGCGGTCGTCGGTTCATCGGCGATCAGGATGCGCGGCTCGGCGGCGAGCGCGAGGGCGATCATGACCCGTTGGCGCAGCCCGCCCGAGAGCTCGAACGAGTAGGAATCGATGCGCTGTTCCGGCCGCGGGATTCCGACCAGCTGAAGCAGCTCGATCGCTCTGGCTCGCGCATCCTTCGCCGACACGGCGCGATGCAGGCGGATGGCTTCGATGACCTGGTTGCCGATGGTGTGAAAGGACGAGAGCGAACTCATCGGTTCCTGGAAGACGTAGCCGATCTCGCCGCCGCGGATGTCGCGCATCCCGGCGCCCTGGGCATCGATTGTTACGAGGTCGACGACCCGCCCGTCGCTCCGCCGCAGCAGCACCTCGCCGCGCTCGACTTTGCCGGGGCGCTCGACGATGCGCAGAATCGACCGCGCGGTGACGCTCTTGCCGCAACCCGACTCGCCGACGATGCCCAGCGTGCGGCCGGGGTAGAGGTCGAAGGACGCACCGTCGACGGCGCGCACGATGCCTTCGTCAGGGCGAAAGTAGGTCTCGAGACCACGGACCGAGAGAATGGGCTCAGCCATAGGGATCCGCTGCGTCCCGCAGGCCGTCGCCCAGGAAGTTGAAGGCGAGAATGACGACGATCACCGGCACGGCCACGAATAGGAGCCAGGGGGCGTGGGCGAGCGCCTGTATGTTCTGCCCGTCCTGCAGCAGGACGCCCCAAGATATGGCGGGCGGCCGTAGACCGAGCCCCAGGAAGGAGAGCGTCGTTTCGCTGATGATCATGGCGGGCAGCGCGAGGCTGATCGCGGCGATGATGTGCGAGAGGAAGGACGGCACCATGTGGCGGAAGATGATCCGCAGCTGAGATGCACCGGCGAGTTCGGCCGCGGTGATGAATTCTTCCTCGCGCAGGGCGAGGAATCGGCCGCGAACGACGCGCGCGAGCTCGGTCCAGCCGATCAGCGAGATGATGACGGTGATGGAAATATAGACCTGAGTCACCGACCAATCGGCGGGCAGCGCGGCCGCCAGCCCCATCCAGAGCGGAATGGTCGGGATCGAGCGCAGAATCTCGATGACGCGCTGAATCACCGTGTCGATCGCGCCGCCATATAGACCGGAAATACCGCCCAGCAGGACGCCGAGAAACAGCGAGAGCGCGACGCCGATCAGGCCGATCGTCAGGGATGTCCGCGTCGCGAGCATCAGCCGGGACCAGACATCGCGGCCGAGTTGATCGGTGCCGAGCAGGAACAATGCATCTTCGGGGACCCCACGATCGAGCCCGAGGATGTGTCGCTTGGTCTCGAAGGCCCCGAGCAGCTCATAGGCGTAGCCCTCCGCGAACCAGACGACATAGCGCTTGTCGGCGGGATCGGGCACGTAAATGAGCTTGAAGGTCCGCATGTCCCGCCGCCCCTTCAGCGCGTAGACATACGGCTTGAAGCTGCCGTCGTCATCGAACCAATGGACCGCCTGCGGCGGGATGTAGCTGCGTGCCGCGTCGGTTGCGTGCGGCGGCGTGACGGCAAGGAAGTCCGCGAACACGGCCGCAAGGTAGAAGAGGATCACGATGACCCCGCCCGCCACTGCAACCTTGTGCTTTCTGAATCGCCACCAAGTGAGCTGGAGCTGCGTCGCGGCAGCGATCTTCTCCTCGGCGACAGTCACCAGCGGGACGGACAGTTGCGCCGGACCGCTCATCCGTGCATTCCCGCCCGGATTCGCGGGTCGATCCACATCAAGATTAGATCCGAGATGAACGTGCCGATGACGGTCAGGACGCCGAGTAACAGCACAATCGTGCCGGCGAGGAACATGTCCTGTGCGATCAGCGCGCGCAGCAACAGCGGGCCGACGGTCGGCAGCGACAGAACGAGCGAGATGACGATCGAGCCGGAGACGACGAAGGGGAGGAGGTAACCGATCGTGCTGGCGAATGGATTCAATGCGGCGCGCACGGGGTATTTTATGATC
>JACQDQ010000484.1 GCA_016201015.1 Pseudomonadota bacterium | reverse complement strand
TGCTGCGCGACGTCCTCGACCTCATCGACGCCCTGGCCGCGCACCGCCTTACCCCAGATGGGTTTCAGGCCAAGATCATGGCCGTTTTCCAGCGCGTCGGCCTGCAGCGCGAGTTGGCGTCATGGATCGACCGCGCCTTCGCGGAAAAGGCCGACCAGGTGCTCTATCGCCGTACCCTGCCGCAGCATCGCCAGACGCTGCAGCTCCTCTACGTCCATCCGCACGAGGTGCACCCGCCGCACTGCCATCACAACCTGATCTCGACGCAGATGGTGCTTGCCGGCAAGTTGGCTGGCCGCGAGTTCGACCGCGTTGCCCGCCTCTCGCCCGACACGCTGCTGCTCAAGCTCGCCACCGACCGCGCGTTCGGCCCGGGCGACACGATGGAGACGACCGAGGTGAAGCGCAACGCGCATTGGTTCGCCGCGGGCGATGCGCCGTGCGTCATGCTCAATTTCTACATCCTCGGCTATCAGGAATGGACCTTCGATCGCGCCGACGGCCGGCCGCAGGGCCGCCGCCTGCTCGACCCGACCGTCGGCGTGCAAGGCGACGGCCTGATCGTCGCCAAGGAAATCGACATGGCGAAAGGCTATGCCAAATTCGGGCCGGCGCCGCTTGCCGCCTTCCCGATGCCGGGGATCAATTAGTAGCGACCTCCGCCGGTCGGCGAATCACGCTCACCTCTTGCCGTTTCGCAGCGGGCGACAAATCTCGCGCCGCAGCCGGTCATCAGGAGGTAAGCCGGTCGAGCCGGTTTCTAAGTCCAAAGGCTCTGTGAACGATGCCGGAAAGACGCGGACCTCGACCGACGGATTCTAGCCTGGGCTCCATTTGCACTAAGACATTTCGCATGCTCGCCTCGGCCGCGTCGATCGTCCGTCGCGCATTCGGACGATCGATTTTCTCGACGTTCAGCGCCGACAGGACGCAGAGAGTCAGAAGCGCGATCGATAGGTGGAGAGCCTCGGCCGAAGACATCAGAGCGTCGACGGGCCTGACGCAACCGTCTGATCCTCGAACTTCCTCCGCAATGACAGTCTTCAGATCAAGTATTGCCTCCGCTATTTCTCGGCTCAGTCCGACAAACAACTGACGACGCATTGTCAGCACCTCTCGTGTTTGGACGAAGCAGCCCGCTTCCGCATCGAATGGCGGAGCGCGCTGCGCAACTCACCCTCCGCCGTCCACGTCGGGTCCCGATGCGGCCCGATTGCGCCGCACGGATCTTCTTGAGGAAACCTTCGACCTGATGACCCAGCGTGTCCGATTGCTGGAAAAGCCGGTTCGACGCTTCGAGTACCTCGCCGGCCGACTTGCCCGCCTCGCCTGCCGCCTTCGTCACACTCACAATGTTCGAGCAGACATCCGACGTGCCCAAAGCGCCAACATCATCAACCAGAATGACGAATCGCAGCTCGAAGATGAACCCGGAGCTGATCTCGCTTCCACTTAAGCCAAGACCTCTCGTGGTCCCACAGATGGGGTCCACTTCAGCGACGACGGAGAACATGACCATTGCGCTACAATTTGCCGCCATGGATCACGGTAAGAGAGGGGGGAGTCTCTGGGTTCACGTGATGACTTCGACGGATATTTGCGGTGATCGCCTGATTGTTTAATTCGATTGTCTTGTCACGCAATCGCTTCCAGAGGTCGTAGAGCACCAGAACGGCCGAATGGACTTCTTCCGCGCTGGCGACAACCGAGCCTTGATCGGCCGGTGGGCATCGGGGGCGATCGGTCATCGCACCGGTGCCCTGTTCAGTTGTCCGCATGGCTATCTCCTTTGCTGCGATCAAGGCGCGTCGAGCAGCCGCTTTGGGCGGCTGCTCGAGCTCCTGTCGTTCCGTCTGATAGATCCCGGCCCTACTATGCGGCGCGGACCTCGCGCAGGAAGGAGTCGACCTGCGCCTTGAGCATTTCGGCGTTCTTGCTCAGCTCGCCGGCCGACGAGAGCACTTGGCTCGCCGCCGCGCCTGACTGTTGCGCCGCCTGGCTCACGCCGGTGATGTTGGAGTTCACCTCGCCCGTACCCTGGGCAGCCTGCTGCACATTGCGGGCGATCTCCTGCGTCGCCGCGCCTTGTTCTTCGACCGCGGACGCAATCGCCGTCGCGTTTTCGTTGACCTTGGCGATCGTCGCCGTGATGCCCTGGATGGCGGATACGGATGCCTCAGTCGCCTCCTGGATCGACTTGATCTGCGCGGCGATCTCGTCCGTCGCCTTGGCGGTCTGGTTGGCGAGTGACTTCACTTCGGACGCCACCACGGCGAAGCCCTTGCCCGCCTCGCCGGCGCGCGCCGCCTCGATCGTGGCGTTGAGCGCCAGCAGGTTGGTCTGCCCGGCGATGTCGTTGATCAACTTGACCACGTCGCCGATCTTCTGCGCCGCCGTGGCTAGGCCCTGCACCTGAGCGTTGGTGCTGGCCGCCTGGTTCACCGCCTCGCCGACGATGCGGCTGGACTCGTTGACGCGTTGTCCGATCTCCTTGACCGAGGTCGACAGCTCCTCGGTCGCCGAGGCGACGGTCTGCACGTTGGTCGAGGCCTGCTCCGAAGCCGCCGCGACCGCGGTCGATTGCCGCGTGGTTTCCTCGGCGGTCGCCGACATCGATTCCGCGGTCGACTGCAGCTCGGTTGCCGCCGATGTGACCGCAGTCACCACCCCGCCGACGCTCGCCTCGAACTTTGCCGCGAGGTCGAGCATCGCTTTGCGGCGCTCCTCTTCGGCGCGCTTCTTGGCCGCTTCCTGCTCGGCCGTCATCTGTTGCACTTTGATGGCGTTGTCTTTGAACACCTGCACCGCCTTAGCCATCTCGCCGATCTCGTCCTTGCGATTGGCGCCCGGAACTTCGATCGTAAGGTTGCCGTCGGCCAGCGTGCGCATCGCGCCGGTCATGGCGTGAACTGGATTGACGATTGCCCGCGCCGTGAGGAAGGCGATCACGCCGCTCAAGCCCAAGCCCAGCAGCAGCAGGATCCATTCCGCGCCGGTCAGCCTTGCGATGCCGGCGAGCACGGCCCCCGCGTCCTCACCGAGAAGCGCCTGTTGCGCATACTTGAGGCCGCCCTTGCGCGTTCCATCCGCCTGTTTCGGGCCATCGAGCAAATCGAGAATCCTGCCCGCCCGCGGCGCCGCCTCGGTGACCAGAATCTGCACCGGCACATTCCAACCGTCAGACTCGCGGATCGTGAACATTTTCTCCGGTAACGGCTTGAACTCGGCGTGGGCCTTGGTCAGCGCGTCCAACGATGTCTTCTGCGCCGGGTTGAGCAGCCCCGCTTGCGACGTCAGGCTGGTAAAGGCCTTCTCGGCCGCGCCCCAGCGTAGCACGAACAGCTCCTTCATCTTCGGATCGCCGCCCAGTAGAAACGCCCGAATGTTTGCAGTCGCCAACGCCAGATTGCCTCGTAGATCGGCCATATTCTTGAATAGAGACTTGCGCTCGGCGTTCGCCTCGAGCCGGCCCTCCTCCTCGATCATCTTGGTGATCTCGGTCGCCATTAGGTCGGCGCGCGGGGCGGCCTCGGTCAGCAGCAGCTTGGTCGCAGGATAGGCGTCGGGAGTGAAGGCCGCCGCCTCGGCCTTGGCCTGCGCGGCGCGGAACTCCTCGAGCAGTAGCTTCGCCTGCTCCCAGCTCTTCTTGTGCTCCGGGTTGGCCAGCCGTTGCGCCAGCTTGTCGAGCTCGCCGCGCGTGTCGTCGAGTTCCTTCCACATGCCCTGGCGCCCGTTCTTGAACTCGACATTGCCGGTAAGCAGGTAGGCCCGCAACGTGGCCAGCGTCGAGTAGAGGTTGCTGACGATCTCCGTGCTCTTGATGGCGACCGGCGCGCGCAGGTTGACCATGCGGTCGGTGGTCGCGGAGATCGAATTTGCCTCATGGATGGTGAATCCAACCGCCGCCGCAAGCACGGCGCAGACCGCCGCAAAGCCCGTAACGAGGCGCCCGCGGATGCGCAGATTGAAAATCGACCGTGATGTCGAACTCCGCGCGGCCGCAGCGGTCTGTGAGATACTCGTATTGTCGTTACTCATTTCCAGTTCCCTTCCTTAAGAACGAATTCGTCGGGAGCGACCGGAGAGAAAGCCCGATCCGAACCACCGCCCGGGTGGCGGGGCAATCCTGCGCGCTAGAGTCATGGCGCCCTGTCCTCGCGACGAATGACGCGATGGGAACGGACGCTAGATCGCCAAGCTCAAGACATGGCTAAAGATCGACCTATAGAGAACGATGGTGACCTATAGATTCATATGATTCAAAAATCGAGTTGGTCTCGGCCAAAGCCCGCCTCGATCGCCCGCGTGACGGCCTGTGTCCGATTAGCCGCACCCAATTTGCGGTAGATGCTGCCGAGATGCGCGGTCACCGTGACAACTTCGATATTCAACGCCCGTGCAATCTCCTTGTTCGATCTGCCGCCGACAAGTTGCGCCAGCACGTCCCGCTCGCGCGAAGACAAGTTACCAAGCGTTTCTCCTCCAACAATTGCAGGCGACGATCTCTCCAGCCCGACCGCCTTCAGGTAGAGTTCTGCCGGGAGAAACTTCTCGCCGGAAAGGATGAGACGAACCGCGTGGAGAATTGCTCGGCCTCCCATCGTCTTGGGCAAAAAACCCACGGCGCCCGCCTCCATGGACGCGCGCACGGCATTCGGAGAATTGTCACCTGAAATGATTGCGACCGGCGTCGACGGAGAACGTGCGCGGAGCGTTCGCACCTCGTCGACGCCATTCATCCCTGGCATATGCAGATCGAGCAGGACGAGTCGCAGCGTCTCGGCTGTTCGGACAACTTCCATCGCTTGCTCAAAATTGATCGCCTTGGAGATCAGCACATCGTCGCCAAGCTTCTGGAGATGCGACGCCAGCATGTCGACCAAGAGGACGTGATCATCGGCGACCAGGATGTGCATGGGCCTGCTACGACGGTGCGAGCAATGCCCGCAGTGCCTTGAGGAATATAAGTTTTCGCCGAAATCTCACATCGGTTGCGGGGGCCGACTCGGTAATCGCGGCGATCGCCCGGCGTATTCAAGTCGACCGACGGTGACGACCCGAAGTCGTCCCCGCCACCGCGTGGCAGCGAGCCGTCGCACCACCCCGAGCTCGTCGATTCGAGGCATGACGAGGTCGAGAACTACAATTTCCTGCTGAAACGAAGGTCGGTCATCGCGAAGGTCGATGCCGCACTCATGAACGCGACGGGCCAAGTGTATGCGGTCGGCCGATTTTCGTGCGGAGTTGCAGAAACCGCCATCGCCATCGGCAAAAGCTACGCAGGTCGGCGTCACTAACGTTCACCCTGCAGTTGCCGATGATCCGAACGCATTTCCAACGGCCTGCCGCCGCGCCGGCGCTCTGGAAACGCCAGAACGCCGCCAATTACCTCCCTAGTTGAATGGAACCCAATCTCTCGAGCGGATGGTTGACGTGATCGTAGACTCTTGGATACCCCTACGTAAAGATATTTGTTTGATCAACGAAGCAACCTATGCGAGAGAGGTGCAAGGTCGTCAGATTGACCGGCTCCGTGAGGATAAGTAGGCGCTATCACGCAGAGTTTTCATGTTCCACATGACCGGGCCATGACGACGATTCGCATGCGAGCGGCGCGCCGATGGCCGCCCTGGCGTGGCGGTTCAGCGGCGACTCGGCGGCCGCAACCAAATAGCGCCGGCGTCGGACGGCCAGCCGACCGAGGCGTCAAACCTCAATCTCTGGGTCGGGCGCACAGTGGCGACAGCCGAATTCAGACTAGCGACTAATGCCGGCATGCAACGACGAAGCGGTTTGGGCTGCCATCGACACGGCGGCCGACCAGGAGGGTAGTCATGCGCGCGTTATCTCACTTCTTGGAAGACGACGGATTCATGCCGCACGGCATGTGCATACTGTGGCGGCCGGACCTGCTGCTACTGCATGCGATATCCGATTCGCTGATTGCCGCCGCCTATTATTCGATCCCGATAGCGTTGATCTATTTCGTTATGAAGCGGAAGGATGTCGAGTTCCGATGGATGTTCCTGCTGTTTGGAGCGTTCATTCTTGCCTGCGGCACCACGCACGTCCTCGCGGTGTGGACGCTCTGGCACCACGACTACGTCGCCGACGGCGCGGTGAAGGCGCTCACTGCGGCCGCTTCCCTCGGAACTGCCGCAGCCTTGTGGCGGGTGATGCCCACGGCGCTGGCAATCCCCGGGCGGCAGCAATTGGAGACGATGAACCGCGAACTTAGGACCCAAATCCACATACGCCGCGAGGCCGAGGCGTCCCTTCAAGATCTCAATGCCGTGCTGGAGCGCACCGCCCAACTGGAACGGGCAAACGCGACGCTGAAAGAGGAGATCGCCGAGCGTGGCCGCGCCGAGCGAATCGCGCGCGAGAACGAGCGCCGGTTTCGCAACCTGGTCGAGGGTTCGATTCAGGCGATCTTGGTCCATCGCAATGGCAAGCCACTCTTCGTAAATCAGGCTTACGCACGCCTGGTCGGATGCGAGGGACCCGACGAGATTCTTGCACTTGCATCCATTGACCGCTTCATCGCGCCGAATGATCTGGATCGTGTCATGCGGAGCCGAGCGGCGCTTCTTCGCAACGAGCGCCCGTCGGTCGACTATGAAATCCGGATGCAGCGCAAGGATGGCTCCTCGTTCTGGGCCTACGGTCAAACCCGGATGGTTATTTGGAACGCCGACCCGGCGATCCAGGTG
>JACQDQ010000489.1 GCA_016201015.1 Pseudomonadota bacterium | reverse complement strand
TGCTCCGCCGCCTCGCTGCCGGCGGCGACGTTGGCGACCAGCACGCCGCCGGTCTTCTCGGCGAGTCCTAGGCGCCGACGCGTCTCGGGCGTGACCGGAGCCAGATTCAAGCCGAGGACCCTCGAAGACTTGACCGTCCCGCCCGACATGTCGTCGTCCGTCGCAGCGACCTGCTCGCCCTGCGGCATGCGTCCGATCTTGACGTCGAGAGTCTTCTTCGCGCCGTTGTGTACGACCTCAAGCGCCGCATTCTCGCCGTCATGCGCGTTGGCAACCAGACGCGGCAAGTCGCGGACCTCGGCGATCTCCTTGCCGTTAAAGGTAAGGACGACATCACCCTGCTGGACGCCCGCCAATGCCGCCGGGCTGTTCGGCGACACCTTGGCGACGATTGCGCCCTTCGCCTCGTCGAGGCCGAGACTCGCGGCGATCTCCGGCGTCACCGGCTGGATCTGCACGCCGAGCCAACCACGCTCGACGCGGCCGCTTTCGCGCAGTTGCGCCACAATCGGCTTGGCGAGAGAGGAAGGTATTGCAAAGCCGATGCCGACGCTGCCGCCGTTGGGCGAGAAGATCGCCGAATTGACGCCGATCACGTGACCATCCTGGTCGAAAGACGGACCGCCGGAATTGCCGCGGTTGATCGGCGCATCGATCTGAATGTAGTCGTCGAACGGGCCGGATTGGATGTCGCGACCACGCGCCGAGATGATGCCGGCAGTGACGGTGCCGCCGAGACCGAATGGATTGCCGACGGCGAGTACCCAGTCGCCGACCTGCGCCTTGTCGGAATCGCCCCAGCCGACGAAGGGCAACGGTTTGTCGGTTTTGACCTTCAACAACGCAAGGTCCGTCTTCTCATCGCGGCCAATGATCTTGGCGTCGAACTTGCGGCCATCGGCGAGCGTGACGGTGGTTTTATCCGCCTTGCCGACGACGTGATTATTGGTCACGACATAGCCTTCCGGATCGACGATGAAGCCGGAACCGAGCGCCTGTACCTCCCTTGGCCGACGCTCCGGTGCTCCGGCTCCTGGCTGCATCTCGTAGAAGCGTCGAAGGAATTCCTCGAACGGGGAGCCCGGCGGGATGCCGAGGTCGGGCGACTCCGCCATCTCCTCTTGATCCGCCGCAACGTTCATCGTGGTCGATATATTGACCACCGCCGGCTTCACCTTCGCCGCAAGCTCGGCGAAGCTCTCGGGTCCCGGCCGGGCCTGGGCATAGGGCGTGACAAGCAGGAGCCCGAGCACGGCGACTGCGGCGACCGCGGCCGTTCGGGCTCTCCGCGCGGGCAAGACAGTAAAGACAGGTGCAAGCATCGAACTGCTCCTTTTTCAGACTGCATTTGGGTTCACCGCCAGCATCCCTACCGGCGGCGCTGCGTCTTGATATAAAGGAGGCGGTCTGTCGCCAGCCTGTCGGCCGGATTAAATCGTTGTAATGTCGGAGGCGGCTATCGCTGTCGGCTCTTTGCCCTCGGCGCGGCACTTTTGATTTGCCGCGACCGCAACGCGGCATCGAGAGCGCCGCGGGCAAGTTCGATCAGCGTGGACGATTCGTCGAGTACGTCGGGTGGTGCCTGCCAGTACGACATCGCGATCGGCTTCGACTTGCCCTCATAGGTGAACGGTCGCATGCCGGCCGCTTCGAAGGTCGGACGATTTTCCGCATCGACCTTGAAGTACAATTCATCGTCGGCGATTAGCGCGAACATCGTTCCTCGGCGGTAGATGCCATAGCCGCCGAACATCTTGCGCGCCGTGACAGCACCCCAAGGCGAGAGCAGATCGAGAATGTGCGCGAGAAAGTCGCTGTCGGGCATGTGTGGTCGTGACGAGTGACTGGGGCTGGGTTTATTCACAGGAATTCAATTTTCATGATATGTTATTAGGTATGTTGGTCCGGGTAGCGCCGGTCTCTGCAGCAGTGGTCGTGCCGCCTCGAGAAATCCACGACGAGCGGTTGCGCGAATTGTGGGCATATTGGGCGAGCAAGCGACAGGGCGCGCGGCTGCCGGCCCGTCGCCTGATCAATCCGTTGGAAATGCAGCCTTGGCTCGGCAATCTCCTGCTAATGGACGTCATCGATGCCGGGGCCGATTTCCGCTACCGCTTGCACGGCACCAATCTGGTCGAGCTGTTCGGCGCCGATCTCACCGGCCGCACGGTAACGTCGCTCAAGTTGGAAATGGTCCACCAGTTGTTGGAGGAAGCACGGCGGCCGTTGAGCACCCGCGCCTTCGTTTACATCGAGCAAAGTGTCGTCGCAGAAAAGAACTTCATCGGCATCGCCAAGCTGATCCTGCCTCTGGCCGCGAACGGTGTCGATATCGACATGCTGCTCGTCGGTATCTATCCACGCCCCGAACACGTCGGATCGTCGCCGGGCCAGTCCTCGCCATAACTGACGGCACGTCGCGACGTGACCGCGTGCCGGGCGGGTCTGACGCGTCCGTTCGAATGACCGCGTTCGGCTTACTCCGCGACGCCTATCCCACCCATTTGGCAAAAAAGTCGTTGCCCTTGTCGTCGACGACGATGAAGGCAGGGAAGTCGACCACGTCGATCTTCCAGATCGCCTCCATGCCGAGTTCGGGATAGGCGAGGCAATCCACCTTCTTGATACATTGCTCGGCGAGAAGCGCGCCCTCGCCGCCGATCGAGCACAGGTAGAAGCCGCCATGCTTCTTGCAGGCGTCGGTCACGGCACGCGAGCGATTGCCTTTGGCCAGAGTCACGAAGCTGCCGCTCGCCGCCATGAACGGCTCGACGAACGAGTCCATGCGGCCGGCCGTGGTCGGTCCGAAGGCGCCGGAGGCGTAACCCTCGGGCCGCTTGGCCGGGCCGGCATAGTAGATGCAGTGGTTCTTGAAATAGTCAGGCAGCGGCTTGCCTTTGTCGAGGTACTCGGCCTTGAGGCGGGCATGCGCGGAATCGCGGGCGACGATCAGCGGTCCGGTCAGCGAGACGCGCGTGGTGACCGGATGGCGCGATAGGATCTCGCGGATTTCCTTCATCGGACGTTTGAGATCGACCTTGATGACGTCGCCGCTGAGTTTGGCGACGTCGATGTCAGGCAGGTATCGTGCCGGGTTGGTCTCGAGTTGTTCGACGAAGACGCCGTCGCGCGTGATCTTGCCGAGGGCCTGGCGGTCTGCGGCGCAGGAGACGCCGATGGCGATCGGCAGGCTCGCACCGTGGCGTGGTAGGCGAATGACCCGCACATCATGACAAAAGTATTTTCCGCCGAACTGTGCGCCGATGCCATTCGCCTGGGTCAGTTTGTGGACCTTCCCCTCCAACTCCTGGTCGCGGAAGGCTTGGCCATATTTGTTGCCCTGGGCCGGCAGTCTGTCGAGGTAGCGGCAGGTCGCCAGCTTCAACGTCTTCAGCGTGAACTCGGCCGAGGTGCCGCCAATGACGATGCCAAGGTGATAGGGCGGGCAGGCGGCGGTGCCAAGCGTCTTGATCTTCTCGTCGAGCCATTTGAGGAGCCCGTCGGGCGTGAGGCGAGACGGTGATTCCTGGAATAGGAAGGTCTTATTTGCAGAGCCGCCGCCCTTGGCAACGAACAGGAATTCGTATTCATCGCCGTCGGTCGAATAGATCTCGATCTGCGCCGGCAGGTTGTCGCCGGTATTGACCTCCTTGAAGGTTTCGAGCGGCGCAACCTGGCTGTAGCGCAGATTGGTCTCGGTGTAGGTGCGGTGAATGCCGCGCGCGACCGCCTCGACATCGTCGGCGCCGGTCCACACCTGCTGTCCCTTCTTGCCCATGACGATGGCCGTGCCGGTGTCCTGGCACATCGGCAGCACGCCGCCGGCCGAGATGCATGCGTTCTTCAACAGGTCATGGACGACGAATTTGTCGTTGGACGAGGCTTCCGGATCGTCAAGGATGTTGCGCATCTGTTGCAGGTGGCCCGGCCGCAGCAGATGCGAAATGTCCTTGAACGCCTCGGCGGCCAGCAACGACAACGCCTGCGGTTCGACCTTGAGCACCGGCGTGCCGTCGAACTTCGCTTCAAGGACATAGTCGCCGCTGAGCTTGCGGTACGGCGTGGCGTCTTCCCCAAACTCGAAAATGTCGCGATAGCTGAATTCAGGCATGCTCGCGTTCCGGCGCGCGCGCCGGCTCCTGACGGTTGAATGGTTACTTCTTGCGGAAGGCGTCGAGCGTGACGACCTGTCCCTTGGCCGCTTCGCGCGGCGGTTCTTCGGCCGCGGCCGCCGCGGGTCCGATGGCTTCGGGCTTGGTTGGCGCGGTCGCCGCCGTGCCTGCCTCCGCGGTGGCAGCCGGGAACTGCAGTCCGAACTGCACCGAGGGGTCGACGAAGGCCGCGAGGGCGGCGAAGGGGATCGTCATGCGCTCCGGCGCCTGATTGAAGCTCAGCGAAACCGTGAACGAATCCTGGCCGACCTCCAGGCCCCAGAATTGGTGCTGGAGGACAATCGTCATCTCTTGCGGGTGGCGCTGACGCAGATAGTCGGGCATGACCACGCCGGGATGGCCGGTGCGGAAGGTCAGGTAGAAGTGATGCTGTCCCGGCAGCCCTTTGCGCGCGACGAGCTCAAGCGCCTGGCGCGGGACGCGGCGCAAGGCTTCCTCCATCATCTTGTCGTATTGCAGTTCGTCGCGCGCCACGTCCCCGGCAATCCTCCACCGCGCAGTGGGGGGCTTCTGTTGCCCGGTGCCCCCCGAACCGCGCTAGCTAAAGCTACTTCAGGTGGATTAGACCTTAGGCAGCCTGAGCCGCGAGAGCCACGTTATCGTTGGCATCTCTAGGTTGGCCCGATAACGGCGGTACCATGCCGGGCAAACTTCGTGTCTTTACCCGCGCGTCGATCCTGGTTCGCCCCCATAGGTAGAGGTGGTGGAGGCGCCGGGCACTGCCCCCGGGTCCGCATCGGCTATTACGCACGCCATTTATCGCCATAGTCGGTTTCCCGACCCCCGGAATATAGGCGCGCGCGGGCGTAGAGGGAAGGGGCG
>JACQDQ010000011.1 GCA_016201015.1 Pseudomonadota bacterium | reverse complement strand
AGCGCAGAGCCTCGGCCGTTGGTATTACGAGCCGCTGAACTTTTGGTTCACCAAACCCGTCGCCTTGGTCGAGGAATTCAGCGGCAAGAAGATTCGCGTCGCCTCGCCGGAGGCTGCCGAGTTGGTTTCAGCGCTCGGCGGTTCGCCGGTGCAGATCTTTCCCGCCGAGGTCTATACAGCGCTGCAGCGCGGGACCATCGACGGCGTCGTGACCGGATCGGGCAACATTCGTTCCTTCAAATGGAATGACGTCCTGAAATCCGTCTATGTGGCGAATATCGTCCTGGTTTCATCGTCGCTCGTCGTTTCGAAGAGCGCGGTCGCCAAGCTTCCCGCCGACCTGCAGACAATCCTGAGCGAGGAAATGGCCAAGATAGCCGCCAATATTCAAAGGCTGATGCCGGACAAGGACGCGTCGCAACTGGAGTCGCTCGCGGCTGGCGGTATGACGTTGACCCGTCCGACTCCCGAAATCTATGGGCGTTTCCGCAAGCTGGCCGCGGAAAAAGTGTGGACAGCCTGGAAGTCCAGGGCCGGCGGCGAGGCGGACAAGGTGATCGCCGAAATCAACGCGATCAAGCCCTGAGTCCCAGGCGCTGTCGAACCTGAGCGCGGACGGTACATCGACGCGACAGCGCAGCCGGGACCTACTCTTTTCAGCTATCGTTCTTGCCGTACCGATGCTACTGAGCGCGACGCATCGGTGAGATGAGAGAGCGGTAGAGACAGGGATATGCTGGAAAGACTCGGGCTCTACATTGCCTGCGTTTCATGCGCGCTTCTCGCATTTCTGTCGCTCCTCGAAGTGCTCTGCCGCTTCCTGGGCGTGGACTTCTACCTCGCAAGCGAGATCGACGGCTTCCTGATGGGCTGGTTGATATTCTTCGCCCTCGCCACGGTGACGCGGACGGGCGCGCATATCAGCGTCGACTTCCTTGTGAAAGCGGCATCGCCGCGAGTCCGAGCCTGGATGGAGCTCTTCGGACATTTGATCACGCTGGCCTATCTCGGCGTTCTCATCGTGCTGTGCGGCCAGGTGACCTATCGCAGCTGGGATGAGGGACTGCGCGCGCAGGGGCTGCTCCGCACCCCAACTTTCTATCCCTATCTCGGCATCATGGTCGGATTTGCACTGGCGTTCATCAGCCAAGCGGTGGTTCTGCTCGGGTCGGCCAAGGGCGTCCGGAGCCCCTCTCGCGACGCGGCACAGCCGCGATGACGACGCTCTCGCTCATGGGCGTGACGATCTTCGCCATGCTCGGGTTGGGCTTGCCGATCGCGGTCGTCCTCGGCGCCACCGGCTTGGTTTGGATCGTCGCTCTCAATCCCGTCTATCTCAAAGGCGCTGCCTACGCGGTCCTCAACACCTCGACGAGCGATTCGTTGATCGCGGTCGCGCTGTTCATCCTGATGGGCGAGATCATCCAGCGCTCCGACGTGGCCAACCGCTTCTACAACGCGGTGGCGGTGCGGCTGCGCCGGCTGCCGGGCGGCCTGCTGCACGCAAATATCGCCGTTTGCGCAGTCTTTGCCGCGGTGAGCGGATCGAGCATCGCCACTGCCGCGACGATCGGGACTGCGGCAATCCCCAATTTCGAGCGGCTGCGCTACGACATCCGCGTGACGCTCGGTTCCCTGGCGGCGGGTGGCACGCTCGGCATCCTGATTCCGCCGAGCATCCCCCTCATCATCTACGGCGCCTTGGTCGAGGAGTCGGTCGGCAGGCTCTTCATTGCGGCGGTGGTGCCAGGCCTGATGATGGTGGCACTGTTCGAGATCTACATCTTCACGATCGCCTGGCTTCGGCCGAGCATCGCGCCTCCGGTTGCCGAGGCCGATGTCGGAGCCCGCACGCGAATCCGGTCGATGGCGGACACGCTGCCCCTCATCGCCATCATCCTCGTGGTTCTGGGCGGCATGTATATGGGATGGACGACGCCGACCGAGGCTGCGGCGCTGGGGGCGTTGGCGGCGCTCCTGGTCGCCGGCATGCAGGGCACCTTGAGCTGGGAGATGATGCACGAGGCGGTCGCGACGACGGCCCGGGTCACGTCGATGCTGCTGTTCATCGTCCTCGGTGCCCAGATCTTCTCGTTTGCGGTATTCAGCTGGGGCATAAACTCGATCGTCGCCAATTTCGTCGGCCAACTGCCCTATCCGCCGATCGCGATATTCGCGGTCATTTGCGTGATCTACCTGATCCTCGGCATGTTCGTGGACGCCCTGTCGATGATGGTGATGACCCTGGCGGTGGTCCATCCGATTGTCGTTCACCTGGGATACGATTCCGTCTGGTTCGGCGTCGTCCTGGTTCTGCTTCTCGAGATCGGGCTGATCACGCCGCCGGTCGGCATGAACCTCTTCACCATCCAGGCGATCAGGCCCGGAACCGCGCTGGCGGATGTCGCTTGGGGCGCCTTTCCATTCGTTTTTCTCCTGCTGATCGGGATCGGAATTCTGGTGGCGTTTCCTCAGCTCGCGCTGTGGCTGCCATCGAAGATGTTCTGACCGGACCAGCGAATCCGGCATCGCGCGGTCTGGGCCCGTCTCCACGATTACGTGATCTTGAATCGCCGCCTCACGCCTACGCGCGAACAAGATCGATTGCGTAAAAGATGGTGCCCCCGAGAGGACTTGAACCTCCACTCCCTTGCGAACAACGGATTTTGAGTCTGTCGCGCTGTGATTTAGATCAAATAGTTAGCTGGTCCAGTCTCTGAATAGTCTCGATGCCATTGCCCGTAGATCCGCACCTACCAGATGTTTCCTCGACATCGCATTCCGGTGAATGCGATGACATGTTGCGAAACATGCCGGTTCGCCTCAAAGGCGAAAAATCTGTTCCGTATCAGCGACGTCCCGTCCTCAGATTGCAGGCCAGCACCCGCGACAGCACCGAACGGAGCAAAAGTTCTCCGGAGACCGGTCGTGGCAAGGCTCGGCGTTAAGGTCGATACCCCGATCAGCCGTGTCCCCGGGCACGGTGTAGGAGCACGGGCGGAGCGTCGTGACCGGCGGCTGAAGCCGGCCGGTCAAGCGCGGCGAGCGCCGGCGGCGCGCCGTTCTGGCCACCATGTGGCGACATTTAAGCAGCGCCACGGCGTGCGATGTAGTACTGAATGAGCCCCATTGCAGCCGGCGAAGCCCAGTCCGCCGCGCCCGAAAGATAGCCAACAACCCGGCCGGTGCGATCGATTAGAAAGCTGGTCGGTACGCTGCGTAAACCGTGGGCCATAAAGGCTGCGTCGGTGACACCTCCTGGAACGAGATAGACGCCAAGGTGCGTCAGTCGGAGCTGTTTGAAAATCGGCTGCACGACGTTTCGACCATTGGCATCGATCGAGAGTGCCAGCACCATGAATTTGTCACTGCCGAGCTCCGCCTGCAGGCGATCGAGGGAGGGCAGCTCGCACACGCAGGGTGGGCACCACGTCGCCCAGAAGTTCAGCAGTACGACGCTTCCGCGGAATTGGCTGAGATCTGGGATATCTCCTGTTGCGTTGACGAAGGGGCTCAACGGTGCCATTCGGCTGCGCTTGATCAAGGTGAACTGTTGCCGGCAGCTGAGGAATGCCGGTGGGCTATCATCGGGCTGCCCCGCCAGGCTTAGCTGCACCAAGGCGATACTCGTCGTCGCCATAACCGCCGCCGCGAATGCGATCGAATTTGTCTTACGACGTGTCACGACGTCACCCTCCTACGGCGGGAGATGGCTGCCGACATTTCATCAATCACAAACCGTCAGCCGCCGGTGACGCTCATGTGGCGGCGCACCGCGGGCCCGCGGTGGCGGCGGTCGATGACGAAGTCGTGGCCCTTGGGCTTGCGGGCGATCGCTTCGCGGATCGCCGCGTCGAGGGCCGCGTCGTCGTCGCTGGCGCGCAACGGCGCGCGCAGGTCGGCGGCGGCGTCCTGGCCCAGGCACATATAGAGCGTGCCGGTGCAGGTGAGGCGCACGCGGTTGCACAGCTCGCAGAAATTATGCGTCAGCGGCGTGATGAAGCCGAGCCGCCGCCCGGTCTCCTTGACCGTGACATAGCGCGCCGGACAAATTATGCGTCAGCGGCGTGATGAAGCCGAGCCGGCGCCCGCTCTCCCTGACCGTGACATAGCGCGCCGGGCCGCCGGTGCGATAGTCGGACTCGTCGAGCGTCCATTTCTCTGCCAGCCGCGCGCGCACCAGCGACAGCGGCAGGTACTGGTCGAGGCGGTCGGGGCCGATATCGCCCATCGGCATCACCTCGATGATGGTCATGTCGTGGCCGTGCTCGCCGCACCAGGCGATCATGCGGTCGAACTCGTCGTCGTTGACGCCCTTGAGCGCCACAACGTTGATCTTGACGGCAATGCCGGCCGCCTTGGCGGCGGCGATGCCGTCGAGCACCTGCGGCAGCTTGCCCCAGCGCGTGATCGCCGTGAACTTGGCCGGGTCGAGCGTGTCGAGCGACACGTTGACGCGCCGAACGCCGCAGCCGCGCAGCTCCTCGGCATATTTGGCGAGCTGGCTGCCGTTGGTGGTGACCGTGAGCTCATCCATAGCGCCGGTCGCGATGTGCCGGCCCAGCGCGCGGAGCAGGCTCATGATGTTGCGCCGCACCAGCGGTTCGCCGCCGGTGAGGCGCAGCTTGCGCACGCCGTGGCGCACGAAGGCGGAGCACAGCCGGTCGAGCTCTTCGAGCGACAGGATCTCCGCCTTGGGCAGGAAGGTCATGTCCTCCGCCATGCAATAGACGCAGCGGAAGTCGCAGCGGTCGGTCACCGACACGCGCAGATAGGTGATCCGGCGTCCGAATGGGTCGATCATGGCAGTGGGCCTCGCTGTCCGAATTGCCGCATCATATGGGCCGTCTCATTTTCCGCGACAGTGGACCGATGCATGCTCGACGCAATAGCGAACGGCATGTCGCCACGGCGTTCATTCAAGTTTGCGGTGTCGCCATTTTCGGTCATCCTCGCCGGCGACAAGCCGGTTACAGCATCTCGTGCCATGTCCGCCGCTGCCATACTGGTCACACCATTAGCCAGGATGCGCTTGGCCGGCGCGGGAAAGCGTTCAAGCCGCAGGGAATTTGCAATCACCAACAAGCTTGATCCGGCCATGAGGGCGGCCGCGATGATCGGTGGGAGCTTGCCACCAGCGGCAAGTGCAATGGCCACAAAATTGTAACCGAAGGCCCAGGCCAGATTCGAAACGATGGTCCGTCGCACGGCGCGAGCGAGTTCGATCGACCAGGGCAGCAACGCGATGCTGTCTTGCGGCAAGACGAGATCAGCCGTCTCGCGCGCAAGGGCGCTCGCAGATCCTAGCGAGATTCCCAGATCTGCGCCGACCAGCGCGAGCCCATCGTTGAGGCCGTCTCCGACCATGGCGACCGGACCGCTCCTGCGCCGCCAACTCTTCACCAATTCGGCCTTGCCCTCGGGTGAGACCCGCGCTTGCCAATCGGCGATACATAGAACCTCGGCGGTGCGCCGCGTCGCCTCGGGCAGGTCGCCGCTGTGAAGCACCGTACGCAGGCCTAGGCGGTGGAGCGCGGCGATCACTGCGCGCGCCTCTGGCCGCAGTTCATTCTCAAATGCGATCACGCCCCGGCAATGCCCGGCCCACCCGACATGCACGACGGTAAAACCTCTCGCGCCGTAGATTTGGGCATTCGCCGCGACGGTCGATCCCCACGGGCGAAGACCGAGTTCGACAAGCCACGACGCGGTTCCAGCTGCCATCACCCCATCTGCGGCTGTCGCGGCGACACCGCACCCGGGCATGACACGCACGTCCCGCGCCGCCGTAGGCTCCAGGCCCCGCGCCTCTGCTGCCGCAACGATCGCTTGTCCAAGCGCGTGACCGGCGTGGCATTCGAGCCCAGCGGCACGGCTCAGCAATTCCTCGATGGAAACGCCGTCGGTCGCGACTGCGACCATACGCGGCAGGCCGGAGGTCACAGTTCCGGTCTTGTCAAAAATTATGGTGCTGATATGTGCCAGCGTTTCAAGCGCGCCGCCATCGCGGACAATACAGCCTTGCCGCGCCAACCGAGAGACGGCTAACGCCGTCGCGAGGGACCCGGCTAGTCCGAGCGCACACGGACAGGCGACGACGAGTACGGCGAGGCTCCTGAGGACGGCTGCGTCGAGCGGCAGTCGCACGGCCCCATAAACGAGCACCGCGCTGGCGACGACGAGCACCAGGGGAATCGATGCGGCGGCGATGCGGTCGACGATGCCCTGAAGCGGCGATCGCGCGCCGACCGCCCGGCGAACCGCTCGACAGATCTGTCCCCATCGCGTATCGATGCCTGTCGCTTCACAGCGTACCAGCAGTAAACCGTCCATGTTCACGCTGCCGGCAATGACGCGCGTGCCCGGGAACTTGTCGATGCGCCGGCTTTCACCGGAGATCACCGCCTCGTCCACGTAGGCGCTCCCCTCAACCACTACGCCGTCGACGGCCACGCGCTCGCCGGGGCCGATGCGGACTATGTCCCCAATGCGCAGGTCGGAGCCGCGGCAACGCTCAGAGCCATCCGGCGTGACGCGCGCGACCCATTGAGACTCGGCCTCCATCATCGGCGTCAGATCGCGCGCGGCGCGGGCGCGCCCTGCGGCCTCGAGATAACGACCGAGTGTGAACAAAACCAGGACCATGGCCGCAGTGTCGAGATAGATGTCTTGGCCGCCGAACAGAAGGACGGCCGTCGAGTACGCGTAGGCGCCGCCGACGCCAACAACGACGAGCCCGGCAGCACCGATTTGCGCGCGCCTTGCCTCTCGCCACGCATCGAGAGCGAAGGGCCAACCGAGTATCGTTACCGCCGGCGTCGCAAGCAGCCAGATCACCAACCGGATCGGCCCGCTCAGCGCCGCGCCATCCATGTCGAGAGAACCGCTATAGAGCAACCAACTCAGCATCATGATGTTCATGGACAGGAAGGCGCCAACGCCGAGACGAACCAGGAACGCGTTCGCCTGGGCCTCTTCACGACTGCCGTGGCGCACCTGGAATGCGATCGCGCAGCCGTAGCAGCAGAAGGCGCGCATCTCGCCGCCCACGTGCCGCAGGCTTAGTCGCCGGCCAAGCGGCAGCACGCAATGCGTGCAGAGATCTTGAGCCGACCCCGTCATACCGCGTGCTCAGGCAGATAGGCGTGCAGCAGCTCTGCCGGCAGAAGGCCCCGTAGCGCTGTCACTAAACCGAGGACAAAGACGAAAACGGCCGCTAGCCGCACGCCGCGAGCGCGCCAGACGGCGTCCAAGAATCCGCTTAAGCCGCTCATCATGAACATTGCCGGAAAGGTGCCCAGACCGAACACCACCATCGTCATAATGCCGGGAAGCAATGTGCCGGTTGCGGCGGCCTGAACGGCGAAGGCATAGACCAGGGGACAAGGCAGAAAGCCGTTGGCGACGCCAAGCGCGAGCGGCGCGGCAATGCCCGGGCTGCGAATGATGCCGCCTAGCACAGTCGCGAGGCTCGCGGCACCGAAGCCGGCCGTGCTGTGCCGCCGACCGAGGAAACCGAAAAGCTGTAGCGCCATCACGACCATGAGCAGGCCAGCGATGACCGACAGCGCCCGCTGCGCGAGGCCTAAAGAGCCGTCAACGGCCGATATGCCGGCCCAACCGACCTCGTGGTTGGAGTGTGCCGCGTAAACGATCTGGACATGGTTCAAGCCCTGACCGAGCGTGCCGGCAAGCATGCCGATGAAGCCGTACGTGGCCAGGCGACCGCCGTTATACAATGATTGTTGTAGCAGCCAACTCGACCCTTCGCGCCTAGCACTGCGCAGCGCGCAAGCGAAGCCGCCGCACATGCCTACGCAGTGGAAGCTGCCGGCGAAGCCTGCCGCGAAAATCAGTGCGTAGCTAGTCAGCGGGCTCCTCCATGCAATCAGCGTCGTAAGTCGACAGCGCCGCGCGTGCCGGCTATTTGCTGAGCGACAAGTACGCAACCCAGGCGAAGAACGCGACGGTCATGATCAGGAAGATCGTAAAGGAGGTCGCCTCCAAGCCGGACATGTGAGCGAACATGGGAGGGACCGCCTTATCCGAAAAGAGCGCCAAGAACGTTCATCGCAAGCTCGAGCGTCAGAAACACCCCGTTGGCAACCGTGAATGCCATCAGCAGCCTAATTCCTGTCATCGCAGTCGCACTCCGCTCGGGTTGCGCGAGACCGCCATTGGAACGAGAACCGGAGCCCTAGTAGTCCAGGCCCGGGCCGAGGCCGCCCCAATAGGTTGCCCCGTAGTAGATCGCCCACACGAACATCACCGCATAGACAACGACCAGCCAGAGGTTCACCCGCCCGTGACGCACGCCGATATGGCCATCGCCATATTCCTCGACAACGTCATGCAGCGGCACGTCAGCTTGGTCCGCGGAGCGATGGCGATCACCTGTCATGGTCTGCTACCTCCGTGCGAAAGGCCCGGTACTTGGCATTCTCGACACCGGCGAATTGTCCGGAGAGCGCGGCCCAAATGAACATGCACACGCCGCCGAGACTCATGAACAAGGCCACTAGGAATTGGATCGCCGTCATTTCTTCCATAGCCGGTCGTCCTCATCGTTCGGTGCTGGTCGCCGACGCGCGAGCATCCGCGGCCGGTATCGCCACTCGATCAAATCCCCTCCGCTTCGCCCAGGCATTGCCGCCGAAATTCGAATCCTCCGCCACGCCAAGCGTGCGCGGCCTGTAGGCCTTCTCGGACGAGGCTGCCCGTAGGTCGATGTCGCTGAGCGCCGCCTTATCCTCCGCCGACATCGGCAATGGCTTCTGCGTTAGGGGATCGAGAAAGGCCGAAAGCGACAGCACGTAGTACGACAAGGCCCATCGTTCCTCCTCGTTGAACGAATCCGCATAGGACGGCATCGGCGTGCCGCTCAGGCCGGTTGAAATCGTTCGGAAGATGTCGCGGACCAGCGGTCCCGACTTGAACTGGCCGGCGGTGAGATTGGC
This sequence comes from Pseudomonadota bacterium, assembly GCA_016201015.1. Lineage (GTDB taxonomy): Bacteria > Pseudomonadota > Alphaproteobacteria > CACIAM-22H2 > CACIAM-22H2 > JACQDQ01. The sequence continues at coordinate 20,307 of JACQDQ010000011.1, read as the reverse complement.
GGGCGGGATCGGGAATTTGCCGTCGTCCTTGAGTCCCGCTGCTTTCTCGCCGTCGCCTTGGCCGGATCGCCCGTGGCATTCCCAGCATTTCGCCCGATCCCAAATCGCCGCGCCGCGCGTCACGATCTCCTTGGACGGCGCCGGCGGATCGCCGATGCGAATGGCCGGTTGCGGCCGGTCTTCCTCGAAATGCACGAAAGGCTTCTTCGAATCGCTGTGATCGACCGCCAACTCGTACTTGACGTATTGGATGATGGCGAGGCGCGTCTTCTCCGACAGCATATGCCAGGACGGCATGGCCGTTCCGCGTACGCCGCGCGTCACGGTCCGCAACAGATCGCCGTCGGTCGGCAGCGAGTTTGACGGCGTATCGCGGAATTTGAATACCCCGCGGGTGAAGTCGCGCGGACGTGCCTTCGACATAAAGGTCGCCGCCGGGCCGTTGCCGTCGCCCGTCGCGCCGTGACAGCCGGCGCAACGCCGCATGTATTCCTCCTTGCCGTAGGCGGTCCATTCATCCGATTTGGTCATGCTGACCTGCGAGACTTCGAAAAGCTGCGGCTCGAACAGATCGCGCCATTTGCCGCGATTGGTCCCGAGCTTCTGCAAATAGGCGATCAGCGCCCTGATCTCGTCGGTGACGACAACCAGCTTCACCGCATCGCCCGTGAACTCCCGGTTCGGCGTATGAATGATCGGATACTTTCCGAGTTCTCCGACGAAAAGCAGCCCCTCGGCGTTGGGCGTCAGCAGTAGCTGCGCCTTGGGAATTCGCGCCATCGAGAATTCGAAGATGCGCTGCGTAACGGACGTGCGCTCGAGACTTCGCTGTCCGGCCTCGTCGATCACGATGCGGACCTTCTCGCTCGGGCTGTCGAACAGCCTTGCGAAGCGCGGCATAATCGAATCCGGCGCGATCATTCGGGGATCCCAGAAATGCGCGAGATGCCATTCGTCGCTATACTGCAGACCAATGCGCGAAAGATCGGGCCCAATACGCCGCGTCGAGAACAGGTGCGGCAGATCGTAGGCATATTCGCCGGCCTGCGTGACCGGTCCCCAGCGTCGCGTCTCGCCCGTCACCGGCCGGATGTACTGCGAGTGGCAGTACCAGCACCCCTCGCGGATGTAGGTTTCGCGCCCGCGCCGTTCGATCGGCGTGTAGTCAGTCGCGACCGCGTGAGTCCATTTAAGCTCGCCGAGATCGGTGCGGACCACCGCCGTGACCCGAGTAGTGCGCGATTGCGGCTCCATCATGGGTAATACGCCCTGGGTGAACGCGGCGAGCGAGAGGAAGAAGAATCCGGCAACTAAGGCGACGTTTTGCGCCGTCATCCTCATTGCGTGGCTCCGTGAGCAGGAGCCGTGAAGCCGACGCCCAGCGGGTTCATCGCCGTCTTCAGCAAATTATAGACAAGCAGCGTCATGCCGAGATCCATCGACAACCCGGCAAGCGTGCGCACGAACCAAAAGGCCCGGATAGCCACGACTGAGTCGAGCCACTCGGCGCCGGCCATCAGCATGTAGCCTTGCTGCAGCCCTTGCGCGGAGAGCACGATTCCCATCGTCGAGATGCCGCACGTGATCAGCCAGAAAGACCAGTTTCCCATCTTGAAGGAGCGGAGTTCGCGTCCATGGATCTTCGGCCAGACATAGACAAGGCCCCCGACGGCCCATACGACGAACGTGCCGAAAACGGTTAGATGCGAGTGGGAGATCACGAAATCCGTGAAGTGGGTTGGCTGCTGGATCGAACGCAGCGCCTCAACCGAGCCCTGGAAGCAGCCGACCAAGTACATGAGCGAACCCATGATGAGGAATTTGGCCGGCAGGTTCCCGCCGAAGCCTTGCCAGCGGCCGATCATTGTGCCGAAGAAATTCTGCAGCACCGTCCACACCGGCACGATCAGCAGCATGGAGGTGATAATCGCGAGCGTCTCCGCCCAATCGGCGATCGGGCTGTACAAATAGTGGTGGATGCCGACGAATGGATAAAAAAGCGCCAGCGACCAGAAACCGATAAGCGAGAGCTTGTGGCTGTAGATCGGGTTTCGCACGGCGGCCGGAAGGAAGTAATAGATCAGCACATAGCCCGCCGGCGTAATCCACAGGCCGACGATATAGTGGATAAAGAGGCCGTGGAATGCCGCGCTGTTGATGCCGGTGATGTAGAACGGCAGGATGAAGCTGCCGAGAATCATGTTCATCACCGTCCACACGAACGCCGCAACGAGATACCAAAGGCTGACGTAGAGCTGATTGTCGCGTCGCCGAGCGACCGTGGCCGAGAACTGAATGGTCAGCGCGAGCAGGACGACAAATACAACCAGGTCGGCGAAGAACGGCATCTCGCCGGCCTCGAGGCCCTGATTCCAGCCGAAGATCAGCGATCCGAGCCACGCCACGAGGCCCAGATTCCAGGCCCAGGCTAGCGGGTAGCCGAGCCATTGCCAGACTACCGGAATGCCGCACAGGCGCGGCACGACGTAATAGCAGAGCCCAATGAAGAGCGTCGAAAAGGCTCCAAAGATGACGCCGTTCACGTGGATCGGCCGGAGCCGGCCAAAACCGAGCATCAGCGAAGTTCCCAGATAGTCCGGAAAATTGAATAGCGACGAGATCGTCGCGCCGATCGTCGGCGTCAGCATCAGCCAGAACATGCCCCAGAGGAGCCACAACCGGACAAGCGGCACATCAACCAGATCGTCCAGATGTTTGGCGCGCGTATCGGCCCGGTCTGCGATATCGGTCATTGCCCCTGCCTGCTCGAAACGATTCTGCGTGTGTCGCATGAAAACGCATCGTCAACCATCTCGCCGGTTGCGGGACCCGGAACCGAATTACTGGCGATCGGCGCGGGTGCATCTTCGACGCGGCGCAGTTTGACGACGTAGTGCCGTGGCTCATGATCCGTCTGATCTTCGACGTAAAAGTCCAGCAGCACGGCTCGGGTCACGCCCGCCACTACGCGAATTTTAGCCGCCAGCGCACTGTCGCGCCCGACGATGGGAGATCCGGGCCCTTGCCGAAAGACCCCGTGGATCGAGGCAAAGCGCACGCGCACAGCGTCGTAGTCGCCGGCAGCCACTTCGTTCCGGCCGAGCGCGGCCCAGAGGCCGCCTTTAAGCGGGACGATATCGACAGGATCGGTGCTCCGCATGACCGAGAGCCATCCGCTGTCGCGCGCGGAGCCTGTCGCATGGAACGCCACATCGTCGAGCACCACTATCAGGGATCGGAACGCTTCGATGCCATCCCTATGATCGGTGACACGAATTTCCACCGTTCCCTGGGCGGCCCTGGCGGAAAAGCTGGGCGCAGTCATCATGAGAAGGGCGGCGGCAGCGACGCATGCGCCGAGGATGAAAATCATCTTGAGATCTCGCCAGGGAAGTCGTCTGCCGGATAGAATTCGTAGCGGACGGTTAGAGCGTGTACGTCGTTCGGTGCGTCGTAGTCGACGCGAAGGACAAGCGAAAATTCCGCGGTCTCGCCGGCGGCAAGCGCATGCTCCAAGAAGCAAAAGCACGAGACGATCTCAAGGCGGTCGGCCAGCCTGGCCGGAGCGACAATGTGCCGCGCTTTGGCGGTGATCTTTTCGCCGCTTTGGTTTCTCGCCCGGTAGGCTGCCCGAACCGTTTCGCCGGGCACGGCCAGAATGCGGGTCTGCACGGGGACGACTTCCCACGGCAGCCCCGCGCGGCTGGCCGCTTCAAGCGTGATTTCGACGGCCCCGGCCCAGTTGAGCCAGACGCGCCACCTCCCCTCCTCCCGGACCAAGTCCCATCTTTCGCTTCGACTGCGCAGCAGCGGGATCAAACCCTCCTGGCCCATCTGCCGCAGACCAGCGATGCGATTGTCGCGTTGCGAGGGCGGAAGATCGGCTATAGCGCCTGCATCAAAATTGAGGGCCGCTCGCCGAACCTCTTCGGCGTTGGCATCCGGTATTACCACGTCGAAGGTCGCGGTGAGTCGATCGCCGTCTGCCGACAGTTCCATGTTCTCAAAGCGGATTTGCTCCGCCAGAACGCGCGTCAGCTCAAGCGCTACGCCGCCAAATGTGCCGCTCTCGCGCCGATAGTCATCGAGGCTCTTCACGGCGCGATCGGCACGCGAGATGAGCGGGTAAGCGGTCTCGGCGTCGCGCGCGTAGGCCGCTTTGAGATACGTCTCCAGAATCCTCTCCGGTCTATCGGCTTCCTCGACGGCTCCGGCGGCACAGGCTGGGGTAACGCTCATCAGCCCGCCGATCAGCGCTATCGCCAGCATCCACCGTCGAGCTAACCCCGCGTCTCCGGTCGAGGGCAGCGCCCGAGATGCGACCCCATGCCTCGCCGCTGGCGAACTATGATTGAATACGGCGCCCACGGTGTCGCGACGCTTCCATCGAGTTCAGGGTTTAAAGACGAACGCGGCCTCTGCCGTGCCTTTGGCCGCGACTTTCACCGCCTGGTCGACAGTCCCCAGCACTGGATGCCAAGCGATCATCTTGTATTCGCCGGCCGGAACGTTGCCGATCTCAAAGCTGCCGTCGGCGCCCACGACCGCGTAATAAGGATTGTCGACGACATAGATCCAACCTGACATCCAATTATGCGCATCGCACGACAGCTCGATTGCCCGGCCGCGCCGCGGATCGATCTTCATGACATTCGTCTGTCCCTGCGTGGGCTGCGCCAGATTGAACAGCGTCCGCCGCGAAGTGCCGATAATCTCGAAGGGATGGACGTTGTGAAGCACAGGGTCGTTGTTGCGTATCGAAACGCTGGCTCCGCTCGGCACGACCTGAAACGCCGGCGAAAAGGCGCATTTCTGCTGGTTGAGGACGTAGTTCCCATTGGCCGGCCACGCCTTGCCCCGCTCTACCTTCTCGAGGTAGACAACGACGTCCTTGAGTGCGCCGTTGGCGCCAAGGTCGATCTCCCGACGTTCCATCTCGCCCTGGCCGCAGACCTCATTGTCTTTGCCGATCAAAATCTTTTTGGCGGCGGGCGGCGTGCCGGAATAGCTGACGTTGCCGCGAATTACCGCACCATCGTTCACGGCAACGGCCTCGTAGGCTTGCACGGCGCCGGTACCGGCAAGCAAAGCGCCCAACAGGCTTCCAAATGCCAGCCCCTTGATGTGTCTCACCGCATCCTCTCGAATTCCGGTGTTGCGATTTTCAGAATTGATGGCTCGGGTCGCTGCCCGCGTGGCCTCCGCCCTGACCACGATAAGAGGGAGGAGAACAAGGCGGGGACCAGCGGGCAGCGTTCCTTGACTCTATTTGCGGACAAGCGACCGCACATACTCGACCAGTGCCCAAATGTCATCGGGGCTCGCTTCGGCGGCGTACGACGGCATCGGCGTGCCATCGAGACCGGTCGCAATGCGCGCATAGAGAGCCTTCGGGTCCTTGCCGCTCTTGAACGCGCCCGCTGTCAGATCGGGTGCCCAGATGCGTTTCTTCGCGTCATCCTTGAGGGTCAGCGACGAGGATCCGTCGCCGCGCCCTTCGGCACCATGGCAATTGAAGCATTTGAGCCCCGTATACACGGCCTTTCCTCTCTCCAAGAGCACGGGCGTGACGCGCGGCTCGGCAGGAATGTCGATTGGCTTCGTTTTTGCTTCGATGCTGGCGAACTGCTTGACGACAGCGACGAGTGCCCAACGCTCCTGCTCGGGCAACTCCCGAAACGACGGCATCGCCGTGCCGGGGACGCCCTGAGTGATCGTGCGGAATAGATCCTGGTCGGTCGGAGGCGCGCCGCTCGGGGTCGTCCGCAGCTTGAAGACACCCAGCTCGAAGTTGCGCGGCGCCGGATTGACGATATGCGCGCCGGGCCCATCGCCGTTGCCCTTGTCGCCGTGGCATGCGACGCATTCGCGCATATAGACTGCTTTTCCGCGCGCCATCGATGCCGGCGTCGCGGGCGTCGGATCGGCTCCCGAGGCCGGCATCGCCGCACCCAGCAAGAGCATAAGTGCGGTGGCGCCCTTGGCTACCGCAACGATAGTCGATTTCATCGCCATGCCCTCGCTCAGCCGATGCTGCGTGGCACGAAGGACATGCCGCCATCGACCTGCTTCAGCGGCGTCTCGCCGATCTTGCGGACGCGCCCCTTGCCGATCTTGTAGTTATAGACGCCGGTCACCGGGTCGGTGACCGCTGGCACGATCGTGTTCGAATTCTGGCCGGGGTAGAAGGAATAGGTGTAGCCCACTCCCGCAGCCACCTCGTCCGTCACGTACGCCACCAGCGAAAGAGAGCCTTTGGTCACCTCGCCCAGTATGTTCACGACGAAGTCGTTCTCGACGCTTACCAGGTCGCCGCTCTCGATACCGCGGCTCTTCGCATCGGCGGGATTGATGAACAGGAAGTTCGACGGATAGCGCCGCTTGCTGAAGGGCTTGCGCAAATCGTCGTACATCGTCTGCCACAGCTCGTTGATCCGGCCGTTAATCACCCAGATCTCGTCGGCCTTCGGCGCGAATTTCTCGCGCACCGGCTTCACGGTCAGCCAGTCACCCTTCATCAGGATCGCCTTGCCGCTCGCCGTGTTGAACTGCTTGACGATCTTGCTGGCGTCCCTGTTCGCCGGGAAGGTCTGATCGTGGAGGCGGTCGGTACCGACTAGCTTGTCGCCCTCGAGACGGGCGGGCAGTTGGATGCCAGTGGTGCTCATCTCGCGGAGCAGATCGTGGGTCCGCCTGCCCTGCTTTTTCGCGAACTCGACGACCGCGGTCGCGTCGTAGGCTCCGCCTTTCGACTTCCCGACGGCTTCCTCGAAGACTTCGTTCGAATCCTTCCAGTCGTAACCGCTGAAACCCATCTTCTTCGCGACCTGCGCCACGATCCACCAATCGGGCTTGGCTTCGCCCGGGGCGTCGTAGAACTTCGAATAGATACGCAGCCGGCGCTCGCCCTGGGCGCGGGCGAAATCCTCCTCGCCCCAGCCGGCCGCCGGCAGAACGAGATCGGCATATTCCGTCAGATCGTTCTGGTAGATATCCTGCTGGATCAGGACCATCCCACCGTTGTCGGTGCGTTGCTTGAGCTCGGCGATCGCCTGGTCCTTGTCGAACGATGTCACTTGCGCTGCATGGCGGCGCGTTAGCGCGGAGACCTTGTCGCGGATTGACTGACCTGCAGACAGCGCGGTCACCCACGTGGTACCGAGTGCCCAGGTCAATCGCGTCTTGCCCTGAAACACCCACTCATCAGTATTGAGGGGGATTTTGCCGCCGCTTGGGTCGCCCGGTCGAAAATCGTGATAGACCGCCGGTGACTTCGCAAGCGGATAACCGGCCGCCTTCATCATGCCGCGCTGATGGCCGCCAGCGCGCGACATCACCTGGCCGGGTCGGCCGCCGGCGCCGCACAACAAGCCTAGTGCCGAAAGCGACGCGCTGTTCGGGAAATTGAATGACCAGTAATTGCCCTTTTCGAGAAGGAATGACGCCTTCGGACGAATCTGGCCGCGCGGCTGCGCCAGCATCTCGGCGGCCCAGCGAATTTTTGCAGCGGGTACGCCGGTGATTCTGGCGACATTGTCCAGCTGGTACTCGTTATCTCCCAGGAGCCAGGCTTTATACTCTGCGAACGAAAGGCCGAAACGAACCCGCCGCCAGCTCGACTTTTCCTGCTTGATGTCTTCGGCGGTGGCGACGACCTTGCCGATCCACGTGCTGTCCTCCCAGCCGTTCTCAAGGATAATGCGTGCAATTCCGTTGTTGAGCAGCGCGTCGGTTCCCGGAAGAAGCTGCAGATGCACGCCGCCGTTCCGCTCGGCATAGGCTGCCGTCGGACTCTTGCGCGGATTGACAAAGACGATCTTGGCACCACCCGGCGCGATCCACTCGGTGAACAAGATGGTCTGGTTCTCGTACGGATCAACGCCGCTGATGTAGATGACGTCAGCCTCCTGCCAGTCTTTGTAGGCAGCCGAAAAGCCGTCGACGCCGGAATCGTCGAGACCGGTGGCATCGTTCTCGGCGGTGGGCTTGTCATGCTCGGCGGCGTTCGGCGTGGCGATCGAGCCCAAAGCCAGCTTGGTAAGCGCGTAGGTGTTCTCCCAGAAGTGGTACGAGTAGTACCGCATCGCCCACGACGCCTCGCCATACTTGGCGATGACATGCTTCGACAGCTCGGCTGCAATGCTCGTCGCTGTGTCCCACGAAATCGGCTGCAGCATGCCCCGCACCCGCAGCAGCGGAGACTGCAAGCGGTCGGCCGTCGGCTTGGTCGGGTTGAAGACCTTCTGCGCCAGGGTGCCGCCGCGAATGCTGTGATTACCCGCGCGGTTGACCGCCGTCTCGCCGTCGGGCACGACCACGACATGGTGCAGTTTGCCATTGCGCCGCACGATGTTGTGCATGTTCGGGCTGGCCCATTTGCCGGTGGCCGACTGGACCGGATAGTTGGCGCGATACGCGTTCAGGTCGGCCTTTGCGCCGCCCGGCCGCTCGTCGACGGGCCACACATAGGCCTTGTACCCGCACCCGACGATGCAGTACTCGCACGCCGTGGGCAGGACTTGCGCATTCGCGGGCGGAACCGGGACCTGGTCCTCGGGAATGTCGTAGGCGCCGAAATCGACTGTTGGAGTCCGGGCCGCCAGCAGCAACTCGCGCCGGCTGACCGTCTTGCCACTATTGTCCGTCATCTCGTCCTCCCTCTGCTCTCAGCCGCGCATGGTCTTCTGGCTGCCGCCCGGGCCCTGGGGCAGTACGGCGCCGCTGGCTAGGGTTCCGTCCCGCAGATTGTGTCTAAAGCCGTAGACCAGCCCGTTCACGCCAACTGCGTAGATGTCGTCTCCCTCGATCTCGAGTCGCACCTGCGGCAGCCGCTCGGTTGCACTGGCGTGCACGGCGATGCCGCTCTTGGCCAGATCGAAGGTCGAAAAATGGAAAGGGCACGGCCCGATGGCTTTGAGATCGTGGCGGTATCTGCCGCGCAGGTTCCCACCCATGTGCGTGCAGAGCGAGCTGAAGGCGACAATGTCGCGATCCGGCCCGACGCCGCCTTGCGCCGGCGCGCCAAGTTTCACCAAGAAGTTCGGCTGCTGCTCCAGCGGATAGGTGAAGCTGATCGGCTCGCCGTCCTTGAGCTTGCTGAGCGATCCAACGCGTTTGCGCGGATAGGTGTTCAATTCCGTCGCCGCACCCTGCGGCTGCGGCCGCGCCTCGGCAGCAGCGCCGGACTCTGGAATGATCCATCCGGCCGCGACGCCACCTGCGCTAATCGCGAGCGCGGTCCGACGGCTCACGCATAGACCATCACAGTTTGCGGCCGCATCGCGCTTTGGGGTCTGATCTGTCACGACAGGGTCCTCCCTTTCTTGATGTTGTCGGGTGGCCGTTGTTCTCTAGGCTGACTCGGCAGACCGGTCGCTTGCCCGACTGGCCTCCGAATGCAGGGTCTTGAGTTTGAGCTCGATGCTGGCGGCAGAGCGCGCCCCTGACTGCAGCTCCTTGGCGATCTCAAGGAGTTCTCTGCCGGAGAGCTCCGAAACCAGCGCATAGACTGTCGATCCATCGCGCCAGATGAGATTCGAGTATCCCTTTGCGCCACGCAGCCAGAGCGGTCCTGTCTCGATCTGCGCAGGCGAATCGGCTGGCAGATCGAGCTGTTCGCCGGACATCACATAGAGCGTCAGCGCACGGTTCCCGTTCTGATACAGAACGGCAGCCAGCCGTCGATGGAGGAAATAGCACAGGCGTATACCCTGTAGCTTGAACCCGGCCAGCCGCGCTGGAACAGTCGGAAAAGAGAAATCCGTCTTGCCCTTGAACCAGCTCGCCAATGCCGTCGGACTGCTCGACGAAACGTCGAGGGGCCGGCCGCTCAGGCGAAATGTAATGGCATCATTAATCGGCTCGGTCACGACGGGCAGCTCGGCCTCACCCGGGAGACCGGTCCACTGCCATTTCAACTCCGCATAAACGAGCATGATCGCGACAGCGGCTACGCCGGCGAGACGTGCTGCAGCGCCAACGATCGTGGCAGCGGCCGGCAGTCGTCGCTGGCGCGCAAGCGGTCGCACCGTGCCAGATTCGATGCGACGGATCTAGGCGACGATCTTCGGCCATAGTTCTGCTGGTACGACAGTGTCACCGAGCTGCTCGCGCAGCTTCTGATCCAATCCTTTCACGCGCGCGGCGTCGGCGCGGCAAGATGGGCATCCTTCGAGATGATCGTCAATGACCGCCGGTGTCGACTCATCGGCAGCTCGTGAGAGCAAATGCTCCTGAGTCTCCTCGCAAGTGACGGGCCAACGTTTGTCGCTCATCGCCGATCGACTCGCTTTGATATATGCTGCCTAAGATCCATCATTTCCGGCATTTTGCCGCACTGCCTCGCTCGCTCCGACCGCGTTCCTCGGTCCGCCCATCATCGAGATACGCCCATAGCTCAATCTTGAGCTGCTCGCGGCCACGACTGAGCCGCGATCGCACCGTGCCCAGCGGGCAATTGAGAACCTGCGCAATCTCGGCGTATGAGAATTCCTCGAGAACGGCGAGGGAGACGACGGCCCGTATGTTCGGCGGCAGCCGGCTGATCGCCCGTCGCGCGTCCCTCCGAAACGCCTTTGTCAGCAAGTCCGTCTCGGGATTCCGATCCGGGCGCGTTGCCTCATGGCGCACCGCGCCCGCATCCTCGGCCTTCAGGAATGCGTCGATCTCAAGGACAATCGGCTCATCGCCGCGGCGCAATTCATCAAACCTAGTGTTCATCAATATCCTAAACAGCCAGGCTCGATAATTGGTCCCCGACTCGAACCCGTCCCGGAATCGGTAGGCCTTGAGACATGTCTCCTGGACCAGGTCCTTCGCCATCTCCACATTGCCGGTCATCCTCAAGGCGACGCGATAGAGCGCATCGAAATGCGGCTCAGTTTTCTCCCTGAAATGGTCGGCCTTGCGAGGACTCACAGACTAGTTCTTCCCCCAGGGTGTCATCCCCAACACCAACGTTCTCTATTCGCTGTGCTGTCGAGCCGGTTCGCTGAGCTACTTCGGCAGCAAATGGGGGCAGATTGAGCTTGCTCAGATCCGACTCAACCGTGACCGACGCAACCTGGCCCCATACCGACTAAAACGAGAAATTCGAAATTAAAGTTCCGTCGGCTCTGATGACGGTCGCCGTCCTGTCGAATATCGGCGAACGTCGGTCCCCGCCGCATCTCGAAATCGCGTCCCAATGCGCAGGAACGGCTGAGGCGAACTGACCGTCCTCAAAAACAGGGCCGCGCGCGCCAGCAGGCGAGCATTCACGTCCAGGCGAGGCCCGCTCACGATTACGTGACTTGGGCGATAGAGTGGATGGGCGCCCGGCACCCGACGCTCAGATCGGCGAGCGCCCGCACTCTACATTGGCACTAACCGGTCCGTCCGATTCGGCTGGCCTGAGGGTCTTTCGCCTCGGTCGCTTCATGTGAGCCGATTGCGATCTGATGCGCTACGCCACGCGTCGACAGAAAATTCGTCCCATATCCGCAGCAGATAGAGGCAGGCAAACCCACCCCAAACGGGCAGCATCGCAATCCACAGATGGCCGCCAACCTTCCATAGACCATACGGGTCGAGCAATTGGCGCCAGCTTACGATGACCGTCACGGTATGGATGACAAACGCGATGCCGTAGCTGATCTGCCGATATAGACCGAGGCACAGCGCCAGCGAGACGGCCAATTCAGCGATCCCGAGGAACATCGGGGCGCCGGCCGGCAACGCCAGACCATAGAAGCCGCGAGCAATTCTGATCGCCGCATCGGGAACAATGAGTTTCTCGAGACTCCACTGCACAAGGAACAGTCCCAATGTCAGCCGCAGAATCAGCAGGCCGTATGCAATGCGCCTCTCACGAAATTGATTCGGAGTGTCCATATCGACCAATGTTTCAGGGGCGGAGTCAGCAGTCGACCGTTCACACCTTGTCGAGCTTTATCCGAGTGGTTGATTCGGCTTTCGTCGCAACCATTGCGCCGGCCCGTTCGGGAAGTGCGCCATCGCTGTATATCGTCATATCCGCCAGACAAATCGCTAGCGAGTAAGCCCCCTCATGGTCTCACGATCAGCCGGTAGTCCGGCGTCGTGTTTAATGGGCAAGAATAGACGTAGTCTCCCGCCGCAAGATCGATAGCGTAATCGCGCCTGCTTCCGGGCATCAACCCGCCGCCGGAGATGCTGGGGAGCGTCAGTCGCCCGACCCCACTGCCGCGCAGCCAGAACCCGAGCTCGTAGGGCACGTCCTTATTGCTGACGCGAAACACATATCGGCCGGGCTTCAGCTGCAGCGGCGTCGCGGCGGCGAGACGTTGTTCGGCGGTCTTGGCATTGAGTGCCTCGCAATCCGCCTTCCTGCCGGTCGTGAAATGCTGGTCTTTGCCGTCCTCGGATTCGAGGAATTGACAAGCGAGCTGAGTCAACTCGATGACGTGCGGCTCCGCCGCACCGGCAATCGAAGCCAGCCCGACGGCGGCCATGCCGCTCAACAAAAGGCGCGTGATCCAGTCCATATGGAGTCTCCTTTGCACTATGGCCGCGTAGACCGGCGATGAGCGCGTCGATCACCGCGACGGCATCACCCGAATCCCAAGATCTTGAGGAGCGGTGCATACCCTTGCTCCTTGAGTGCACGTCCACGCTCGTCAAAGATTTTGTCGTTGCCCTTGACTCCGTGCCCCTCAATCAGTCGGTTCATAAAATTAAAAAGGCAACAGACATTGACCACATCGTGCAGCGCCTGTTCGTCCCATCCCGCTGCAAAGACGGCGCCGGCGTCGCTCCGAGTCATGCGGGCCGGCATCAACGTGAGCTTACGCACGAAATTAAGGATCGGTTTTAGCTTGATATCGACTTTTGCCGTGGCGACGTCGTTAAGCAGGGCTGCGAGTACCCCGTCATCGATGCCGAACGCTTCCGCGGTCAACGAGTGCACGCCATGGCAGTAGTGGCATGCGTTGAGTCCCGAGACATAGGCCGCGATAAGCTCGCGTTCGCCGGAGCTAAGCGGTGACGGCTGCCGCATCACCGCCTCGTGGAATTCGATAAGCGCCTTACCGGCCCTCGCGTTCATCTTGAGGATGTCGCGAACGCCGCTGTCCGCGTTCAACTTTGAGAAGAAGGGCATAGGATCGACCTCTATGGCTGTTGAGCCGTGCTACGCCAACGATTTGGTAAACGCATCGGCCGCTCGGCCGCGGCGGCCGTCATGCGATCCGGCCGCCAATGCCGGGATCTCGCTTGCGGCCGAACAGGGCATCGAGGCATTTCAGTCAACACCGATCAAGGCCGGCAGCTCGGCCAGGCTCCGGACTTGGCGATCCGGCGTCCCCGGCAAGCGTTCGGGCCGCTGACCGTAGCGATTACACCAGACGACGCGCATCCCGAAGGCGGCGGCGGCGTACGCATCCCACGCGTTCGATGACTGAAAACAGATCGCCCGAGGCGGAATGTCGAGTCGATCGACGGCGAGTTGGTAGACTTTTGGGTGCGGCTTGTACACGCCGACTTCCTCGACGGAAAACACAGCATCCAAGAAATCGCCGATTCCCGAATTGGCAACCGCCGCCGCCAGCATCTTGGGCGAGCCGTTGGAGAGAATAGCGGTCTTGAGCCCCGCCGCCTTCAGGCGTTTCAGCATATCGGGAACTTCCGGAAAGGCGTTAAGCGTCAAGTACAGATCCATTAGCCTGTTGCGGATGGCGACATTGTCGATGCCGAGCGTCTCAAGCGCAAAGTCGAGAGCATCGCCCGTCACCTGCCAGAACTCGACATGACGACCCTGGATGGCCCTCAGCCAAGTGTATTGAAGCTGCTTCTCGCGCCATATCGCGTTCAGCCGATCCATCTTTTCTCCAAGCACGTCGCGGCAGGCTGCCGCGGCTGCAGCGTAGTCGAAGAGCGTCCCGTAGGCGTCAAACACGCACGCCCGGATTCCCGAAATATGATCCGCCATCATTTCCGTCCGGGTTGCGAGTCCTTATAAGCTTGCAATTGCTTGAATACGCATTGGGTAGCTAGCGCTGCCGAGGCGTCAACCGAGCTTCGCAAGCAGGCTCTTCATGCGGTGCTCGGCACTCATCTCACGTCCTTGCCGTCATGAAGCGCCAATCGATCACGCGCCGGCCAAACCAGCCGGCGGTAGCGGACATCAGGGCGACGCTGCCAAACTGCCAAACGAGCACCATCAGGCTGGCGTCCTGAGGGTGGAAAAAGCGCAGCCCAAAATTCCCAAGGGCGGCGGCCGCCAGGGCTCCGAGAGCAGCTGTCGCATGGGGCGACAGTGGCGCGCCGCGTCGAAGCATGATGACCATGGCAGACGCCGGCACGGCGCCAACCAATGCAATCGAAGGGAAGCACACCCAGTCCGGACGCAGATCAAATCCATCCGCCTCGATTCGAAGCCAATCCTGCAGGCAGCCCTGGCTCAGGCTGCCAAGCCACACAATGAGCGGTAAAAGAGGAATAAGGGAATAAGCGCGGCTTCGTCCCGGCACAATTGACGTGAACGCACTGATTGCAGCGGCGACCGCTGTTGCCAACGCGGCGAGCTGTTCGATCTGATACCTGGAATCAACCAGCTTCTCCGCCAGGTCGGCGCGCGGTGACATGATCAGAAGGACTACCACGACATACAGTAGTGCGATTACGAGCCAAAGCATCGTTCGCATCCACGGCGCCGGAAGGCGACGGACCGGGGAGGCGGTGTCGGCAATCTGCCGAATCAATTCATTCGTGCTCACGCTCACGCCTCTTTCCTCAGTGTCGTACGAAGGGCCTTGACAGCGCGGTGCAACGCAACTTTGAGGGTGCTGACGCTCATGCCGCTAATCTCGGCCGCTTCCTTCAGCGACAACTCGCGCAGCTTCAGCATCTCGATCGCACTGCGCTGCCCACGTGGAAGACGTCGAATAGCCTGGAGAAGGGCTTCCGGATCGCCGTAGGTCTCCTCAAACATGTTCGTGCCATGTCCCGAAAAGGTTTCAGGCAATTTTTCTACTGCCATTTCATTGGCCACGCGCCGTGCATAGCGACGCGCACCATCCGCGATGCGATTGCGAGCAATTGCACTCAGCCAGGGCAGAAAGGGCCGCCACGGATCGTAGGTAGCCCGCACGACATGCAAGGATAACAGCGTGTCCTGCACGAGGTCCTCGATGTCCTGTGGCTGAAGATATCTGCATTGACGCCGGATGGAATTCCGCAGCAACGGCGTCACTTCCCTCAATAACTGAGCGTACGCCGATCTGTCGCCGCCCTGCACCGACCGCATGAGATCGGCGAAACGATGGTTCCTCTCCGTCGTCTGATTCATCGCCAAATCAATGTCTCGCGGCTGCAGCCATTCGGGCGGGTCTCATTTGTCATTCGCCTGCGGTAACTCAGCCCGCGGCGAGGACGTAACCTTTTTTCACGCCGAAGCGAAATCAACATCAGGTGAGCCCTTGACCGAAAAGAAATGGGTCGGAGCAGTGGAGCGGCATCGGCAGTGGCGACACATGTGAAAAAGTACGCGTTCGCTGCTGCCACACTGGTCACGGTCGTATTCAGCTTCGGAACTGCCACGCCTGTACTGGCGGCCGCTCATGGATCCCGTAAAGCCATGTCCGCCCGCTGCAATCGCCTATCTCATGTCTTGGAGATCGCTAGGCGCGCAACGGGCGCGGCGCCGGCTGCCATGGGTACATTCGCACTGACCGACCAGGACAAACCCGTCGGGGCATACCTAACGACCGCCATGCCGCAGCGGCTGGTGGACGTGACGACGCGGTTCTGAGACCGCGCCGATCCTCAACACACAATGGAGACAATGACTATGGTGAAATTCAGAAGGACTCTAGTCGCTCTCGGCTCTGCTCTCGCCGTCAGTGGCGTCGTGGTTGCCGGCGCAGTTCCTGCGATGGCTCAGGCGGCCAACCCCTGCGCCACAAAGGCAGCAGCCAATCCTTGCGCGGGGAAGGCAAATCCCTGTGCCGCGAAAGCCAACCCCTGCGCGGCGAAGGCCAATCCCTGCGCCGCAAAGGCCAACCCCTGCGCCGCCAAAGTCAAAAAGTAAACGAACGCGCTTCGGTGCGGCGGGAGGTCGGGTGCCCGGCTTCCCGCTCCGCATCTCCAGGAAGACAACAATTGCATGCAGATTTGGATGCTGTCGTCCCGAGATAGGACACTCAAATGAACAGAAAATCACATCTGACGCTACTGTCAACGACGGCCATCGGTCTCGCCTTTGCCGCCGGTATCGCGCAGCCTCGGTTTGAGCATTTTCCTCGGGTCGAGCTCAATCGCGCTTGGGCGCAAAACCCATGCGCCCCAAAGGCCAATCCATGCGCGGCAGCAAACCCATGCGCGTCGAAGAAGAACCCTTGCAATCCGTGCGGTGCTGCGGCGGCCGCCTCCTTTAGCGCGAAATGCGTCGTACCGCGGCTGGTCAGCGTTTCTGCTGCCAATCCTTGTGCCGCGAAGGCTCCGTGCGGCGCCAGGGCCAACCCCTGCGCAGCGAAGGCAGGTGCCCAGGGCGCGCGCGCCAACCCCGGTGCGGCGAAGGCAGCCGTCAATCCGTGCGGAGTGAAGGCCAATCCCTGTGCGGCAAAGGCCAATCCTTGTTCGGCGTCTGCCAAGAACCCATGCGCGGCGAAAGCCAATCCCTGTTCGGCCAAGGCCAATCCGTGCGCAGCGAAGAATCCATGCGCAGCGAGCGCCAATCCCTGCAACCCGTGCGACGCCGCGCAGGTCGTCGAACTACAGGACCGCGAGGCGGCCCAGGCCTACGACTGCATGCTCAGGGAGATGCTTGCGGCCTACGCCAAGTCCGGCCATCCGACTGCCGTGAGCTACATCAAATGGCGTCGGTACAGCACACAGTCCTACCAATCGGCGACTCACGGAGCCCGCTTCGTGCAGAACTACGCGAACGACCAGGCCAAAGCCTACGGCAATTTCGAGAGCGCCGGCACGCTGCCGCTCGGCGCGCAGCTCGCCAAGGACAGCTTCCTCGCCTCGCCGTCGGGTCAGCTTGGCGTAGGGCCGCTGTTCATGATGGAAAAAATGGCGGCAGGATTTAACCCCACCAGCGGCGACTGGAAATACACGATGATCATGGCAGACGGCACGATCTTCGGCGAAACGAAGGGAACAAACTCGGCTGGGATGCAATTTTGCGCCGAATGCCACGCTAACTCCGCCGATAAGGATCATCTGATGTTTATGCCGGTCGAGTATCGCGCGAAGCGATGATCCGTCGATGTCGCCGAAGGTCGGTTTACCATGATGGCCGCGCGGCTGGCCGCCTCCCTCCGCCGCTGGAGCGCTATCCTCGCTCCAGTCGGGGTAGCCTGCGGGTTCATGATTCTCGGGCTGCATAAGCGCCTGACTTTCGAGCCGCCTGGAGATCATCGAACCACACTGCCGGCTTTTGCCGAGGTGCATCCTGTAGCAGCGCCGGTCGTGCTTGCATTTGTCTACGTGGCCGTCGTGTCATGCTTGCCTCCGGACGGGACAATTCTAACGATTTCTTGCGGTTTTCCGTTCGGATTAACATGGGGAACGCCTCTCGCTGCCGCATCCACGATAACCGGAGCGACGATCCTTTTTATGTTTGCGTCCACGTCGTTGGCGCCGGACGGCGAACACGGGCAGGCGGCTGGGTCGAACGGCTCCAGGCCGGATTTCGACGCAATGCTTTCGCATACCTCCTCGCGCGACGACCCCTTGCACTCTTCCCGTTCATTGTCATGAATATTGCGCCCCCACTTCTTGAAATTCCCTTGCGAGCTTTCCCCATTGACACCTTGCTCGGGATCATTCCGGGCTCGTTCGTTTACGCATCCGTTGGTCCTGGGCGGTCGTCATTATTTGATTCGAGCGAAATAAATTTACCACTCCATGTTCCCACTCGACAGGTCATGGCGGCGCTTTTCGGCCATTCGCAACCGGCGCTTCTCCCTACGCTCCACGGGTCGGTACGCCGCCCGGGTGCCGCGGCTACCACTATCATCTCAACCGATAATCGACAGTGAAATGAGCAATCCAATTCCGCTGAAGATCGAATCTATACGCGGCGCTCCCACCGCAATCAGGCGGGCCGCGCCGACCATGAATGAATGCGAAATGATCGACGTCCTGAGCAAGATGGCCAAAGCCGGCGAGGCAATACTTTCTTGCTACCGTATCCTGGCCAAGACTGGCGACAACGTCGTCGGCGAGACGCTGCGCGGCAGCAAGACCTTCATCGAGTGGGAACATTATCCAGAAAACGACGCGTACGACCCCGAGACCCACGCCCAATACTACTATCACGCCCACCCGCCCGAACTACGGCCGTTCAAGGAGCACGGCCATTTTCACCTCTTTTTGCGCCCGAAGGGCATGCGGCCTGGCACACGACCCGTTTCTCTTGCAGATCATGCGCCGTCGAACGGCGAGACCGACGCCCTGTCGCACCTCGTGGCGATCTCGATGGACGAGTTCGGATATCCGAAGCGGCTGTTTACGACCAACCGCTGGGTCACTGGTGAGACTTGGTACGCCGCGTCCGACGTGATCGACATGATAGACCGCTTCGTTGTCGAAGTGGCGCGACCGAATCTGCTGGTCAATACATGGATCACCGCCATGGTGCAGCTCTTCCGACCGCTGATCATCGATCTGATCATCGAGCGCGATGCGGCCCTGGCGCGCTGGCGGAGCAGTCATCCCGATGAGAATGTTTTCGAGGATCGACATCTGGAAATCACCTCGATCGCCAATATCTCGGTCAAGGCGCAGATTGCCAAGACGACCGCGGCATTGAAGACAGTACGCTAGCCGCACCAATGCGCTGCCGGAACGGGAAATATCGTGTCATGCTGGCAACGGTTTTGTGCGCTTTGATTATTCCGGCTCTGGCCAAAGCGGGCGATGGAGATGCCGCGGCCGGGCGCAGCGTCTTCAAAAAATGCGCCGTATGCCATCGCTTGGATGCCGGAAAGAACTTCGTTGGGCCGAGTCTGTTCGGCGTAATCGGAAGGCCAGCCGGAAGCATCGAATCGTTTCGATATTCGCCGGCACTAAAATCCTCCGGCATCGTCTGGACGGAGGAGCAGCTGGACAAATGGCTGTCTGGCCCAAATTCACTCATACCCGGCAGCCGCATGACGTTTCCCGGCCTGAAGGATCCGCAGGAACGCCAGGACGTGATTGCGTATCTCAAGCAGGCAAACCAGTGAGCGTCTCGTCGGATAACGGCGACGCGGGGCTATCGCACTCTCGGCAAGGCTGCGTGATCGCCGGAGGCGCGGAATAGACGATGCATGCGCAAAGCAAGCGAGGTGGTCAAGCGTGCGGCCTCGACTGAGTCTCAAAGGCAGATTCGCGACGATCTACGGCTCCTCCGCGCGCTGTGGATTGACGCTCGGTCGAATAGTGGCAGCAGAGGGAGCGACTGTTGCGGTCGGAGCTAAGACGGCAGTCGACCGGATCGTCGCGAAAACATCTGAGCTCGACGTTGAATGGGCGTTTGGTGTTCTGTCCAACGGCGTGACGGTCGCGCCTCCCGAAGCTATCGTTTCACTCGTCTGTCTATTCGAGCCGGTGCGCCGCATTCAGATCCGGGCGCGCGGCGGACACCGACCGGATGCCGCATCCGTTCGCCTGCCGATAATTTGCCACGACCATGATTGGGCCCTGGCGATCCGACGGCTGCGCCCTTCTGCTCTAACTGTATTTGCCGGATTCACGCGACACCGCTGCGATGACGTCGACGCCGGCACGACGACAATACGGCCCTTCAGTTTCCTCGACCCCGGCGACGTGTTCCCGGTGCGTCTCAGATTCGATGAGTTCGCCGAGGATGATGCCGATCCGGACGTCGCCGCAGACGACATCGCGTGGGCGCGTGTCGATTGCGCGCCGCCCGTCGATCCAGAAAAGAAGACATCTCAGAGCAGCGTTAGTGCCAAGCTCATAAGCGCTGCTGCCGGGGTATGCCATACGCTGGCAGACGATCTGGTGGCAGCCCATCTCGCGCGCCATCCTCTGCGGTTTCATCACGGAATGTCGAGGAGATCCTCGCGGTGCTCATGATTGCCATTCGTGTTGTCCGTCAGCGCGCGAGGCGAAAAATTGGTCTCAGCCGCAGCCCTACCCAGTTCCCGGGAAGCGCGCAAAGTATCCAGAGCCAGCCATGCAAGCTGGTCGAGGCAACTCCGGAAAAGAATGCCCCAACATTGCAGCCGAACGCGATGCGCGCGCCATATCCCATCGCTACGCCGCCAAGAGCCGCCGCAAGAAAAAGTATTCGGATGCATTCATTTTGGAGGGAAGGAAACGATAAATGGGTCG
>JACQDQ010000010.1 GCA_016201015.1 Pseudomonadota bacterium | reverse complement strand
TGCGGTCGGCGGCGCGGAAATAGACGCGGGCGTGCGCGACGATCTGGCCATCGCTCGGATGGTCGCTGGTCTCGATGCCGACGACGCGCTCGGCTGTCTTCGGGTCGTGACGGTGCAGATGCTTGATCAGCTCGGTCTTGGCGCTGCTGGGGCCGACGATGAGAATTGCACCCGCGTCGGTTAGAGCTGCCGCCACCGATGCAAGATATTTGTGGTCTTCGGCGCTGTTGCCGGCGCCGATCGCCCCCGCCTTGTGGTGCAGGTGACGGGCCGGATGGTCGGGATGAATCGTCGCCTGATCAAGCTGGGACGTGTTGAAGTGGAAGACGCGCGCCTCGTGATGATCGATCCACACGGCGGCGTGAAAGTGGTGCGGCGCCATAGTGACGGAATTCGGCATAGCTCGCTCCATGAAGATCGAGATCGGACCGGACGATCGCCCAAGACGCGCCCTTCCGTCGTGATCTGGATCAATCGCGTGAGCCATTGCCGCCGCCCCGTCACTGAGGCTGCCGGCGCCGCCGCGCGCGCGAATGACAGCATGTGGCCGATCATGTAGGGTCGACCCGACCGCCCGCACGTGGCATGGTCAAACGGCAGAGGCGATCCCGTGATGGCACGCAACAAGGCTCCACCTTCGCCGCCGATCCCCATTCGCATCGAGGTCGACGGCAAGACCCATCTCGGCTCGTACAGCGTCGATCAGAAGTTGATCACGACGTTCTATCTGGGGCGAAACAAGACGGCGAAACTTGGCGAGTCCGCGGCCGAGCCGGAGAGCTTGGCGCGCCGCCTGCTCGCCGTGATGGTGAGCGAGGCGCGCGGCCGCGCCTGATACCTGCCGCAATTGACACCCCGGGCGGCGCCGGCCGAAGCTCGAATGGGTATGAACCCTTCGCCGCGGAGGGATGCCGCCGATGAGTGATTCGCTTCGAGAAAATCGACTTCGCCGCAAAGACACATCGCGGCGCACGGCGCTGGCTTATCTGCTCGGCGCCGCCGGCAGCCTGATGGCCGCCGATGTGCTGGCGCAGCCGGCAGGGCGGCAGCCGGCCCCCGGCATGGGACCGCGCACGCCGCCGCCCGGCGCCCAGCCGCCAGGGGCGGGACAAGGTCCGCGGGCGCCGACCGAGGAGCCACCGGCCGATGCCAAGGCCGGCGTGCCGATCATCGATGTGCATGCGCATCTGTTCGTGCGCGGCGCGCCGTACCGGGCCGCCGACTTTGCCGCCGCGGCCGCAGCCGCCGTCGCCTGGATGGACAAGGTCGGCATCCGGCGCATGCTCGTCATGTCGCCTCCCAACCACGAGGCGGGCAGGGGCTATGAACGGGACATGATCATCGAGGGCACCCGGGCCCATCCCGGCCGCTTCGCATTTCTCGACGGCGGCAGCACCCTCAATCCGATGATTCACGGCGCGGCGCACGCCGGAAGCGTCACGCAAGCTGTCGAGCGGAACTTTGTTCGCGAGGCCGAGCGCGGGCTCGCGGCGGGCGCCGTCGGGTTCGGCGAAATGTCTGCCGAGCACCTCTCGTACTTCGTCCCCCACCCGTACAACTCGGCCCCGCCCGACCACAAACTGTTTTTGCTGCTGGCCGACATCGCGGCCGAGCGCGGCGTGCCCGTCGATCTGCACATGGAGGCGGTGCCGAGCGACATGCCCACGCCGCCGCCGTTTCAGCAGCTTTCACCGCTCAATCCGCCGACGCTCAAGGCGAACATCGAGGCATTTCGCAGATTGCTGGCGCACAACCGCCGGGCCCGAATCATCTGGAACCACGTCGGCGTCGATGCCACCAGACAGCGGTCCGTGCGGCTGTGCCGCGAGCTGCTACGCGACAACGAAAACCTGGCGATGAGCATTGCCACTCCGGCGGCGCCCAAGTTCATCATGGACGCTGGCGACCGGCTGCGGCCGGAGTGGCTCGCCTTGTTCAGCGATTTCTCCGACCGTTTCATGCTCGGAACCGACTCCTTCCACATGCCGCCGGGCATGAATGTCGCCATGCCGCGGTCGTGGAAGGTCCGCCTCGTGGTCAATCAGTTGCCTGACGATGCGGCGCGCAAGGTCGGGCATCTCAACGCCCAGCGGATGTTCAATCTGCCGCCGATCTGAGCAAATACGTGCCCTGCGCCGCCATGCAAGCCGATGCGCCCGGCATTGTCGGGCGCATCGCTGCAAGAGCGTTGCGGATAAGCGCGCCTACTGCGAGGGCGCCGCCGGGTTTTGGCCACCCGTCGGTGCCGCGGCTCCCGCCGGCGGCGCCTTCCGCCTGGTATCGGTCGCCTCGCTCAGTTGCTCCCGCCATTCGGGCATGGCCTTCAGTTGCTCCGCGGTCTTGGTGATCTTGAAGACGCCTTTGTCGGTGTCCCATGAGAACTGATCGAGCGGCAGCGCCACGAGACGGCTGCCCATGCCGAGAATGCCGCCCTCGGAGACCACCAGGCGATCGATCTTCTTGCTCGACGGCTCCATCAGCATGGTCGAGACGCCGCCGATCTTCTTGTCGTCGCTGCCGTAGACGCTCGTTCCCTTGATCTTGGACACGTCCTCCAATGTCAGCGGGTTTGTCGCCGGCCGCACGACGACGGCGGCTGGCGGCTCGGCGGCGCCGGGCGACGTGCGCGCCGGAGGCGATGTCTGGGCAATAGCCGGGCCGGCCAGCATGGCCAGAGTCCCGGCTATGGCGATCGCACTCGAAAGCGGAACGGATCGTATTGCCATGGTAATCCTCCACTATACGTGTCCAGTCACTTGGTAACGGCCGAACCGCGACTTGGTTCCGGCCATTTGACCGGTCGACCGCGGTCGAGGATGCGGGCTAAGCCCGGGCCGGGCGGCGGCTCGAGCCTGGCGCCGGTTGGACCGAGGATTGACCGTGCGGTGAATGCAAATGCAACCGACCGTAACGTTATCCTACGATTAACTAATATTCGGTAGAAACGAGGCTCGAATTGCACCCTTGGGCCGCCGCACAGCCGTGATGTCGACCGAGATCAGCATGCAGAATAAACGCCGCAACGCGCGCGCGCGCGTCGTCGCGGCCTTTGCTGGCCTCGGGCTGATGTTCGGGCTGTTGGCAATGGCCGCCGGCTATGCCTTCTACGACTACAATCTGAGATCCTTCCTCGCCAGCAAGGGCCAGGAGAAGCAGACCGCGCTGCAATTGGCCGATGCCTTCATCGCCACCTATGCCGAGACGCGCACTCAGTTCGGCAGCGAGAATTCGTCGGTTCCCGCGACATTCCGCGCCCATGCCCTCGAACGGTTCAATCGCGGGCGGGATGCGGCAAATGCCCTGCGCATGACGATGGTCGGCTTCCCCGGCCGCGAGATAAAGATCGGTCCCGCCGATCCGAACATGGCGGAAACGATCCGCGGCTTTGCGGATTCGGCCACGCCGCGCGCCGTATCGACGGTGATTACGGTCGACGGCGTGCCGCTGATGCGGACGGTCCATCCGTCCCTGGCCAGCCAGCAGAGCTGCGTCGACTGCCACAATCGGCTGCAGCAGGACGGGCCGCGCTGGCGGCTCAACGATGTCATGGGCGCGATGGTGATCGATGCGCCGGCCGGGCCGTTCCTGCGCGGCAACCTGATCGACGCGGCGGCGGTCGCGCTGAGCGTGTTCATGGCAAGCATCGGCGGCAGCGTCGGCATCTACCTGTTCATCGCCTTCGTGCGGCGCGAGCGGGCCAAGATCGAATCCCGCGCGCAGGCGCAGCTTGCCGGCGCCATGCAGAATCTGTCGGACGGCATCGCCGTGTTCGACAAGGACGATCGGCTGGTGATGTGCAATGACGCCTATCGGCGGATGCATGCCGGGCTCGACGACGTCCTCGAGCCGGGAACGCCGTTGTTCGACAAGGACGATCGGCTAGTGATGTGCAATGACGCCTATCGGCGGATGCACGCCGGGCTCGACGACGTCCTCGCACCGGGAACGCCGTTCGAGGCGATGCTGCGGCGCAGCGTCGAGCGCGGGCGGTTTGCCATCGGCGACGAGGGCGTGGCCGGATATATCATTCGCGCGCTCGCCGCACACCGCCATCCGGATGGCGCGGTCGACCGCCAGCTCGCCAACGGCCGCTGGGAGCAGCTCCGCACCCAGATTCTCGCCGATGGCGGCCGCGCAACCGTCATCAACGACATCACCGCCGTCAAGGACCGCGAGGCCCAGCTTCGCGCCGCCAAGGAGGCGGCGGAGGCCGCCAACCGCGCCAAGAGCGAATTCCTCGCCAAGATGAGCCACGAGCTGCTCACCCCGCTCAACGCAATCATCGGCTTTTCCGACATCATCCGCGACCTCATGTTCGGCCCCGAGGCCATCGACAGATACGTGGGCTGTGCCGCCGACATCCATGGCAGCGGCCAGCGCCTGCTCGACGTGATCAACGACATCATCGAGGTCGCGCGGCTCGAGGACGGCCGCGCCCAACTCAAGAATGAAGAGATCGACGTCGCCGAGCTGGTCGAATCCTGCCGGCGACGCCTGGCGCCGCAGGCCTCCGCAGCGGGCATCGCGCTGCGAAGCGAAACGGAAATCGACATGCCGCGCCTGCGCGGCGACGAACAGGCGCTGAACAAGATCGTCATGAACCTGCTCTCCAACGCGGTCAAATTCACCGGCAAAGGCGGGCAGGTGATCGCCACCGCGCGGCGTGCGGCCGAGGGCGGACTGACGATCGAGATTCGCGATACCGGGATCGGCATCGTCAAGGAGCAGCTCGCCCATGTGTTCGAGCCGTTCCAGCAGGCCGATACGAGCCTGTCCCGCGCGCACCAGGGGACCGGGCTCGGCCTGACCATCTGCAAGAAATTGGTCGAGCTGCAGGATGGCGCGCTGGCGATCGCCAGCCAGGTCGGCAAGGGAACGACCGCCACGGTGCGCTTCCCGGCGCAGCGCGTGGTCCAGGCGACCGCCGTCGGGCACCCGGCGCCCGGTGGCGAGTCCGACCAGGCACGAGCCTCGGCATAGCCGACGCCAAGCGACCGGGCGCGCGGCCCGGCCATTGCCCCCGCCGACACGGCCCTGCAACGGGGCGCCTGCTGCCGCCCAGTCCGGCGCGGCGGCGCGCCTATAGCTCAGTGGTAGAGCATCTGACCTTTGATCAGAGGGTCGAGGGGTCGTTCCTTCCTTCGCAGCGATGGTCACGAAGACCGGAGGCCGCGTAGACTCAGTTCGTCCGCCCGATGGCAGCTCACGAAGTGACTGTCGCCGACCGCACGATACACCGGCGCCTCCGCCCTACAGATGTCCTGGGCGTAGCGGCAGCGTGGGTGAAAGTGGCAGCCCGTGGGCGGATTCATCGGGCTGGGCATGTCGCCCTGCAAAAGGATGCGCTGGGCCTTGAAATCCGGATCGGCGACGGGCACCGCCGACATCAGCGCTTCGCTGTAGGGGTGCTTCGGGTTGCCGAATAGCTCTGCCGTGGCGGCAAGCTCGACGATCTTCCCCAGATACATCACCGCCACGCGATTGGAGATGTGCTTCACGACCGAGAGGTCGTGGGCGATGAACAGATAGGTCAGGCCGAACTGCTCCTGCAAATCCTGCAGCAGGTTGATCACCTGCGCCTGGATCGATACGTCCAGGGCCGATACCGGCTCGTCGGCAACCACCAGCTGGGGTCTTAGCGCCAGCGCGCGCGCGATGCCGATCCGCTGGCGCTGGCCGCCGGAAAACTCGTGCGGGTAACGCCGCGCGTGATCGGGCGACAGGCCCACCGCGCGAAGCAGGTCCAGTACCAGTGCCTCCCGTTCGCTTCGCGTCATCAGCCCTTGGATTTTCAACGGCTCGCCGGCGATTTCGCCGATCGTCATGCGAGGGTTCAACGACGAGTAGGGGTCTTGGAAGATGATCTGCATGTCGCGGCGCAGGAGCTTGACCTGCGCGGGCGTGGCGGTGGCGACATCGATCATGGCCTCGCCATCGTCGCGGTCCGAGGTCCTGCCGCGGAACAGGATGCTGCCTTCCGTGGGCTCGATCAGCCGCAGGATGGTTCGGCCGGTGGTGGTTTTGCCGCAGCCGCTCTCACCGACCAGGCCCAACGTCTCGCGATACTGGATCGTCAAGTCGACACCATCCACCGCCTTGATCTGCGCCACCCTGCGCTGCAGCGCTCCCTTGCGTACTGGAAAGTATTTCCGCAGCCGTCGCACATCGAGCAGCGTGTCGTCGGCATTCATGGCGCGGCTTGGTGCAGGAAGCAGGCGGCGCTATGGCCGGGAGCGGCTTCCAGAAGCTCGGGGCTGCGCGCGCGGCACACCTCCATCGCATGCGAACAGCGCGGCGCGAAACGGCAACCCTGCTGATGCGCGAAAGGCGACGGGACCACGCCATCGATGGCCTTGAGCCGCCGCGCGCCCCATACGGCCAGCGACGGAATGGAGTTCATCAGTCCCTGGGTATAGGGGTGCTTGGGGTTGTGGAAGATCTCGCGCACCGGCGCGCTTTCGACGATCTTGCCGGAATACATCACGACCACGTCGTCGGCCATGCCGGCAATCACGCCCAAATCGTGCGTGATGAACATGATCGCGGTGTTGAAGTCGCGGCGCAGCGCGTTCATCAGGTCGATGACCTGGGCCTGGATGGTGACGTCCAGCGCCGTCGTCGGCTCGTCGGCGATCAGCAGGCGCGGATTGCACGACATCGCCATGGCGATCATGGCGCGTTGGCGCATGCCGCCCGAGAGTTGGTGCGGAAAACTTTCGAAGCGTTGCCGCGGCATAGGGATGCCCACTGCATCCAACAGCTCGATGGCGCGCTCGTGCGCCTGACTTCGGCCCATGCCGCCGTGCAGCAGAATAGCCTCGACGATTTGATCGCCGATCCTGAACACCGGGTTCAGCGAAGTCATCGGTTCCTGGAAGATCATCGCGATCTCGCTGCCGCGTATGTCCCTGATCTCGCGCCCGCGCGGGTCGAGCCGGCAAATGTCCACGACCTTGTCGCGCAGGTGCAGCAGTATCTCGCCCTGTTCGATGCGTCCCGGCGGCTCGATCAATCCCATTACGGCGCGGGCCGTCACCGACTTGCCGCAGCCGCTCTCTCCGACCACGCCCAATGTGCGCTCGGGCGCGATCGTGAAATCGACGCCGTCGACGGCGCGTGCCACCCCATCCTCGGTGTGGAAATGCACCTTAAGTCCTTTGACTTCGATCAATGGTGCGCCGTCGCCCATCTCACTTCTGTTTCTTGAGTTTGGGGTTCAGCGTTTCCTGCACGGCATCGCCCACCAGATTGGCCGACAGCACGAACACGACCAGCGCCGCAGCCGGCCCGACGATCAGATGGGGCGCGGTAATCAGGTGATCCTTGGCCTCGTTCAACATCTGGCCCCATTCCGGCGTTGGCGGCTGCACGCCCAGCCCCAGATAGCTGAGCGCAGATGCGTTGAGCACGAGCACCGGCAGGGTCAGGGTCGCCTGCACGATGATCGGGGTCGAGATATTCGGCCAAATGTGATGGGCCAGGATGTGCGCCCTACCGGCGCCGGCGGCGATCGCCGCCTCGACATAGAGCTCTTCCTTGACCGACAGGGTCACCCCGCGCGCGATGCGGATGAACTGCGGCGCCTGCGCCAGGCCAAGCGCGATGATGACCCCGGTCTCCGTGGGGCCGGCCACGACGACGACGACGATCGCCAGCATGATGATGGGAAAAATCAACAACATGTCCGTCGCGCGCATCGCCGCCGATTCGACCCAGCCGCCGCGGTAGCCGGCGAACATGCCGATCGTCACGCCCGTCAGAACGGCGAAGATGCACGCGGCGCTGGTGATCTTGACGGTTACCTGGGTGGCGAGGATCACCCGGGACAAGATGTCGCGGCCGAACTGATCGGCGCCGAGCCAATGCCTCCATGACGGTGGGGCGAAGACCTCATTCAGGTTGATCGCCATTGGATCGGCGGGCGTGATCCATTGCGCGGTCAGTGCGACGCCATACAGCAGCAGCAGGATCGCGCCGAAATATGCGCCGACCTTGTCGCGCCGATAGCGCCGTAGGAAATCCATGTTCTAGGCCCGCCGCGGCGCGGCCGGCATTGCGTGGGGAGCGGCGGCCCGGCGTTCAATCATAGCGGATCCTCGGATCGACCCAGGCATAGATCAGGTCGACGACCAGATTCACCAGGATGAAGATCATGGAGAAGAAGAAAATGGCGCCTTGGGTAATGGGCAGGTCGCGCGTCAGGATCGAATTGACCATCAGCCGGCCAAGTCCAGGCCAGTTGAAGATGGTCTCGGTCACGACCGAACCGCCCAGCGTATGACCCAGGCCCAGGCCGAACAACGTGATGATCGGCAGCAAGGCATTCCTCAGCGCGTGCTTGAAAACGACGAGGAACTCGGATGCGCCCTTGGCGCGCGCCGTCGTTATGTAGTCCTTGCCCAGCGCGTCGACCATGCAGGACCGCACCATGCGCGTGAGCATCGCGGCCTGCAGCGCGCCAAGCGTGATCACCGGCAGGATGAAGTGCCGCCAGCTCGACATGCCGCTGATCGGCAGCCAGCCCAGATAGATCGAGAAAAAATATATTGCAAGCAGCCCGCTTACGAACACGGGCGTGCAAATGCCCAACAGCGACACGACGGTCACGATCTTGTCGAGCGGACGATTCCAATACATGGCCGAAATGCAGCCCAGCAATAGGCTCACCGTCATCGCGAACAGCATGGACAGGATCGCCAATTGGGCGGTGTTGACGATGCGCGGGAACACGGAGTCGATCACCGGGTCGCGGGTGTAGTTCGATATGCCGAGATCGCCCTGCAGCACCTTGGTCACGTATCGCCAGTACTGAACATGCAGAGGCTGGTCGAAGCCGTAGGCCTGGCGGATGCTATCGACGACCGCGCGCGGCGCGTTGTCTCCTGCCAGCATGACCGCGGGATCGCCAGGGATGAGGTGGAATAGCGCGAACAGGAACGTAACGATCAGCAGCGCAGCCGGCCCCATGAACAGAAGACGTGCGACGATCAGCTTCGTCATGCTGAATCTCTACCGGCCCGCCGCGGGCGGGCCATGGGCAACCCTGCCAAGGTGCGGGTTGCGGCGCCTGAAAATGCCCGTGTGGCTGCCTTCGATCCTCGATCCCGTCCGCCGGCCCCTAGGGTCGGGGCTGGGTGACGCGACCACGGGTGCGGGTTCGATCTAGCGACGGATTCCCTGTTTCTTCATCTCTTCCTTGTCCAGCCAGGCGAACGGCGCCGGGTAGTTGTCAACCGACAGGATGCGGTCATCGTGCAGATAGTTTCGGCTGCCAAGATTCAAAGCAAGCGTCGGCAGGTAGATCACCGGCGCATCGCGCAATAGCTCGGCCATCCATTGCTTGACGTATTCCTTGCGCTTTGCCTCGTCGGTCTCGGAATGCGCGAGCATCGACAAGCGGTCGATTTCATCGCTGGAATAGAACATCCGATTGGCGCCTACGGGTTTCCACGCCCGGGTCAGGGTGAACAGCATCATCGGCTCGTCCGGGTCGGCCGTCGGTATGCCCCACGACAGCAGCGCCAGGTCGTATTTCGCCTCGGTGGGCCCCAGCTTGATGGCGTCGCCGAAGGCCGCGCTTTCCAGGACGGTGATCTTCACCTCGACGCCGATGTCTTTCAAGAAGTTCTGCATCAACTGCGCGACCTGGAAATCCCCCTTGGTGCCGCCTCGACGCGTGAAGAGGTTGAGAGACAATTTGTTGCCCCTGATATCCTCGACGAAGCCGTCCTTGTTACGGTCTTCATAGCCGGCGTTTTTCATCAACTCCTTTGCGCGCGCCAGGTTATAGGGAAAGATCGTATCCTCTCCCGGATTGCGCATATCGGTGAAGCCGTAGACGCCTTCGGATACCGTGGGTGCCTTGGACAAGACCGCGCCGCGGCCGGCAAACACGCTTTTCACGATGCCCGCCTTGTCGATGGCGTAGTTGAATGCCTTGCGCACGTTTACGTGGTCCAAAGGATGAACCATGTGATTCAGCACGACGTAATACTGCCGCGTGCTCGGCACCACGCGAACGCGAATGCTTCTGTTGGCCTCGAGGCGCGGAATGTCGAAGTCGTTCAAGTTGACCGTCCGGTCGATCTCGCCTTTTTCGAGCAAGCTGGCCCGGACTGCCGGGTCGGTGACAGTGATGATCTTGACCGAATCGAGATAGGGCTTGCCCTTCTGGTAGGCGAGATTCGGCAGAAGCGCCGCGAACGGCGACGTAAAGTGGAACGTGACGGAATATTCGCTCGCGGCCTTCGCGCTCTCGAACCCCTCGAGGATGGTCGCATAGATGAACGTCTTGGCCTTCGCCTCGTTGAAGACGAACGCGACGGCCTCGGCATTGAACGGTGTGCCGTCGTGAAACTTGACGCCTTCCTGCAGTTGGAAGGTGAACACCTTCTTGTCCGGCGACACCGTCCAGCTCTTCGCCAGCCAGGGAACGATGGCGCTGTCCTCGTTCATTTCGACAAGGTTCTCGCAGGCGTAAAGCCAAACATCCTGCGCGCCGCTGTCCAGGTTTCGCCCAGGAAACAGCGAGAATTGCTCGCCGGCCTGCGCGTAGATCAATTCGCCGCCGTATTGCGGCTTGGCGTCCTGTGCCTGGGCGCTGGCGGCCAAAGCGCAAGACAATAGGGCAGCAGCGCCTGCCGATGCGATACGCGACGAATTCACGGTCCTTCCTCCCCAAGCTGCGGTCGGAGCCCGCAATTTGCTCCGAACTCTCCGTATTGACGACCATCTTCCCCCAGAATCAAAGCCACTTGCAAGCCGCGGCGGTAAGCTGGCGATACCGCTGCCTTCTGCCGGCATTGACCCCCTGCCGCCGCGGCCCTACAAACGGGGCGCCCTCGGAACGAGCCCGTAGCTCAGTGGTAGAGCATCTGACTTTTAATCAGAGGGTCGTGGGTTCGATACCCACCGGGCTCACCAAGATATGTCAGGCAATTGCACGCGAAGACGGACGAAGGGTAGGGGCGTGCCTCGTGAGACGGCCAACTCTGATTCGCCCCGGGCGCCTGTCCAAGATGGTCGATGGCTGGCTGGCGAATGTCGATCGCGCGGTCGCCGCGCTGATCGCATGCGGGCGCTGGCTGGTGCTCCCTGTCACGCTGGTGCTCTTTGTCCAGTGGCCGCTGCGCGATCTCGTGCAGGCCTATTCGCGCGAGGCCAATGATCTCGGCCAGTGGATCTTCGCGCTCTATGTCAGCCTGGCGGTGACCTTCGCCACGCGCGAGCGCACGCACATCGCCGCCGATGCCCTGGCGCATCGCTATGCCGCCGCCACCCGCACGCGGCTGGCGAGAATGGCGGCGCTGATCTGCGTCGTGCCGTGGGCGCTGTTTTTCCTGATCGCCGGCGCGCCGATGGTGTGGCAGTCGCTGCGTCAGCTCGAGGCGTTCCCGGACACTTCCAATCCGGGCTATTTCATCATCAAGGCCAGCGCCTGGCTGCTGGCGTTGCTGGCGCTGGCCCAGGCGCTGCTCGATATCCGGCGGCTGCCGGCGCCGCGGTAGCCGGCATGGAGGCGGCCGGGCTGTGGATGCTCGCCCTGGTGCCGATCCTGGTGATCGCGACCGGGTTGCCGGCCTTCGCCGTGCTGATCGGACTCGCGGTCGTCTTCGCCGCCATCGGGCTCGCCGCGGGCGCCGTCTCGTATTCGCTGCTCACGGCGTTGCCGGCCCGCGTCGTCGGCCTCCTTGAGAACGATCTGCTGCAAGCCCTGCCGCTTTTCGTGCTGATGGGCGCGTTGCTCAACCGGCTGCCGCTGGCCGACATCCTGTTTCGCGCCGGCACCGGCCTGTTCGCGCGCACCCCGTCGGCGCCGCATCTGACCGCGATCGGGCTCGGCGCGGTGCTGGCGCCGATGAACGGCTCGGTGGGGGCAAGCGTGGCGACGCTGTCGCGCACGGTGCAGCCGAGGCTGCTGGCCGGCGGCGTTGCCGCGGGGCCCAGCTTGGCCCTGGTATGCGTCAGCAGCACACTGGGCGTGGTGGTGCCGCCGTCGCTGGTCTTGATCCTGCTCAGCGACGCCATGCTGCGCGCGCACACCGAGGCGGTGAATGCCACCGGTCAGGCGGTCCGCATCATCAACACCCAGGACGTGTTCCGCGGCGCCCTGGTGCCGGCCGGGCTCTTCCTGCTTCTCTGCCTTGGCGTGGCATGGTGGAGCGGCCGCCGAAGCTCGATTGACCCGCCGCCACCGCCGACTGCCGGCGAGCGGCTTGGGTTCGCGGGCTGGCTGACGGCGGGCGCCACATTGATCTTCATCACCGGCCTGCTTGCCGCCGTCACCATCGGCTACATCTACGCGGTCGAGGCTGCGGCCTTCGGCGCGGCGGCGCTGCTGCTCTTCGGCACTGTCACCGGCTCGCTGCGCGCCGAAGTTCTCGACCAGGTGCTGCGCGACACGATGGCGGTGACCGGGGCCCTGTTCGCGCTGTTTGTCGCGGCGAATACGTTCACGCTGGTGTTTCGCATCTTCGGAACGGACCGGCTGCTCGACGTGCTGATCGGCGGCCTGCCCGGCGGCGCGGTGGGCAGCTCGGTCGCGGTGCTGCTGCTGCTCGGGGCCTGCGCCTTCGTGCTCGACG
>JACQDQ010000479.1 GCA_016201015.1 Pseudomonadota bacterium | reverse complement strand
GAGAACGGCTGAAGCGCTACGGCGTCACCGGGGTCGGCGTCGGCAGCTTCAGCCCCATCTCGGCAACCACGGCGCGCAGCAGGTCGGGCCGGTCGCTGATGATGCCGTCGACGCCGCGCTCGATCAGACGGCGCATCTCGACCGGATCGTTCACCGTCCAGACGACGACCGGCAGACCGAGCGCCTTGGCCTCGGCCAGGCTCTGGTCGGTGACGTCGCGCCACAGCGGCGACCAGAACTTGCCGCCCGCCGCCTTGACCATGCGCGGCACCGAGTCGCCATGATCCTCGATACGGAAGCCGGCGACCCAGGGCGTCGTCTCGCCGCGCTTGATGTTGGCGCCCTGCCCGCGCTCCTGCGTCAGGTAGACGGTCGGAATGTCCGGTGCGATTTTCTGCACCACTTGCAGCGTCCGCCAGTCGAAGGACTGGATCATGGCGCGCCCGGCGATGCCGGCGTCCCGCAGCGCCGCCACCAATTTGGCGGCGAAAGTCTCCGGGTCGGGCGTTTCCTCGGGCGCCAGCGGCGACAGCTTGGTCTCGACGTTGAAGCGGACATGGCTGGCGCCGGCACGACGGACCAGATCAGCCAGCTCGGCCAGCGTCGGAAAGCGCGTCCCCGGCACGGCGACCTGCTCGGGAAACAGCTTGGCATAGGCAGTCCCCGGCCGAATGCCGCCGATGTCGTAGGTCTTGAGTTCGGCAAGCGTCAGATCATGGATCGCCGGGCCAAGCGCGGCGAGGAAGGCGCCGTCGGGCCCGCGCGTGATGTCGGGATTGAGGCGCCGGTCGTGGGCGATCACCACTTCGCCATCCTTGGTGACGCCGGTGTCGAATTCCAAAGTGTTGACGCCGAGGCTGAGCGCCCGGGCGAAGTCCGGCAGCGTGTTTTCCGGCGCCAACCCACGCGCCCCGCGATGGCCCTGTAAATCGAAGTCCGCTGCCGCGACCGTCGCCGGCACTGCCATGGTGGCGACGATCAGCCACGCCAGCACGGCGAAAAGATGGGCAATTGCCGGTTTGCTACGTCCACCAGGAATGAGCAGACTGTGCGTGCCGTTGTCCAATCTCTGACCCTCCGGGGAGTTCGCCATGAACCGATCTCTGCTCGTCATCCTCGCCTCCGGCCTCGTCGTCGGATGGTTCGTCGGCCAAACCGGCCAGCCAGCGCAGTCACAACAGCCGAATGTTTATCAAATTGCGGCCAGCGATGGGAGAATCGCCTGGCGCGTCAACACCTTCACAGGCGAGGTCGCGATCTGCCTGGCGGATTCTCGGGTCTCGCAGGTATTCGACGAGTCGGGACTCGGCGTGATCCCGAAAAGGCTCGTCCTCTGCGTCAAGGGCGAGGACTACAAGCCGCGCTGACACGAGCGCTCGACAGACAACGGGCCGCTCCTCGGCGCGAGCGGCCCATCGCAACGCGGATGATCGTCGTGATCGCCAGGCGCCCGCCGGGCGCCGCCGCATCTAGATGACGGATTCGACCCATTCGTAAAGCTTGGTCTTCGGCAAGGTGCCGATCTTGGTTGCCGCCACTTGGCCGTCCTTGAACAGCATCAGGGTGGGGATGCCGCGCACCCCGTATTTGGATGGCGTGGTCGGATTCTCGTCGATATTGATCTTGGCGATAGTCACTTTGCCGGCCAGATCGCGGGCCAGATCTTCGAGCACCGGCGCGATCGCCTTGCAGGGGCCGCACCATTCCGCCCAGAAATCGACCAGCACGGGCCCGTTCGCCTTCAGCACATTTGACTCGAAGGTGTCGTCGGTAACTGTCGCGGTCGTCATGGGACCTCATCAATCTTATCGTTGCGACGCCTGGCTCCAGGGCTTCGCCCCTCCCCCTCAGCCCGACCAGACTCTACGCAGCCCATCCGGTTGCGGTCAAGCTTCAATAGCATATATATTTCAAACTCTTAGTACAGAAAACCGGACTCGTCCAGAACCTCGTCGGGGAGTTCCATGAGGCGCGGCCCGTCGGTCCACAAGAGAGCACTGCGGACGCGGCGGCCGGGATAGACTTGGCGCAGCGCCGCCCGATAGGCGGCCATCTGGGCGAGGTAGAGTGGGGCGACCTCAGCCAGCGTCGCCGGTGCCGGCCGATTGGTCTTGTAGTCGAGCACCAGGACGTCGCGGTCGGTCACCATCAGGCGGTCGACTTGGCCGGACAGGAGACGATCGCCGATCCGGCCGACGATCGCCGCCTCGGCCAGGCTGCCGGGGCCGAAGAGCGGAGCCAGAGCCGGGTGGTCGAGCACGCCGAAGGCCGCCGCAGCAATCTCCTCCCGCTCGGCCGCCGGCAAGCCATGCACCGGCCGTCGAAGGAATGCCCGCGCGGCGGCATGGCGACGCTCCGCCGGCAGCTCGGGCAGGGTCTGCAACAGCCGGTGGATCAGCCGACCGCGGCGGAAGCGCCGTCCGTCATCGCCGGCGAACGGCCCGCGTACCGGGGGCTCTGGCCCCTGGGGCGCCGACGGCACCAGCGGCCTCGGCGGCACGGGTTCCGCTTGCGGGGAGCGCCGCCACCAGCCGGGCAGACCACTCTTCGGCATCGGGCCGGCCGGCTCTTCGAAGGAAGGCGTCTCTCCCGTCTGCAGGCAGACCAGACGCAGGGATGGACCGGACGGGTCCGGCGCCGCGGCCACTTCATGCCTTTCGGCGACCGGCCGCAGGCCGGATTCGATGAGATTGTACCAGCATTCCGCAGGCGGTTCCTTGTCCCCCTTGTAGCCAAAGACATAAAGCCGGTCCTGCGCGCGCGTCATCGCCACATAGAGCAACCGCCGATACTCTTCCGTCGCGGCTTGTCGGCTGTCGGCACGCAGACTTCGCGCGAGTGCGTCATCGCCGCTTGTGCGAGGCGACCACCAGACCAGGTCGGACGGCCACAGAAGCGTCGGACGATGCTGCGGCACCTGCATGGTATCGGGCAGGATGACGATCGGCGCCTGCAAGCCCTTGGCGCCGTGGACGGTCATGATGCGGACTTCGTCGCGCTCCGCCGCCTCGACATCGCGCTTGATCTCCTCGCCGCCGGCCACCAGCCAGTGCAGGAAGGTTTCCAGGGCCGGCGGATGGCTTTGCTCGAAGGCAAGCGCCGCCGCCAGAAACTCGTCGAGCGGATCATCGGCCTCGACGCCGAGGCGCGCGACGATGCGGCGGCGGCCGCCACGCGCGCCGAGCAGCTCGGCATAAAGCTCGTAGGGCCGCAGGTAGTCGACTCGCGCCAGCAGATCGCCGAGTTCGCTCCGCGCCGCGGCGAAGGCGGCATCCTCGCCGGCGCGGCGGACGAGTTCGCCCCACAACGTTCCCTTGCGCGCATGCGCGAGCGTATGGAGCTGTTCCTCGGTGAGATTGAACAGCGGCCCCTTGAGCACGGTGGCGAGCGTCAGATCATCCTCGGGCAGAAGCAGGAAGTGGCCCAGCGCGATCAGGTCCATGACGGCGAGCTGCTCGGCCAGAACCATGCGATCGACGCCGGCTACCGGAATCTTGTTGCGCTTCAACGCCCGCACCAACTCGACGACCAGCCGATTGCGCTGCCGCACCAGGATCATGACATCGCTTGGCCGGATCCGTCGGCCTTGCGATTCGAGACGTTCTTCACCCTTGATCCAGCCGGCGATCTTGCGCGCAATCAGCGCGGCGAGGCGCGCCGGGGGCGAGTCCTCGTCGAGCCGGTCGACGGCCGGATCCCACGGCGCCGGTGCCGCGGCCGGGCGCGGGGCCACCGGCGGCCATAACTCGACCAGCCCCCCCTCGCCCTGACGATGCAGTTCGTGCTTCACCTCGCCGCCGTCGAGCACAACGCCGGCGCTTGCCCCGGGCTGGCGGAACACTGCATCGACCGCGTCGAGCACCGCCTTGGTCGAGCGGAACGACAGCGTCAATGGCACGTTGCGCCAATTCTTCTCGGCCGCGTGCGCCTGCTGCGCAAAATGGTCGCGCATGCGCAGGAAGGCCTTGGGGTCCGCGCGCTGGAAACTGAAAATCGATTGCTTCGCGTCGCCCACGGCGAACACCGTGCGCTCAACCTCCCGCGCGCCGACGCCGGTGAAAAACTCCTCGGCTAGCGCCGCAACGACCTCCCATTGCTCCGGATTGGTATCCTGGGCCTCGTCGACTAGGATGTGATCAATGCCGCCATCGAGCTTGTAGAGCACCCAGGGCGCGATGCCCGGTCGACGAAGCAGGCGGTGCGTCGCGAGGATGAGATCGTCGTAGTCGAGCGCCGAGCGGGCCGCCTTGATCGCGCGATAGCGCTCAATGATCGCGCTGCCGAGCCGCACCAGCGCCACGGTCGCCGCGAGATTGGCGGCGGCCTTGGCGCGATCGATCACCGCCTCCAGCCGCTCCGCTTCCCTCGCCAAGACCACGTCGATGCCTGGTGCTGCCTTGAGCGTGCCCTGTGTCGCAAATTTCTGCCGTCGATCGCCCTCCTTGGTGAAGAACGTGCGGCAATATTCATCGAACAACTCCACTCGACGTGCCGGTGAGTCGAGCCATGCCGCGAGCGGTGCGCCGTACTTGCGGTCGTTGGCGGAACCGCTGACGAGCGCCGTCGCCGCGCGGCGCAGGCCGGCCGCATCGAAGGCGCCATCGCTACAGGCGGCCGCCAAGATCGACGCCTCGGTCTCATCGGCCGCAAGCCCGACGCGGTTGCGCAGCGCGGCGGCGACGCCGTCGGCATTCCTGCAGCGTTCCAGCATGCGCTGCAGCCGGCCGCGCTCTGCGACGAACGTCGAGAGAATCTTCCCGAAGCTCAACTCGTCGGTGGCCGCGACCACGGTCGTCAAAGCGGCGGTGAGAGCGGCGTCGCGCGGCGATTGCGCCCGCCCGAGCACCTGCTCAAGCGCCTCGGCGAGCAATTCGCTGGCGCTGCGCGCGTCGAGCACCTCGAAATGCGGGGTTAGCCCAGCCTCCAGCGGGAACCGCCGCAGCAGGGATTGGCAGAACGCATGGATGGTATCGATGCGCAGCCCGCCAGGGGCATCGACGACCGCGGCGAATAGCCGACGCGCATGGGCAAGCCGTTCGGCGCTAGGTCGGCTGCCGGTCAACATCAGCAACGCCTGCCGCAGCGGCTCATCTTCGATTACGGCCCATTCGCTCAATCGGGCCGTCAGGCGGTTGGCCATCTCCTTCGCTGCAGCCTTGGTGAAGGTGAGGCAGAGCAGCTTGGTCGGCGGTGCGCCAGCCAGCAGCAGATTGAGCACACGGTCGACCAGCACCTTGGTCTTGCCGGTGCCGGCCGAGGCCTCGACCCAGACCGAGGCGGCGGGATCGGCGGCCCGGCGCTGTTGCAACTCGGAGGAGGCGCGCGCGCTCACCATTCGTCATCCTCGACCGCCGACCATTCCTTGACCCGCGCCAGATGCTCGTAATCGCTGTAGCGTGGCGCGAATTCAGGGCGTGGCCGCGCGGCATAGGGGGTCGACGGGTCATCGAAGCGTGCGACCATGTCCTTCAAGCCGGCAAGCGCCGCCGCCGTGAGCGTCGCGGCATCGGCGCCGTTCCTGCCTTCATGCGGTGTCGATACCTCCGCCGCCGGTTCGCCGCCCCGCAGACGCCAATACGACAGGATCGCAACCGCCTCCGCCGGCACGTCGGCGAAGCCGCCCTGTTCGGCGATCGCGGCTTCCAGCGGGAGCTGTGGCGCGTAACCGAGCACGACTTCGCGCGTCTTCGGCGCTGCGCCGGTCTTGTAATCGATGATCTCCAGCCCGCCGTCGCGATGCCGGTCGATGCGGTCGGCGCGCGCTGTCAGCGTGAATGTCCCCGCCGGTGCGGAGACGGTCAGCGATCCGCGACATTCGACCGCGATCGGCTGCGCGAATCGTCGGCGCTCCCGCTCATAGGCGACGAACCACGCCGCGATTGAGATGAATCGCGGCCACCAGAAGGCGGCAAGGGTCGGCCGCGCCAGGATCGGCACAAAATGCCGCTCGCCGATGGCAACCAGGCGGGCGAGGGCGTCGCGCGGCAGCTCATCACGGAAGCACTGCACGAACTCTGCCAGCGCGCGATGGATGATCTCGCCGCGCTCGGCCACGCCCGGTTCGGCATCGAGCGGCTCCAGCGCTCTCAGCCGCAAGATGTGCTTCGCATAGATGGAGTAGGGGTCGCGCCGCCATATCTCGATCTCGCTGACCGACAGCCGGCGCGGACGCTGGCTGACCGGCGGCCTGGGCTGCGGCGCTTCCGGCGTCGGCGGATCGCCGACTTCGTCGAGCTGGCGCTGCCAGGCATGCAATTCCGGCCGCTGCTGCTGCAGCCAATCGGCGCGGCCGGCCGCAGCGAGCAAATTGTCGAGCCGCAGCAGCCAGCGCGACGGTACGGTCGGCGCTCCCTCGACCCGGACCGCGCGCGTGAACACGACCTGCGGCGCGCCGCAAGCCTGGGCGAAATCATGCGCGGCGAGGCCTATGCGCCGCTCTGGCGCCGGCAGCCCAAACGCCTTGCGCATCGGCCGCGACAGCCAGGGATCGGACGGCGGCTCCGGCGGAAAAGTCCCTTCGTTCATGCCGCCGAGGATCACGAGGTCCGGCTGCAGCAGACGCGCTTCCAGTGGCCCGAAAATGGCCAGGCGCGGGTGCCGTCCATAGCGGGGCCGCACGACGCGCCCATCCATGCACTTGGCGAAGAACGTGGGATACTCCGCGCCGGAAAGCTTCGGAAATCCGTCCAAGGCCTCGGCCAGCTCGCCGACGAACCCGGCAGCCGCCTCGCCGTCGTCGCCACCCCACAGCCGTGCCGCGCCGGTTTCGTCGTCGGTCGCCGCCAACGCCTCGGCCAACCCGATATGCGCACGCAGCAACTCTGCCGGCGCCGCCGGCATTTCCAACAGCGCCGCATAGGGCTGCACCAACCGGGCCAGGTTGTGCAGCCAAGCGCCGAGATCGTCCTTTCCGCCGCCCTCCCGCGACGCCGCCAGCGCGGCCGCAATGCCGCCGAATCCCGGTGCCGGACGCGGCCCCCGCAGCGCCGCGATCTCCAGGCGGCGCACGAGCGTCAGAAACGCAGCGCGCGGCAGTCCGCCCGCGGCGAGAGGATGCTTGAGGCTGGCCAGCAGCGTCGCCGGCGGGACCGAGTCCTCGGCGAGTTCCGCCACGAGCCGCAGGAACACGCCGGGCGGCGTGTCGGCGAGCGGCCGGCCGGCGGAGTCGTCGATGGCGATGTCGAAGCGCGCGAGCTCGGCCGCGACGCGGCGCGCCAGCCCGCGATCAGGCGTAATCAGCGCCGCGGTACGCCCCGCGGTCTCGATCGCCTCGCGCAGCAGCAGAGCGATGATCCCGGCCTCCTGCTGTGGCTGCGCGCAATCGATGCGCACGAGGCCGTCGAGGGCCGCATCGCTGACCGCATCGCGATCCCACGATTCACTGGTCGCCGCGGGCCGCAGCGCCGCTGAAACCAGCCGCGCGCGGGCGCGCTTCTCCGGTGGTGCCGGCGCCCAATCCTCGACGCCGGCACGGTCAATCCCGATATGCGCGAGCAACCGGGCGAGGCCGAATTGCGGATGCGTCTCGTCGAGCACCTCCCAGCTCGCCGCGTCGAGATCGCGGTCGAGGCCTGGCAGAATGACGGCGCCGCGTGGCAGTCGCGCAACGACGCCGAGCAGATCGGCGGTCGCCGGAATGCTGCCGGTCGAGCCGGCGGCGTAGATGGGATCGGCCGGCGGCGCCTCGCGCCAATGTCGCGCCAGCGCCGCGAGCGCGCCATCGCGGCGGGCGGCCGGATCGACCGCGTCTTCCTCCGCGAGGATCTTCGGCCAGTTCTCGGTGACGATCTTGAGGAATTCCAACGTATGCCGCCAATGCTCGGCAAATTCGTCCGGAACCAGCTTGTCCAGACGATCGAAGGACAGCCGCTCGGTCTGAACCTGATCGATGAGCCGTGCGAGCTCGGTGGCGAGGTCGATCGCCTGCTCCGGCCGGCTCGCCTCGCCGTCCGGCGCGGCCTTGGCGCGGGCCAGGATCGTCCGTGCCAGCATGAGGCGCCGGCGCAGCTCCGGTATCGCCGATCGATCGAGATCATCGCTGGCCACCTCGTCGCCCGACAGCACCAACTCGTCCTCGTCGACATCGCCGAGCGGCTGGATGCGCGGCAGCAGCAGCGGCGCGCCGTCGGTCAAGCGTAGGAACGCGTCGCGCAGTGCACGGCAGGCGCGCCGTGTCGGCAGCAGCACCTGGGCGCGGACGAGGCGCAGCCCATCGGCTTCGGCCTCACGCCAAATCCCGGCCGCCAAGGTGTCGAGAAAGGGCAGGCCTGGCGGAATCGTACAGACGCGCACCAACCGCTCCCTCAGGGCGCCTTTCTTATCCATCCCAGCTCCGCCTCCGTTCTCACGATGTCATCGGGAGTGCCGACATGGAACCATAGGCCGTCGTTGACGATGGCCCATAGGCGGTCCGCGTCCTGCGCGCGGTCCCAGAGGAGGTTGAGCGAGAACTTGCCGGACGGCGCATCGCGCAACAAGCGGGGATGTAGAACCTGCACGCCGCCGAAGATGTACGGCGCGATTTCGCCGAAGCGGCGGCGGCGCATGCGGCCGAGCGGGTCGACGAAGTAGTCGCCCGGCCCGCTGTAACCCTGCGCCGTGATTGCGGAATGCACCAGCAGCAAGGCGTCCATCTTGGAATCGTCC
The DNA here is from genome assembly GCA_016201015.1 of Pseudomonadota bacterium. Classification (GTDB taxonomy): domain Bacteria; phylum Pseudomonadota; class Alphaproteobacteria; order CACIAM-22H2; family CACIAM-22H2; genus JACQDQ01. The sequence goes on along the minus strand of JACQDQ010000479.1, from coordinate 8,628 downwards.
CAGGCGGCTGCGAGGCGCTGCAACGCCGGCCGCCGGCCATCCAGCCACAGCACGTCGGCGTTGGCGACGAAGAACGGATCCGGCCCCAGCAGCGGCAACGCCTGCGCGACGCCGCCGCCGGTCTCGAGCAGCTCCGCCTCCGGGGAGAAGACGATTCGCGGATGCGCGCGGCCGCGCAGATGCGCCTCCAGCACCTGGCGATGATGGTGGAGATTGACGACGGCGCGATCGACGCCGAACTCGGCGAAGCGATCGAGCACGCGATCAATCAGCGCGCGGCCGGCGACCTCGATCAACGGCTTGGGCCGGGTCTCAGTCAGCGGCCGCATGCGCGTGCCGAGGCCGGCGGCAAGCACCATGGCAACGCGCGGCATTGTCCCCTGGCTCACTTCAACACCGCCGCCGGGGCCATGCGCCGCTCGCGCGGCAGGTGGCGATCGAACCATTCGCGCACAGGCGCCAGGGCCGGATGCGCGAGATCGCCCGCGAGCAGCCGCCACACGCGCGGAATATGCGCCAGGTATTGCGGCTTGCCGTCGCGCACCATGAGGCGGGTGAAAACGGCGATGATGCGGGTGTTACGCTGCGCGCCGATCACCGAATAGGCGGTCGCGAACGCCGCCGCGTCGAGCTGCGGAAACGCCGCGCGATAGCGCCGCTGCATCTCGGCGACGAGGCCGGCCGGTACGTCGCGCCGCGCGTCTTCCAGCAAGGAAACGAGATCGAACGCCACGGGCGCGATGACGGCGTCCTGGAAATCGAGCAGGCCGCAGGCGGCAGCGCCGGGCCGGCCGGCGAGCCACATCAGGTTGTCGACGTGGAAATCGAACAGCGCCAGGCTATCGGCGACGCCGCGCATGCGCGGCAGCGCCGCCCGCCAAGCGTCGGCATAGCTTTCACGCAGCTTCGCGCTCGCCGGCCCGCCCATCACCGCCGGCCAGTACCATTCGAGCAGCAGCCCCACCTCGCGCAATGCCTGGGCCTCGCCGAAGCGGCGCAGGTCGGATGCGCCGCCGGCGTCGAAGCGACGGTTGAGCTCGATCAGCGTGTCGACGGCCAGCGCGTAAAGCGCCCGCTCGTCCGCGCCGGCGGCGAGCTGCCGCGTATAGGTATCGTCGCCGAGATCTTCCAGCAGCAGCAGCCCGGCATCGACGTCCTGGACGATGATTCGCGGCGCGCTGAGGCCGAGCCCGGCCAGGCACTTGGCCACGGCGACGAAGGGACGCACATCCTCCTTGGGCGGCGGCGCGTCCATCAGCACGGCGCGCCGGTCGCCGTCGGCGACGCGGAAATACGTCCGGAACGACGCATCGCCGGCCAGCTTGCGGCAGGCGGCATCGCTCCATCCCGCGCGCTCGAGAAACGTGCGGATCGTCGCCATGCGCTCAGACATGCGCGCTCAATCCGGCCAGCCGGTGCGGCCAATCGCCGTGCATCGTCAGATAAATCTGCCGCGCCGTCGGCGCGGCACCACAGCGGAACGCGACACCGAGATGGTCGGCCGGCAACAGATTCCCCAGCCGCTCCGGCCACTCGATGAGCGATATCCCCTCGGCGAACGACTCCTCGATGCCGAGCTCCCAGGCATCCGCGGCGCCGGCCAGACGATAGAGATCGAAATGCCACACGGCGCAATCCGGCAGGTCGTAGACCTGCACCAGCGTGAAGGTGGGACTCGGCACCTCCGCGAAGCCCGCTCCGCCGGGCCGGGCGCGAATGAAGGCGCGGGCGAAGGTCGTCTTGCCGAGGCCGAGCCCGCCCGACAGCGCGACGATATCGCCGCGCCGCGCGCTGGCGGCAAGCGCCGCGGCGAGCCGCTCGGTAGCGGCAAGGTCGGGCACGAGCACCTCGCGAATCGCGGGAGGAGACTCGGACATCGTCGCGCTTTGTAGCCGGCCGCCGCGCCGCCCGCAACGCGGTGCGACAAAGGGTTGATCCGGGCCGATTCCACCGCCATGTTATGGCGCGATTCGGGCCCGTTCCCAACCCGTCCGGTCCAACCACCGCGGAGCTTGCATGTCGTCGGTCACGCGCAGCGACGTCGCCATCATCGGGGCCGGCCCGGTCGGTCTGTTCGCCGTCTTCGAGCTCGGCATGCTCAAGATGACAGCGAGCGTCATCGACGCCCTCGACATGCCGGGCGGCCAATGCGCGGCCCTCTATCCGGAAAAACCGATCTACGACATACCCGGCTATCCGCGCATCGCGGCGAACGAGCTCGTCGACCGGCTCGTCGAGCAGGCGGCGCCGTTCAAGCCGGTGTACCACCTCGGCCACCGCGTCGACTCGCTCGCCCGCGCCGGCGAAGATTGGGAACTCGTCACCGCCGCGAACGGCCGCATCCGCGCCCGGGCGATCATCATCGCCGCCGGGGTCGGCGCCTTCGGCCCCAATCGGCCGCCGCTCAAGGGGCTCGAGGCGTTCGAAGGCAAGAGCGTGTTCTACTTGGTGCGCCGGCGCGAGGATTTCCGCGGCAAGCGCGTGGTCATCGCCGGCGGCGGCGATTCCGCGGTGGACTGGGCGCTGTCGCTGGCCGACGTGGCGGCGCGGGTCTCCGTCGTGCATCGGCGTGACAAGTTTCGCGCCGCGCCGGAGAGCGCCGAACGTCTGAAGCAGCTTGCCAAGGCCGGCGCGATCGACCTCGTCGTGCCCTACCAGCTCGACGCGCTCGACGGGGCGAATGGGCAGATCTCGGCGGTCATTGTCAGGATGCTAGACGGGGCAACCAAACGGATCGAGGCCGACGCGCTGCTCGCCTTCTTCGGCCTGGCGATGAATCTCGGACCGATCGCCGGCTGGGGACTCAATCTCGAGCGCAATCACATCAAAATCGAACCGGCGACCTGCGCCACGTCGTGTCCCGGCCTCTACGCGATCGGCGACATCGCCACCTATCCCGGCAAGCTCAAGCTGATCTTGAGCGGCTTTGCCGAGGCGGCGCTTGCGGCGCACGCGATCCATCCGCTGCTCCACCCCGGCGAAGTGCTGCATTTCGAGTATTCGACGACCAAGGGCATTCCGGGACAGAGGCCGCCGGCATGATCGGCGCCGGGCGCTGCCGCGCGACGCCGGCGGTCGCTCAGCTATTGCGCGGCAGCGATGGCACTGGATCGCCCGCCGCCGCCTGCTGCTGCGACTCGGCGGCGAGCGCGGCCTGGAGCGGCAGGATGCAGACGACCGTGGTGCCGCGCGACGTCGGCGAACTGATCTCGACCCGTCCGTTATGGAGCTCGACGATGCGCTTGACGAGCGGCAGGCCGAGCCCCGCACCGGTGCGGCTGCCCTTGCCCTTGCGGCCGCGTACGAAGGCCTCGAACACGCGCGTCTGATCCTCTTCGGCAATGCCGATGCCGGTATCGCTCACCGCGAATTTCACCCAGCCTTCGTGCAGTTCGACCGAAAGCGTGACGGACCCGCCCGGCGGCGTGAACTTGATCGCGTTCGAAACGAGATTGCACAGGGCCTGCTTCATCCGGCGCTCGTCGATGACGATTTCGCCGAGTTCCAGCGGGCAGTTCATCGCCAGCTGCAACTCGCCCTTGCGCGCCATCTCGCCCATTATGGCGACGACGTCGGTGAGCAGCGCACGCGGCTCGACGGCGCGCAGCTCGAGCGACATGCGCCCCGCCTCGATCGACGACAGATCGAGAATGTCGTTGATGATCGACAGCAGCCGCTGCGAGGAGCCGATGATGCCGGCGCAATACTCGCGCTGGCGATCGTTGAGCGGGCCGAAATACTGATTGGCGAGTATTTCGGCAAATCCGATGATCGTGGTGAGCGGCGTGCGCAGCTCATATGAGATCGTCGAGATGAATTCCGACTTCAGGCGGTCGGCGGCCTCGAGCGCGTCCGTCCGCTCGCGCAGCGCCCGCTCGACGCGGAACGAATCGGTGACGTCCAGATAGGACAGCAGCATCGCGCCGTCGGGCAGCGGCACGCAGGCATAGTCGAGCACCGAGCCGTCGGTGCGATGCAGGCGCCCCGCGCGCGGGCTGCGTCCGGTGAGCCGGCCGATGATGCGCTCCTTGAGCGCCGACCAATCCTCGTCGTAGTCGAAATACTCGCGCACCCGCTCGATGATGTCGGCGATATGCGGCTCGGCCGCGAGCGATTCCTGCGGCAGTCCCCAAATCCGCCCATAGGCTGGGTTGCTGAGCTTGAGTCGCCCGTCGCTGCCGACGACTACCACGCCCTCGTAGAGATTGTTGAGAGTGTCGCGCTGCACCGCGATCTGCGTATTGAGCGTGCGCTCCAGCACCAGCGTGTCGGTCACGTCCTCGAAGGTGAAGAGCAGCCCGCCCATCGGATGCGGCATGATCCGCGTGCGCAGCGTCGTGCCGTCGGGAACGTAGATCCATTCCTCCAATGGCTCGACGAGGGAGGTGAACATCTTGAGGCTGCGCCGCTTGAACGCCGGGAAATCGGCGTATTCCTGAAGCCGGCGGCGCTCGCGCAGCGCCTCCAGCACCTCGCCGTAATCCGGGCCCTGGCGCAGCCATTTCTCGTCGAGCGTCCACAACTTGGAGAACGCCGTGTTGAAGAACTTGAGGCGCCGATCCGCGCCGTAAATGGCGATCGCCGTGGCGAGATTCTCCAGTACATCGGCGTGCGCGGCGATGTGGCGGGTCAGCTCGGTCTGCGCCTCCTCCCGCGCGGTCTCGTCGCTGGCGATCCCGATCGTGCCGCCGTCTGGCAGCGGGATTTCGGTGAAATTGAGCAGGCGGCGCGAGCCGGCGACCACGACGTGGTGCGATTCGCTGTGCGGCACGCCCGCCTTCCGCGCGCGTTCGGCCAGCACGCCGCCGCGCTCGGCGAGCGCATTGCCGCCGAGCATCCGCCCTTCGGCAATGACCCTGGCGGGTTCGGCCTCGACCGCGTCGGCGAAGGCCGTGTTGCAGGCGACCAGCGCCAGCGCACCGTCGCGACGCCAGACCGGCATCGGCAGCCGTTCGAAGCCTGCGCGGACGGCGTCCCGCGCCGCTTCCGCCGCTTTGAGCTGCATTTCCGCCGCGTTCAGCCGACCGGCGAGCGCCGATGTCTCGGCGGCGAGGCGGTCGCGTTCGGCCGCGCCGCGCTCAGCCAGCGCCAAACGATCGAGCAATTCCGCCACGCCGCGCCGATGCCAAACGAAGATGCCGCCGGCGAGCGCGACGGCCAGAAGTGCGATTCCCCACCCTAGCGGGTCGCCGTCCACGGTTCGTCGCCTAACCCCCTCGCGCCGAAGGCGAGCACAGAAGCAGGCCGTGGAACGAGACGGCGCCGCGGCCCGTCACTTCGCGCTTCGCACGACCCGCTCCCCAGGGGAGGTGGTTCATCGTCGGGGCGGGTTTCGATCCCGCCCCTGCCCTCGCCGACCGAGCGAGAGGCAAAATGTGGGGCAGCTTCGGCCACGCGAAAACCATAGGTTGGTTCGCGGCCGCCGGCAAGGCGCGGCGCGGCCGGCGCCCGCCGCCGCTCAATAGCGGTAGGAGTCGCTCTTGAACGGGCCGCTGGCCGCCACGCCGATATACTCGGCCTGCGCCTTGGTCAGCTTGGTGAGCTTGGCGCCGACCTTGTCGAGGTGCAGCGCCGCCACTTTCTCGTCGAGATGCTTGGGCAGCGTGTAGACCTTCTTCTCGTACCTGCCTTGATTGCCCCACAGCTCGATCTGCGCCAGCGTCTGGTTGGAGAAGGACGAGCTCATCACGAAGCTCGGATGGCCCGTCCCACAGCCGAGATTCACCAGCCGGCCTTCGGCCAACAGGATGATACGCTTGCCGTCGGGGAACTCGATCTCGTCGACCTGCGGCTTGACGTTGTGCCACTTGTAGTTCTTGAGCGCCGCCACCTGGATCTCGCTGTCGAAGTGGCCGATGTTGCAGACGATGGCGCGGTGCTTCATCTTCCGCATGTGATCGAGAGTGATCACATCGATATTGCCGGTCGCCGTGACGAAGATGTCGCCCATCGGCGCGGCGTCGTCCATGGTGACGACCTGATAGCCCTCCATCGCCGCCTGCAACGCGCAAATGGGATCGATCTCGGTCACCACCACCCGCGCACCGGCATTGCGCAACGACGCGGCCGAGCCCTTGCCGACATCGCCGAAGCCGGCCACCACCGCCACTTTGCCCGCCATCATCACGTCGGTGGCGCGGCGGACGCCGTCGACCAGGCTCTCGCGGCAGCCGTAGAGATTGTCGAATTTCGACTTGGTGACCGAGTCGTTGACGTTGATTGCCGGAAACAGCAGGCGTCCTTCCTTCTCCATCTGATAGAGGCGATGAACGCCTGTGGTCGTCTCCTCGGTGACGCCGCGGATGGCCTTGCCGAGCTTCGAATACCAACCGGGGCTGGCGGCGAGACGCTTCTTGATGGCGGCGTAGAGGACTTCTTCTTCCTCGTTCGTCGGCTTGGCGAGGACGGACGCATCTTTCTCGGCGCGCATGCCGAGATGGACGAGCAGGGTCGCATCGCCGCCGTCGTCGAGGATCATGTTCGGCGTGCCGCCATCCGCCCACTGGAAAATCCGATGCGTGAAGTCCCAGTATTCCTGGAGCGATTCCCCCTTGTAGGCGAACACCGGCGTACCGGCGGCGGCGATCGCCGCGGCGGCATGGTCTTGAGTCGAATAGATATTGCACGAGGCCCAGCGAATGTCGGCGCCGAGCGCCTGCAGCGTCTCGATGAGGACCGCCGTCTGGATCGTCATGTGCAGCGAGCCGGCGACGCGCGCGCCCTTGAGCGGCTTCTTCTTGCCGAATTCGGCGCGGATGGCCATCAGGCCCGGCATCTCCGACTCGGCGATCGAGATCTCCTTGCGGCCCCAATCGGCCAACTTGATGTCGGCCACCTGGTAGTCGGTCTTGGCAACAGCAGGGCTCGCTCGCATCTCTCACTCCTCGGGGTATTGCGCCGGAAACGGCCGGTTATCGGGGAAGCTAGGGCGTATAGCAGCCGTCGGCCGCAGCTTCAAGGTCTTCCGCTGTCGCCCGGCCGGCTGTGGACAGGTGGCGTCGACGGCGGCCGCCCGCCGCGACCTGCGGTCCCATCAACGGTCAATCGCCGACGGTCGCGTTGAAGTCGTCGAGCAGGGCGATGATCCGCGCCGGGTCGGCCTGATCCATGATCCCCTGGGCGCGGGTAGTCGCCGCCGTGATGTCGAGGCCGCGCACGCGCTGCTTGACGCGCGGCAGATTGACCGCCGACATCGACAGCTCGCGGATGCCGAGGCCGAGCAGCAGGCCGGTGTAGCGCGGATCGCCCGCCATCTCGCCGCACAGGCTCACCGGGATGCGGTTGCGCAGCGCCGCTGCCGTGGTGAACTGGATGAGGCGCAGCACGGCCGGATGCAGCGGGTTGTAGAGATGCGCCACCTGCTCGTCGCCGCGATCGATGGCCAGGGTGTACATGATGAGATCGTTGGTCCCGATGGCGAAGAAGTCGCAGACCTGCGCCAGGCCGTCGGCGGCGAGGGCGGCGCCCGGCACCTCGATCATCGCGCCGACCGGGGGCAGCGGATCGGCGAGGTCCACGCCGCGCCGTACCAGGCGGCGGGCGGTTCGCGCCAGGATCTCCCGTACGGCCTGCACCTCGGCGGCAGTGGCGATCAGCGGCAGCAGGATGCGCACCTTGCCGTGCGCGCCGGCGCGTAGAATGGCGCCGAGCTGCGCCTCGAGCAGCCGCGGCTCCTTGAGCGACAGGCGGATGGCCCTGAGGCCGAGCGCCGGGTTGGCGCCGGCCTGGATTTCGCCGCGCAGAGCCTGCGGCAGCTTGTCGCTGCCGATGTCGAGCGTGCGGACCGTCACCGGCCGGCCATTCATCGCTTTGACGATGTCGACGAGGAGCCCGTACTGCTCATCCTCGTCGGGCACGTCCTCGCGATTCATGAACATGAATTCGCTGCGCAGCAGGCCGATGCCGGCGGCGCCGACCGCGCGCACGTGTTCGACCTCGCGCGGCAGCTCGATATTGGCTTGCAGCGTGATCTCGACGCCGTCTCGGGTCACCGACGGCAGCTTGGCGAGACGGCCGAGCAGCCGCTCGGCGCGCGCGAACTCGTCGCGCTTGCGCTCGTAGATCTCGAGCGTCGCCGCGGTCGGCCGGACGATGACGCGGCCGGCGCCGCCGTCGATCACCACGATGTCGCCGCCTTTCACCGCGCCGAGCAGCCCGGCCGCCCCGACCACCGCCGGCAGACCGAGCGAGCGGCCCATGATCGCGGTGTGGCTTTCAGTGCCGCCGAGCACGGTGGCGAAGCCGCCGACCCGCTCCGGCTCGAGCAGCGCCGTGTCGGCCGGCGTCAGGTCCTCGGCGATGATCACCGATCCTTCCGGCAGATGCTTGAACGCCTGGAACGGCGTCTTGGTCAGGTTGCGGATCAGGCGATGTCCAACGTCGCGCACATCCTGGCCGCGCGCCGACAGATAGGTGTCGGCCATCGCTTCGAAGCCCCTGACGATTGCCGAAATCTCAGCCTGCACCGCGGCTTCGGCATTGATGTGTTCGTCGGCGATGCGGCGCTCAACGCCGCGCAGCAGGCGCGAGCCGGAGAGCATCTGATGGTGGGCGTCGAGCAGCACCTCGACCTCCTCGGCCAGCGCGCCGTGCAGCGCCCGGCTCTTCGCCTTGAGCTTGTCGACCTGG
>JACQDQ010000478.1 GCA_016201015.1 Pseudomonadota bacterium | reverse complement strand
GATGGTCATGCCGGATCGCTTCATCGAGCACGGACCGCCCGCCGCGCAATACGAAGAGGCCGGTCTCAACGCCCGCCACATCGTGACCATGGCGCTCGCCGCGCTCGGCGCCGACGCCGCGACGCGGCCGGCGCGGGCATAAGCCGGCAGTCCGTCAAAGCCACGCGAGCGCGGGCGTCAGGCCGGACCGGCCGATGGTGCGGCAGGCGAACCGCGATCAGCCAGGAAGTCTCCAAGCGACTTTCCGGTCTTGGCAGAATTGCAAGCAAGTCAGGCTGTGATAACGTAGTCATAGCTGTTGCCGCCGCCGGCACTCACCGGCTTGATGTGATCGAGCGTGGCAGTGAAGCGCGTAAGCTGCCTGCTGCAATACGCGCACCTGTAGCCGTCGCGCTCGAAAATCTTGTGCCGATTTTCGCGAACGTTGTAGTAGTCGACCTCGACCTTGATATCGACCGCTTTGTGCTCGGCCGTCTGGCGCGCCTTCATTGCCTTGCGGCAGGCCTCGATCTCTTCGGGGATAAGAACCTTATAGAGCGTGCCTTCTTGGTTGGGTTCTCCTTCCTTGCGGATGGCCCCGATCTTCTCAAGAACTCTCAGCGACCCGCGGACATGGTCAAGGCTAACCTTTGGGGTCGGATTGTCCGCAAAGCCCGCTCGTGCGGGTTTTACGACACCATTCAGAAATGTTCGGCTGCCGACGCGCGTGTACTGCTCGCCACGTGCGATGATCGAGTGTCTGAATAGGTACCAGTAAAAGATCGCTTGGTAGGGCGTCAACAAGGGCGTCAAGAAATCTGCGATATCCTTAATTATTTCCGGCAACTCGAACGCCGAAAATTCCCGCAAGGCCCGCCGGCTTTCGTCGGAGGGTAACTCTTTCTCAAGATCATTGAGCGCCGCCCGGATTTTGTCGAACTTTTCCTTCATGCCTTCCCTCGCTCCTGCTGCTCTGCGATGAACGTCTTGACGCGCTTCAGGAACTCTTCGGCGTGGGTGATATGGGTCGTGGCTTCATCCCGGCTTATGGGCCGATCGTTGAAATAGTCGCTCGCCTTCCGGGCGTCGGCCGCGTCGCGCAGCCACTGGTGAAACTCCAGCGGGAGGATGCCGGAGCGGTGAATTTCCTAGCCGAACGCGGCGTGCAGCGACGCATGCCTCTTGTGGCGCTGCCCGCGGCGCAGGAGCACCGCCGTCGCCAGATAGAACATCGAATAGTAAGCCCGGCCGGCGGCGAACTCGGGAAAGCCGTTTTGCAAAAGGACCTGCGCCGCGGCCAGACTTTGGCGCGCCACATCAACGAGGTGGTGCTCTTCGTCCACTATGCCGCGACGCCTTCCCGGCGCACGTTTTCGTAGAAGCTACCCGCGGCGCGAGCGTACTGCGCCGGCGTGGCAAAGACGCGGGAAATGTCGGTGTCGTAGCGGATCGACAGCTCGCTGGTGAGCTGGCTCGTGCGCTGCACCTCTTGCCAGCAATCGAGCGGCCCAGAGAGGACGATCATCACGTCGATATCCGAGTCCGGCCGGGCGTCGCCTCGGGCACGTGAGCCGAACAGAACTACCTGCTCAAGTCGCGGACCATACGCGGCGGCGAGCCGAGAACGCAGATCGGCCAGGATGGTTTCGAGGGGGGCGTTCATAGTTCTAATGTAGCAAAATACCGGCATGGACGGAATTGGCCCGCGCCTGACGCTTGACGCCGGCCCGGCCGGCGGCGCTTGATCGCCAGCGATGGCCAATGCCGATATATTCCTGCGTCGCCTCGGCTACGCCGTCGCCGCCGCGACCCTGCCGTCCGTCATCGTCATTGCCGTCCTGTGGATCACGGCGCGGCTCGACGACTTCGGCACGATCGTCGCCATCGTCGCCGTCATGGCACCCAACTTCGCGCTATGGCGCCGGCACTTCGCCGGGCTTGCCGCTCTTACGGCCCAGATGCGCAGGCTCACCGGCGCGCCCGCCGACAACATCATGCGTGACGATCTTGCCGGCCTCGCGCCGGCGGTCGAAGCGCTGCATCGCGCCTTCCTCGCGCGGCGCGGCGAGCTCGATGCCCTGCTTGCCGCCAATCAGACGCTGTTCGCCGCCATTCCGCAGCCGCTGATCCTCATCGATGCGGCGCGCCACGTCGTGCGCGGCAACCGGGCAGCCGAGTCGCTGTTCGGCGAGGCGATCGCGGGCCGCGATCTCCACGCCGTCATCCGCGATCCGGCCGTGCTCGAGGCGGTCGAGACGGCGCTCGCCGGGGGCACGCCGGAGCTTGGCGCGCTCACCCTGTCGGGTGACATCGTGCGGCATTTCCGCACCGCCGCCACCCGCCTGCCGGCCGCGGCCGGGAACGCCTCGGTGCTGCTCTCGCTCTACGATGTCACGGAAATTCGCCAGGCGGAGCGCATGCGCGCCGACTTCGTCGCCAATGTCAGCCACGAGCTGCGCACGCCGCTCTCGGCGCTGCACGGCTTCGTCGAGACGCTGCGCAGCTCGGCCAAGGACGACGCGGCGGCGCGCGAGCGCTTCCTCGCCATCATGCACGAGCAGACCCAGCGCATGACGCGCCTGGTCCAGGACCTGCTGTCGCTGTCGAAGATCGAGCAGAGCGAGCACACGCCGCCCACCGAGCGCGCGGAGATCGGCCGCGTCATCGGCGGCGTGCTCGATACCGTCGCGCTGCAAGCCAAGACCCGGGGTATCGCGATCGATGTCGACCTCGCCGCCGGCCTGCCTGCGGTGGCCGGCGACACCGATCAGCTCGCCCAGGTGTTCCAGAACCTGATCGACAACGCCATCAAATACGGCAAGCCGGAGGGCAAGGTACGCATCATGGCCAGGGCGGCGGCGACGGCGCCGCCGCGCATCGCCGCGGGCAGCGCAAGCCGCGCCGGCGGCGGCGGCGCGGCCAGCTGGGTGTCGATCGCGGTAGCCGATGACGGCGAGGGGATTCCGCGCGAGCATCTGCCGCGGCTCACCGAGCGCTTCTACCGTGTCGACGCGGCGCGCTCGCGCCAGCTCGGTGGCACCGGACTGGGACTTGCCATCGTCAAACACATCCTCAATCGCCACCGCGGCGGACTCGCGATCGAGAGCGAGCCCGGCCGCGGGTCGGTGTTCACGGCGTGGTTGCCCGCCGCCGAGGATGTCCGCCCAAGTTCTTGAAATAACTTGAGATTTTTGCGGGGGAAGAGGATACGACCGAGCGTCATTAAACTGTCACGCAGGCGTAGCATAAGAGTCCCTGGGCAGGGCTAGCGTCCGTCCCGGGTTCCTCCCTCGTCCGAACGGAGTGTGACTTATGCTCAAGAAATTCCTGATAGCGGCAGCCGCCGCGACCCTTCTGTGGTCGGGCGCCGAGGCCGCCGAGATTTCCGGTGCCGGCGCCACCTTCCCCTACCCCATCTATGCAAAATGGGCCGAAGCGTTCAAAGCCAAGAGCAACATCGCGATGAACTACCAGTCGATCGGCTCCGGCGGCGGCATCAAGCAGATCAAAAGCAAGACCGTCGATTTCGGCGCCTCCGACATGCCGCTCAAGGTCGAGGAGCTGAACGAAGCCGGCCTCGTCCAGTTCCCGATGGTGATGGGCGGCGTCGTCCCGGTTGTGAACATCAAGGAAATCAAGCCGGGCGAGCTGAAGCTGACCGGCACAATCCTCGCCAGCATCTATCTCGGCAAGGTCACGAAGTGGAACGACCCTGCGATCGCCTCCCTCAACCCGGGCCTCAAGCTGCCGAGCCAGGCGATCGCCGTCGTCCACCGCTCGGACGGCTCGGGCACGACCTTCATCTTCGCCGACTATCTTGCCAAGGTGAGCCCGGAGTGGAAAGGCAAGGTCGGCGTCAACACCTCGCTGGAATGGCCGACAGGCCTCGGCGGCAAAGGCAACGAGGGCGTCGCCGCCATCGCCAGCCGCACCGATGGCGCCATCGGCTACGTCGAGTACGCCTACGCCAAGCAGAACAAGATGACCTTCACGCAACTGGCCAATCGCGGCGGTCAGATGGTCGCGCCGAACAGCGATAGCTTTCAGTCGGCGGCGGCCAACGCCGACTGGGCCAATGCCCCAGGCTACAACCTGCTGCTCACCGACCAGCCGGGCAAGCAGAGCTGGCCGATCACCGGCGCCACCTTCATCCTGATGTACAAGAATCAAGCGAAGCCCGAAACTGCCAAGGCGGCGCTGCAGTTCTTCGACTGGTCGTACAAGAACGGCGGCAAGATGGCCGAAGATCTCGACTACGTGCCGATGCCGGCCAAGGTCATTCAGCTCGTCGAGGAGACCTGGAAGAAGATGACCGGCCCGGACGGCAAACCGATCTGGACCAGCTCGGCCGGCATGTAGGCCGGATCCGGTTACGAGGGGCGGGGGACATCCTCCGCCCTTCAAACCGGAACCGGTGCGTTCGTTCGCATTTCTGCCCGAGGATGTCCCCCGTTGAGCGACCTGGCGACCCGCATAAGCGATTGGGATGCGCGATACGCCGGATGGGCGCGCACGCAAAACGTTTTCGATCGCATCTTCCGTGTCGGCACCGGATTCTTTGCGGTTCTGGTCCTCGTCATTCTCGGCGGCGTAATCGTTGCCCTCATCGACGGCGCGTTGCCGGCGCTTCGCCATTTCGGTTGGACGTTCGTCACGTCCGAGTCCTGGAATCCGGTAACCGAGAATTTCGGCGCCCGGGCGCCGATCTACGGCACGCTTGTCACGTCGCTGATCGCCATGCTGATCGGCATCCCGATCAGCTTCGGGATCGCCATCTTCATCACCGAGCTGTGTCCGCCGTGGCTCAAGCGCCCGGTCGGCGTCGCGATCGAGCTGCTCGCCGGCATCCCGAGCATCATCTACGGCATCTGGGGTCTGTTCGTCTTCGCACCTTATCTCCAGTCGACCCTGCAACCGCTGCTCATTGACACGCTCGGCGAAATTCCGGGCATCGGCAAACTGTTCGCCGGCCCGCCGCTCGGCATCGGCATCCTCACCGCCGGTCTCATCCTCGGCATCATGGTGCTGCCGTTCATCACCTCGATCATGCGCGACGTCTTTGAGACGGTGCCGCCGATGCTCAAGGAATCGGCCTATGGCATCGGCTGCACGACGTGGGAGGTGGTGTGGAACGTCGTGCTCCCCTACACACGCATCGGCGTCGTCGGCGGCATCATGCTCGGCCTCGGCCGTGCGCTGGGCGAGACCATGGCCGTCACCTTCGTCATCGGCAACGCATACAAGATCCAAGGTTCGCTGCTGGCGCCCGGCACGACGATCTCGGCCGCGCTTGCCAACGAATTCACCGAAGCGGTGGGCGATCTCTATCTCTCGTCGCTGATCGCGCTCGGCTTCATCCTGTTCGTCATCACCTTGATCGTCTTGGCGCTGGCCAAATTCATGCTGATCCGGCTCGAGCGCCGGACCGGGACCTGACGGGATTCGCGCATGGACCTCTATGCCCGCCGCCGCGTCGTCAACACGGTCATCCTGTCGCTGTCGTTCGTGGCGACCGCCATCGGCCTGTTTTGGCTCGCGGCAATCCTGGGAACGCTGATCACCCATGGCGTCGGCGCGATGACGCCGGATCTGTTCACCCAGATGACGCCGCCGCCCGGCAGCCGCGGGGGCCTGCTCAACGCCATCTACGGCAGCGTCGTCATGACGGCGATCGCGACCGCCGTCGGGGCGCCGGTCGGGGTGCTCGCCGGCACCTTCCTCGCCGAGTACGCCCGCAACAGCCGGTTCGCCGAAATCGTCCGGTTCATCAACGATATCCTGTTGAGCGCGCCGTCGATCATCGTCGGCCTCTTCATCTACGAGGTGATGGTGCTGCGCCAGGGCCATTTCTCGGCCTGGGCCGGCGCCATGGCGCTGGCCATCATCGTCGTGCCGGTTGTTCTGCGCACCACCGAGAACATGCTCAGTCTGGTACCCGGCGGCCTGCGCGAGGCGGCGGCGGCGCTCGGCACGCCGCAGTGGCGCGTCATCACCGAAATTTCGTACCGGGCCGCCTTGCAGGGCCTTGTCACCGGCGTCATGCTGGCCGTGGCGCGGGTCAGCGGCGAGACCGCCCCGCTCCTGTTCACCGCCCTCAACAACCAGTTCTGGAACACCAATCTCGACGGGCCGATGGCGAACCTGCCGGTGGTCATCTTCCAGTTCTCGATGAGCCCGTACGCCGACTGGCAGACGCTGGCCTGGGGCGGCGCGCTGCTCATCACCGTCGTCGTCCTTGTCCTCAACATCGCCGCCCGCGTCATCGCCAGTTGGAGCACCGTGAAGCAATGAAATCGGACTCGCCCGTGCCCGCGGTCGATCGTCGCTCGCGCGACGACGCTCGTCCCGTTCCCGTCGCGCCGGTTCGGCCATCCGTCGCCGCCGCGGTGCCGGCGCCCAGCGCCATTGTCGCGCCGGCGCCGACGGCCAAGATCGAGATCAAGGATCTGCGTTTCTATTACAAGACCTACCTCGCGCTGAAGGGCATCACGCTGCCGCTCTACGACAAACATGTGACGGCGTTCATCGGGCCGTCGGGCTGCGGCAAGTCGACCCTGCTGCGCGCGCTCAACCGCATCTACGAGCTTTATCCCAACCAACGGGCCGAGGGCGCCGTCGTCGTCGACGGGCAGAACATCCTCGACCCCAAGCAGGACGTGAACCTGCTGCGCGCCCGCATCGGCATGGTGTTCCAGAAGCCGACGCCGTTCCCGATGTCGATCTACGACAATATCGCCTTCGGCATTCGTCTCTATGAGCGGCTGCCGCAGGGCGAGCTCGATGGGCGCGTCGAGCAGGCGCTGCGCCGCGCCGCCTTGTGGGACGAGGTCAAGGACAAGCTGATGCAGAGCGGTCTCGGCCTGTCCGGCGGCCAGCAGCAACGTCTGTGCATCGCCCGCGCCATCGCGCTCAAGCCCGAGGTGCTGCTGCTCGACGAGCCGGCCTCGGCGCTCGACCCGATCTCGACGCTCAGGATCGAGGAACTGATCAGCGAGCTCAAGTCCGACTACTGCATCGTCATCGTCACCCACAACATGCAGCAGGCGGCGCGGGTATCCGACTTCACGGCGTTCATGTATCTCGGCGAACTGGTGGAGTTCGATCAGACGTCGGTGATCTTCACCAACCCGAAGAAGAAGCACACCGAAGACTACGTCACCGGCCGCTTCGGCTGAACGGCGCGGGCAAGCACAGGAGGGACCGGGCATGCCGACGGAACATCTCGCCAAATCCTTCGAGGAGGAGCTGAAGCGCCTGCAAAGCCTGATCGCGCGCATGGGCGGGCTCGCCGAGGCGCAGCTCGCCAGCGCCATCCGCGCCGTCGCCGAGCGCGATTCGGAGCGCGCCTCAACCACGATCCGCGGCGATCAAAAGGTCGACGACCTCGAGCGCGAGATCGACGATCTGGCGCTCAAGATCCTGGCGCTGCGCCAGCCGATGGCGGTCGACCTGCGCGTCATCCTTTCGGCGCTCAAGATCGGCGCCGATCTCGAGCGCATCGCCGACTATGCCGCCAACGTCGCCAAGCGCGCCATCGCGCTCAACCAGCTCGGCCCGGTGCCGCCGGCCTACGCCGTGCCGCGCATGGGCCAGGTGGCGCAGGCGATGATCAAGGACGTGCTCGATGCCTACACCAACCGCGACGTGGCCAAGGCGATCGCGGTGTGGAACCGCGACGAGGAGCTCGACGAACTCTACTCCAGCCTGTTCCGCGAGCTGCTCACCTACATGATGGAGGATCCGCGCAACATCACCCCGGCCACCCATCTGCTGTTCATTGCCAAGAACATCGAGCGCATCGGCGACCATTCGACCAATATCGCCGAGACCGTCCATTTCCTCGTGGTCGGCAGCCAGCTCGCCGAGGCGCGGCCCAAGGGCGACGCGACGAGCTTCACGGTCGTTCATCCGCATCGCGTGGAATCCAAATCGTGAAGCCGCAGATCCTGATCGTCGAGGACGAGACGGCGCTGGTCGAGCTTGTCCGCTACAACCTGGAAGCGGCCGACTACGCCGTCGCCGTCGCCGCCGACGGCGAAGAAGCGTTGCGCGCCATCGCCGAAGGCAGGCCCGATCTCGTCATCCTCGACTGGATGCTGCCGCTGGTTTCGGGACTGGAGGTCTGCCGCCAGCTGCGCCGCAAGCCGGAGACCCGCAGCCTGCCGGTCATCATGCTCACCGCGCGCGGCGAGGAGACGGACCGCATCCGCGGCCTCGAGACCGGCGCCGATGACTACATCACCAAGCCGTTTTCGCCGAACGAGCTGGTGGCGCGCGTGCGCGCGCTGCTGCGGCGCAGCCGGCCGGAGACCGTCACCGAGGTGCTGAGCCATGGCGGCGTCATCATG
>JACQDQ010000464.1 GCA_016201015.1 Pseudomonadota bacterium | reverse complement strand
GCGCCGCAAGGCGGTCGAATTCATGCGGGAAAACCGCGCGGAGGCGGCGGCCATCATCGGCAAGGCCTACAAGCTCGATACCAAGGTGATGCTGACGGTCCTGCAGCGGCTGATCGACGAAGGCGAGGTGAACGGCGTGCCCTATTGGGGGCTGGGCAATTTCGACTACCCGGGCATGGAGAACATGATCCGGGCGGCGCGCCTCAACGACATGATCGTAGGCGATGTCGACTTGAAGAAAATGGTCGACGAGAGTTTCCTGCCGGCAGATCTTCGCACCAAGGCACGGTAGCGATCGCGATGGATGTCCAGGTCGCCTTGCGAGACGTCACTCGTTCTTTCGACACCGTCGACGGCCCCAAGCTTCATGCGCTGGGACCGCTCAGCCTCGATTTGAGAAAGGGCGAGTTCTTCTCGGTGGTCGGGCCGTCCGGCTGCGGCAAGTCGACGTTGCTCGAGATCATTGCCGGGCTCAGTCCCGTCACCGCCGGCGAGGTGTCGTTCGAGGGCGGCGCGGTGCGGGGCGAGGTGCCCGAGGGCATTGGCGTCGTCTTCCAGGAGGACGCCAGCTTTCCTTGGCTGTCGGTGCGCGACAACATCGCCTTCGGCTTGCGCCGGCGCGGGATGACAACAGGCGACGTCCGGCAACGCGTCGATCGCGCGCTGTCGCTGGTCGGACTCCGGGACTTCGCCAACGCATATCCCGCGCAGCTCTCCGGCGGCATGCGGCAGCGCGTATGCATGGCCCGCACGCTCGTCCTGGAGCCGCGGCTCATACTCCTTGACGAGCCGTTCGGCGCGCTCGACCAGCAGACCCGGTTGCTGATGGGCGATGAGGTGCTCGCCCTGTGGCGCGCGACCGGCGCCACGGTGCTACTGATCACGCATTCCCTCGACGAGGCGGCGCTGCTCTCGGATCGCGTCGGCGTCATGTCGGCGCGGCCGGGGCGCTTTCTCGATATCATCGAGACCAATTGGCCGCGCGAGCGTGACAGCCGCCTCGCCAGCGAAGTGGATTTCGGCAAGGTTACCAGCCGTCTGTGGCTGCTGCTGCGGGACGAATCGATGAAATCGATGGGCAAAGCCGCTCCATCGACGGTCAGTGCATGAAGTTGGCGACGAAGATACGGCTGGCGGCAATTGTCGCGTTCCTCGTCGCGGTCGAGCTCTTGTGCCGAACCGCACTGATCTCCCGCTTCACGCTGATTCCCCCCAGCGAAATGGCGACCGGGCTGGCCCGCATTCTGTGGGCCGGCAAGACGAACGGGGAGATCGCGACGACGCTGAGCGGCATCGCGATGGCCGCCGCGTGCTCCATCGCCGTCGGCTTCCTGCTGGGCGCGGTCCTCCATTCCTGGCCGCGCGCGCGTGCCAGTCTCGATCCGCTGCTTGCCACCTATTATTCGATTCCGATCTTCGTCTTCTACCCTTTGTTCATCGTCTTCTTCGGGATGAACCGCACGCCGATCGTCGTCATCGGCTTTCTTTTCGCCGTCGTCGCGATGATGACCAACACCCTGAACGGCCTCGACCGCGTGCCGCGGGTGCTGTTGAAGACGGCCCGCGTGCTGCGCCTGCGCCGCGCCAGGACGACCCTCCTGATCGTGCTGCCGTCGGCGGCACCGCACATCTTCGGCGGCGCCAAGCTGGCGATCGCCTACTCCTTTGTCGGCGTGCTCGGCGCCGAGTTCATCCTGTCGAGTACCGGCGTCGGTTATCAGATCGCATTCGCCTTCAACAATTTCGACAACG
The DNA here is from genome assembly GCA_016201015.1 of Pseudomonadota bacterium. Lineage (GTDB taxonomy): Bacteria > Pseudomonadota > Alphaproteobacteria > CACIAM-22H2 > CACIAM-22H2 > JACQDQ01. The sequence goes on along the minus strand of JACQDQ010000464.1, from coordinate 4,100 downwards.
TGCAGATGTACTCCCTCATCCTGTTCGTCGTCATCGTCGTCGCGACGGTAAACTCGGCTCTCTTCGCATGGGAGCGGGCGCTGCTGCAAAGGCGGGGTCAGTGGTGATCGGCCAGGCCGCCGGGATGCGGGCCCTCAGCCGGCGCTTCAGCGACAGCGCCCTGCTCCTTGTCATTCTCCTCCTCATCTGGGAGCTGCTCTACCGGGTCGTCGGCGAGATAGCGCTGACCCCGCCGCTCGCCACGACGTTCAACGCCTACGTCCTTCTGACCTCGGCCGATTTCTGGCCGCATGTGTTCACCACCTTCCGCGCGCTTTTTCTCGCACTGATCATCGAGGTGATCGCCGGGCTGTTCCTGGGCGTGGTCTTCGGTCTCAATCGATTGCTCGGCGAGGTGGTCGAGCCGGTCATCGTCGCCTTTTATTCCGTGCCGAAGATCGTGTTTTATCCGATCGTCCTCATGTTCTGCGGCATCGGCATCGTCTCCGTGGTCGTCTTCGCGATCATGCATGGCATCCTGCCGATCCTGGTCTTTACGATGAACGCGGTGCGCAACGTCAGGCCGATTTTCCTGAAAATGGCGCGCGTCATGCGTCTCGGCTTCACGGAGACGATGTGGAGCATCGCGCTGCCGGCGGCGATTCCGGAGGTCTTCACCGGGCTGCGGATCGGCTTTGCCGCGACGATGCTCGGGGTCCTGTTGAGCGAGATGTTCGGGTCCAAGAGCGGGCTCGGCTTCATGTTGATGAACGCGATCGGTCTGAACCAGGTCAACGAGATCACGTCGCTGACCTTGCTGCTGGCGGGCTTCGCGGTAAGCGTCAATCTCGTCCTGCTGGCGGTCGACAAGCGTCTTCATCGCCGCATCTGAGCGCTGCCGCGCCGGGCAGCGGCGCGGGCGAAATTCCAACCCACGACAACCTGGAAAGAGAGACCATGAGAGACGACCTTCCACGCAACAACTTCAAGCGCGCCATCGCCGCCGGCACGCCGCAAATCGGCCTGTGGCTGACCTTGGCCAGCCCGGTGGCGACCGAGGCCGCCGCGGGCGCGGGGTTCGACTGGCTGCTGATCGACATGGAGCATGCGGCGAACGACCTGCCGGAAGTGGTGAACCACCTCCGCGCCGCGGAGGGCGGCACCGCCGAGCCCATCGTCCGGGTGCCGTGGAACGAACCGGTGACGGTGAAGCGCGTGCTCGACGTCGGCGCCAGGTCGCTGCTGTTCCCGTTCGTACAGTCGGCCGAGGAGGCGCGCCGCGCCGTGCAGGCGACGCGCTATCCGCCGAAGGGCATTCGCGGCCTTGCCGGGGTGACGCGGGCCAGCCGCTTCGGCCGCGTCGCCGACTATTTCAACCGCGCCGAGTCGGAGATCTGCGTCCTGGTTCAGGTCGAGACGCGCAAAGGGGTCGATGCCATCGAGGACATCGCCAAGGTCGACGGCGTCGACGGGATATTCATCGGGCCGGCCGATCTCTCCGCCGATCTCGGCCATCCCGGCAATTGGCAGATCCCGGCGGTGTGGAACACGATCATCGAGGCGGGGGCGCGCATCAAGAAGGCGGGAAAGTCGGCCGGCTTCCTCTCGGCCCGCGAGGACGATTGCCGCCGGGTCCTGGCTGCCGGATTCGGCTACGTCGCGGTGGGTACCGATCTCGGCATCATCGCGCGGCAGAGCGAGGCGCTGGTCAAGATGTACAAGGGGTAGCGCGGGACGGCTCCGCGCGCCCGCGATCGGCGCCAGTTCCTATTCTGCAGCCCGCGATTGCATTTTCGCACCTGCCGGCCTATGACGGCGGCAGGAACCGGAAACGATCGGGGGACGCGTGGACATCGCCGTTCTCGGTGGCGGCAATGGCAGCCATGCCGCAGCGGCCGATCTCACGGAACAGGGGCATCGCGTCCGCTTCTGGCGGCGCGATCGCGAGGCCTTCCGGCCGGTCCTCGAGTCGGGTGCGATTACGCTCGAGGACTTCCGCGGCTCGCGCAAAGTCGCGCTGACGCTGGCGACCGATGACCTCGGCGCGGCGATCCGCGGCGCCGAGCTGATCGTGGTCCCCATGCCCGCCTTCGCGCAGGAGCCGATGGCGCGGTCGCTGGCGCGGCATCTCGCCGACGGCCAGGTCCTGTTCCTGCCGCCAGGCACCTTCGGCTGCTACGCGATGACGAAGGCGCTGCGCGGCGCCGGCTGCCGTGCCGAAATCGCCATCGGCGAGACGGGCACGCTGCCGTGGCTCACGCGCAAGCACGGGGCCGACCACGTCGCCATCACCACGCGCGCGACGCGGCTGCCGACCGGCATCTTCCCGACGCGGCTGCACGATCACGGCCTCGCCCGCATCAAGGCGGCATTTCCCGCGATCGAGCCGGTCGAGGACGGGCTGAGCGCCGCGCTGATGAACGCCGGGCCGATCCTCCACCCGCCGCTCATCCTGATGAATGCCGGCCCGCTCGAGCATTTCGAGAAATGGGACATCCACAACGAGGGCACGCAGAAATCGATCCGCCGCGTCGCCGACGCGCTCGACGCCGAGCGTATCCGCGCCCGCAAGGCGCTCGGCTACAGGCCGCCGCATTTTCCGCTCGCCGATCACTACGCCGGGGACGGCAAGTGGATGTACGGCAACCTCGCGCATGAGAAGCTTACCGACAGCGGCGATTGGCGCGAGCGCATCGACCTCAAGACGCATCGCTACATGCAGGAGGATGTGCGGCTCGGCCTTGCCTTTCTCGTCTCGGTGGCCGAGTGGGCCAAGGTGCAAGCGCCCGTGGCGCGCGGTTTGCTCGCCCTCGGCTCCGCTGTCGTCGGCGAGGATTTCAGGCAAACCGGCCGCACGCTCGAGAACCTTGGGCTGGCCAAGCTGTCGTGGAGCGCGATGACCGCGTTGCTGCGCGACGGCGTTCAATGACCGACAGCAAGGAGACGATCGGTGCCCTCGGCGCCGGCCGCATGGGCCGCGGCATCGCGCTCGTCTTCGCCTACGCCGGGTATCGCTGCACGCTGATCGACATCAAGCCGCGCGACGCGGCGGCGGCCGGGAAGCTGCGGCAGGATGCGCTCGTCGACATCGATGCCAACCTTCTGGCGCTCGAGCAGGCCGGCGTGCTGAACCAAGCGCAGCGCGCGACGATTCTCGGCCGTGTCGGCTTCGTCGCCGGCGACGCAGCGCCGGCCGCGCTGGCAACCATCGACGTGTTGTTCGAAGGCGTGCCCGAAACGATCGACGCCAAGCGCGCGGCCTTCGCCTTCGCCGGTGCCCATCTGCGGCCGGACGCCATCGTCGCATCGACGACCTCGACCATGCTGTCGAACGATCTGGCGCCGTTCCTAGTGCGACCCGAGCGGTTTCTCAACGCCCACTGGCTCAATCCGGCCTTCATCGTTCCGCTGGTCGAGCTGTCGCCGGCCGACGCGACGGCGCCGGCGACTGTGGCGCGGCTCAAGGCCTTGCTCGAAGCGATCGGCAAGGTGCCGGTGGTGTGCAAGGCCTCGCCGGGCTTCATCGTGCCGCGCATCCAGGCCCTCGCCATGAACGAGGCGGCGCGCCTGGTCGAGGAAGGGGTCGCGAGCGTCGAGGACATCGACAAGGCGACGCGCTACGGCCTCGGCTTCCGTTTCGCCGTGCTCGGCGTGCTGGAGTTCATCGACTGGGGCGGCGGCGACATCCTCTACTACGCCAGCCGTTACCTGGCGCGGGCGACCGGCGAGGGCCGCTATGCCGCGCCGGCGATCGTCGATCGCAACATGCGCGAAGGCCGCACCGGCATGCGCGCCGGCCGGGGCTTCTACGACTTCGCCGGCATGGACCGCGACGCCTACCAGCGCGAGCGGCTGGCGCGCTTCGTCGGCCTGCTGCGCCATCTCGACCTGCTGCGCGGCCCGGCGTGACTCGCTGCGCTGCGTGCCCTCATTCGCGGGCGGCGGGTAATCGCATTTGGACCGGAGCGACCCATCAAAACTGTCATGCTCGGGCCTGTCACGGCCAGCCATGAATGACGTCGCAGCCGCGAGGCAGGGCGCGCGACCTTCGACGAACGGCCACCGAATTCAACGCAGAGGACACGGAGGTGACGCCGAGGGCGCGGAGTATCGGATTGATT
>JACQDQ010000463.1 GCA_016201015.1 Pseudomonadota bacterium | reverse complement strand
GGCGGCGGCGTGGTGGGTTGCAGCGTCCTCTATCACCTGACCAAGGCCGGGTGGAAAGACGTGGTTCTCGTCGAGCGCGACGAGCTCACCTCGGGCTCGACCTGGCACGCCGCCGGCGGCATGCACACCTTCAACAGCGATCCCAACGTCGCCAAGCTGCAGGAATACACGATCAAGCTCTACAAGGAGATCGAGCAGCTTTCCGGCCAGTCCTGCGGCATTCACCAGACCGGCGGCATCATGCTGGCCGGCACGCCGGAGCGGGTGGACTTCCTCAAGCTCGCGCATGCCTGCTACCGTTATCTCGGCATCGACACCGAGATCATCTCGATCGAGGAAGCCGAACGCCGCTTTCCGCTGCTCGACAAGAGCCATTTTCTCGGCGGGTTGTTCAACCCTGGCGACGGGCACGTCGATCCGTCGGGCGTGACCAATGCCTACGCCAAGGCGGCGCGCGCCCAAGGCGCCGAGATCTACCGCTTCACCCGCGTCACGGATCTCAAGCCGCGGCCGGACGGCACCTGGGACGTCATCACCGACAAGGGCGATCTTCACGCCGAGCATGTCGTCAATGCCGGCGGCCTGTGGGCGCGCGAGGTCGGGCGCATGACCGGGCTCGAGCTGCCGGTGCTTGCCATGCAGCACCACTATCTGGTGACGGAGGAGATCCCGGAGGTCGCGCAGTCGCCGAAAGAGATGCTGCATATCGTCGATTTCGAGGGCGAGCTCTACATGCGGCAGGAAGGCAAGGGCATGCTGATGGGCACCTATGAGCGCCACTGCATGCCGTGGGCGGAGCGTGAAACGCCGTGGAACTTCACCCACGAGCTGCTGCCGCCCGATCTCGACCGCATCGCGCCGAGCCTGGAATTGGGCTTTGCGCATTTTCCGGCGATCGGCCGCGCCGGCATCAAGCGCATCATCAACGGGCCGTTCACCTTCGCGCCCGACGGCAACCCGCTGGTCGGGCCGATGCGCGGGCTCAAGAATTATTGGCTGGCTTGCGGCGTGATGGCGGGGTTCAGCCAAGGCGGCGGTGTCGGCCTGGCACTGTCCAACTGGATGGTGCACGGCGATCCCGGCTTCGATGTCTGGGCGATGGACGTGGCCCGCTTCGGCGACTGGGCGACCATGGCCTACACCAACGCCAAGGTGCGCGAGAACTACTCCCGCCGCTGGCGCATCCGCTTCCCGAACGAGGAGCTGCCGGCGGCGCGCGCCGTGCGCATGACGCCGGTCTACGACCGGCTGAAGGCCAAGGGCGCGGTGTTCGGCGTTTCCTACGGCCTCGAGCATGCGTTGTGGTTCGCGCCCGCCGGGACCGAGCCGGTCGAGGACGTGACATTCCGCCGGTCGAACGCGCATGGTCCGGTCGGCGCCGAATGCCGCGCCGTGCGCGAGGGCGTCGGCCTGCTCGAAACCTCGACCTTCGCCAAATACGAGGTGACGGGGCCAGGCGCCGAAGCGTGGTTGTCGCGCCTGCTGGCCGGCCGCATGCCTGGCCAGGGCCGCATCACGCTGTGCCCGATGCTCAACCCGAACGGCAAGCTGATCGGCGATTTCACCGTCGCCAAATCAGGGCCCAAGCGATTCCAGATCATCGGCTCCGGCCCGGCCGAGGACTACCACATGCGCTGGTTCGAGGCGCAGCTGCCGAAATCGGGCGTGGCCATCCGCTCGCTTCGTACCGAACTTCTCGGTTTTGCCATCGCCGGACCGAAATCGCGCGAATTGCTGCAGCGGCTGACGCCCGAAGACGTGTCGAACCAGGCCTTTCCGTTCCTGTCATTCCGCGAGATGAGTCTCGGCGTGGTTCCGTCGAAGGTCGGGCGCATCTCGTTCACCGGCGACCTCGGCTACGAGATCTGGGCCCGCGCCGACTATCAGCTCGCGCTTTACGACGCGCTGCTGCAGGCCGGCGCCGATCTCGGCCTGCGGCATTTTGGCGGGCGCGCGCTCAACTCGCTGCGATTGGAAAAGAGCTTCGGCAACTGGGCGCGCGAGTTCCGGCCGATCTACGAGCCGTTCGAGGCGGGGCTCGGCCGCTTCATCGATCTCGAGAAAGGCAAGTTCATCGGGCGCAGCGCTGCATTGAAGGAGAAGAAGGCCAAACCAAAGCGCCGCCTGGTGACCTTGGCGATCGACGACAACGGCGTTGATGCCAACGGCGACGAGCCGGTCTGGCACGACGGCAAGGTGGTCGGTTGGGTAACATCGGGCGGCTATGGCCACCATGTCGGCAAGTCGATTGCTCTCGGCTACGTGCCGGCGGCGTTGGCGCGGGCAGACGGTGGTTTTGCGGTGGAGATTCTAGGTGAACGACGCCCGGCTTCCCTAGCGGCGAGGCCGCTTTTCGATCCGACCGGCGCGCGGATGCGTGGGTGAATCCGCGTCGGCCGTTGGCGCCCGCCAACTGGCGCCGGCCCGGGTTTCCTGCTACGAAATAGGGCGAACAGGGGCACCGGCTGGCTGCGCGGCCATCGCGCGTGACTTCGCGCCGTCCGGAAAGTCCGCGCCGGACCGGCGGCCGGCCGCTTGGATAGGGAATAATCACGGCTGCTCAGCCGTTTACCGCCGATGACCATGCCAACCAAATCAACGTCGACGTGGCTGTTGCTGGGGCTCGCCGCCGCGGTGCTGGCGGCCAACGCGCTGATCTGGATCGCCGGCAATCGCCCGCACGTGGCCGCGGATTGGCAGGGCAAATTCTACGGCGCGGCCTACAGCCCCTATCCGATCGACGGCGATCCGGGGTTTCGTCACCCGACGCCGGAGGAATTGCGCCGCGACCTTGAGAGTCTGTCGCAATATACCGGGTCGCTGCGCACTTACAGCGTGCTCGACGGCTTGCATCGCATCCCCGAGCTCGCGGCCGACCTGCCGCTCACCTTCACGCTCGGCGCCTGGATCGACAAGCGCCTCGAGCGCAACCGGCGCGAGATCGATCTGCTGGTCGAGACCGCGAACCGCAATCCCAATGTGACGCGCGTGCTGGTCGCTAACGAGGCGGTGCTGCGCCACGACCTCACGGCCGCCGAGCTCATTCCCTATATCCGCGAAGTGCGCGCCCGCACGCAGGTGCCGGTGTCGACCGCCGAGACCTGGGGCATATGGCTCGAGCATCCCGAGCTCGTTGCCGAAGTCGACTACCTCGCCATCCACATCCTGCCGTACTGGGAAGAGGGCACGAGCAACGCCAATGCCGTCGCGCATGCCATCGACAAGTACCGCCTGATCCGCGCGACCTATCCCGACAAGCCGGTGGTCATCGTCGAGGTCGGCGCGCCGAGCGCCGGCCGCACGCGCTTCGACACGGCGCCGGCATTGTCGCATCAAGCGCAATTCATGCGCGCGATCTTCAATTTCGGCGCGGCCGAGCAGGTCGAATACTACGTGATGGAGGCGATCGACCAGCCGTGGAAGACGTCGATCGAGGGCAGCGTCGGCCCCTACTGGGGTGTGCTCGACGCTCATCGGCAGCCGAAATTCCCCTTCTCCGGGCCGATCTGGGACCGGCCGGACTGGCTCGCCATGCTGCTCGCCTCCGCCGCGCTGGCGATCGGGCCGATGATTTGGTTCGCGCGCCGGCGCCGTGATCTGCGGCCTTCGGCGCAGCTTATGTACCTGGCCATCATTCAGACCATCGCCAGCGGGGCGGTGTGGATAGCGCATGTCTCGGCCGGCGAGTACCTGACGATCCTTACCGCCATTCCCTGGTCGCTGCAGGTCGCCGTTCTCGCGGTCCTGGTCGTGGTGTTTGCCAGCACCGCGCTGGAATTCGTCGACGTGCTGGGCAATCGCCGGCTCAGGCGCGCTTTCGCACCGGCGATCGCCGACGGGCGCAGCGCCTGGCCGCGCGTGTCGATCCACGTGCCGGTCCACAACGAGCCGCCCGACATGGTCTGCGCCACGCTCGACGGTCTGGCGCGCCTCGACTACCCCGACTTCGAGGTCATCGTCGTCGACAACAATACCAAGGACGAGGCCGCGTGGCGTCCGGTCGAGCAATACTGCTCCCGCCTGAACGAGACGGTGCCCGGCCGCTTCCGCTTCTTCCACGTCGATCCATGCCACGGCTTCAAGGCCGGGGCGCTCAACTTCGCGCTCGCGCGCAGCGACCCGGCCGCGGAATTCATCGCCGTCGTCGACGGCGACTACGTCGTCGAGCCGCGCTGGCTCAAGGCGACCGTGCCGCATTTCGACGATGCCAAGGTCGGGTTCGTTCAAGCACCGCAGGATCATCGCGATTTCGGGCAGTCCCGCTTCAAGCAGATGATCGGCTGGGAGTATGCCGGCTTCTTCGAGATCGGCATGGTGCAACGGAACGAGGCCGACGCCATCATTCAGCACGGCACGATGGTCGTGCTGCGGCGGGCGGCGATCGTCGCCTGCGGCAATTGGGCGACGTGGTGCATCTGCGAGGACGCCGAGATGGGACTGCGGCTCCTGGTCAACGGGTGGCGGTCGGTCTATGTCCGCACCAGCCTCGGCCGCGGACTCATGCCCGATGGTTTCCGCGGCTACAAAATTCAGCGGTTCCGCTGGGCCTATGGCGCGGTGCAGATCCTGCGCCGCTATGCCAAGGACCTGCTGTGGGGCAGGCGCCTGACGCCGGCGCAGCGCTACCACTTTGCCTTCGGCTGGGCGCCGTGGATCGCCGACGGCGCCAACTGCGTGCTCGCCTGGCTGGCGGCGGTATGGACGGCGCTCGTCCTCTTGGTTCCGGACTACTTCGTGCTGCCGCCGACTTCGTTCGTCTATCCGGTCGTGGCGGTCTTCCTATTCCAGATCGTCAAGGTCATGGTGCTCTACAAGCTGCGCGTGCCGTGCAGCCTTGGCCAGGCACTGGGCGCCGCCGTCGCCGGCCTGGCGCTGACGCATACGGTGGGCAAGGCGATGCTGACCGGCGTGTTCACGTCGCGCCGTCCTTTCGTGCGCACGCCCAAGGGCACCGGCCGCCCGTCGCTGGTCGAGGCGTTCCGCATCGTGCGGCAGGAGAGCGCGCTGGCGCTCGCGCTGTGGCTGGCGGCGCTGGCGACGCTCGTCGTACACGGCGACTTCGATCCGGAATCGCGGATTTGGGTGCTGCTGCTCGCGCTGCAGTCGATCCCGTATCTCGCGGCCATCACGCTGTCGCTGGTCAGCACGTTTGCGCAGGGCCGCGATGTCGATCGGCCGGTCGCCATTCCGGCGGCGGGTCAGCCGGCGCCGCTCAGCGCGGGCGACGAATAGCCAGGATGCGCTCGGCGAGCTCGACGAAACCGGCTGCGCTGCGCGCCTGGGTCACGTAGGGCGGCGGCGTTTCCAGCCGGTCGGCGAAGTCCGCGACATTGGCGACGCCGACCGCCAGCCGAAAATAGGCGAACATCGGCGCATCGTTCGGCGAATCACCGACGAAGACGAAGCGGTCGCGATCCGCGTCGAGCGACCGGCCGAAGCATTCCTGCAGCATCGTCCGCGTCATCGACAGCTTGTCATAGGCGCCGAACCAGCCGTTGACGTGGATCGAGCTCACCTTGGCCGTGAGCCCGGCCGCGGTCATCAGGGCGACGATCCGGTCGACATCCTGCGGCGCGAGGCGAGGCACGTCCTCGCAATAGTCGATGGCGAGGTCGGCCTCGCGATAAAGCTGATCGGAGGCGAGCGCCGCGCCCGGCACGGCGGCGAGGATCGTTCGCCCGATCTCCGCCAGCCGTGCCCGGTTGGCCTCGCGCTCGCGCTCGCCGGCAAGGAAGCGCTTGACCAGCTTGCGTTGGCGCGGGTCGTAGCGGAAATAGAACGCGCCGTTCTCGCCGACCACGGCGTCTACGGGCCACATGCGCGCGATATGGTCGCACCAGCCGGCCGGCCGGCCGGTGATCGGCACGACCAGCAGGCCGGCCGCCTGCAGCCGCTCCATCGCCGCGAGCGTGATCGACGGCAGCTTGCCGTCGGTGGTCAGCGTGTCGTCGATATCGGCGAACACGCCGACGAGGCGCGCAAGCGCGCCATCGGCGAGCGCGGCCAGCGATCGCATCCGGTTCTTTGCGCTGCTTGGAGGTCGCCTACAGGCCGAGGCGCACCATGCCGTCGGCGGGATAGCGCATGCCGGCCGCCGCTCCGGACGGGAAGGCCGCGTCGAGCTCGGCAAGGTCTTCCTTGGTCAGCGCGATATCGGCGGCGCGCAGGTTTTCCTCGAGATGGCTGCGCCGCTTCGCACCGGGAATGACGAAGACGTCGGGTCCATGCGCCAGCACCCAGGCCAATGCGATTTGCGCCGCCGTTGCCTTCTTGGCCTTGGCGATGCGATCAAGCGCATCGAGCAGCTTTACGTTGCGCGCTAGATTCTCGGCCGCGAAGCGCGGATGCTCGCGCCGGCGATCCTTCGGCGCCAGGCTGTCGAGCGTGCGGATCTTGCCGGAGAGAAAGCCTCGTCCGAGCGGCGAATAGGCCACGTAGGCGATGCCGAGCTGGCGGCAGAGCGGCAGGATGTCCTTCTCCGCGTCGCGCGTCCACAGCGATAGCTCGGTCTGCAGCGCGGCGATCGGATGCACGGCATGTGCCCGCCGGATGGTGGCCGGCCCGGCTTCCGACAGGCCGAGATGGCGGATCTTGCCCTGCTTCACCAGCTTCGCCATGGCGCCGACCGTGTCCTCGATCGGCGTGTCGGAGTCGATGCGGTGCACGTAATAGAGATCGATGATTTCGGTGCCGAGCCGCTTCAGGCTCGCCTCGCACGCCTTGATCACGTAGTCGGGCTTGCCGTTGACTCCGGGCGAGCCGTCGGGCAGGCGCAGATTGCCGAACTTGCTCGCCAGGAACACCTTGTCGCGCCTGCCTTTGAGGGCACGCGCCAAAAGCTCCTCGTTCCGGCCGTTGCCGTACGCATCAGAGGTGTCGAGATGCGTGGCGCCAAGCTCGATCGCTCGGTGCGCCGTAGCGATGGCTTCACCCTCATCGGCATCGCCGTAGATCGGCGTCATGCCCATGCAGCCGAGACCGATCGGATGCAGGGAAGGTCCGGCGCGGCCGAGACGACGAGAGTTCATCTGTACACTCCTGATTGCTAGAAGATTTCGCTGAAGCGTGTCTTGATGCTGCGCGACTGCGTCTCGATGTAGTCGTAATCCACCGGCATCAATTTGAGGCTGGACAGCTTGGGATTTCCCGGCGGCGGGTCGATATCGGCACGCGCCGCATAGATGCCGTCGGCGGGAAACATGCGCTGCACGGTATCGCCGATCATGAATTCGGCAAACGCCTTGGCCGCGTTGGGATTTGGTCCGCCCTTGACGATGGCGGTGGGCGAGGGGACGGCAAACGTCCCATCCGCCGGATAGATCGTCAGTACCTTATGGCCTTCCTTGCGATCGTCATAGGCATAAGAGTCGAGCCCTTCGGCCGCGATCAGGCGCTCGCCACGCTTCAGCATGTCGGAGACCTGCTGATGGCCTTGGACGATCATGATGTCGTTGGCGCGCAGCTTCTCGTAGTACCCCCAGCCGTATTGGCGCGACAGGGTGCCGACCACCATGAGCTGCAGCGCGGTGAACGAGGGATCGGGCATCACCAGCTTGCCCTTGTATTTGGGCTGCGTGAGATCGGTCCAACTCTTCGGCAGATCTGCGGCGGCGACCTTGTCCTCGCGCGCGAACATCGACAGCATATTGAGGCGCTGCGCGATGTAATGACCGTCGGGATGCTTCGCCTCGACGGGAATCTTGTCGAAATTCCTCGGCTTGAACGGCACGAATATGCCACGCTTGGTCAGCGCGGCAGAGGCCGCGGGGTCGGAGGTGGTGATCACGTCGACGGCGAAGCGGCCGGCGTCGATTTCCTGCAGGAAACGCCTGAGGACGGCTGAGCCGCCGGAGCGGAACAGCTCGACCTTGATGCCGGTCTGCTCCTCGAACAACCTGGCGATCTTCTGCGCGGCCTCGACCGGGGTCGAGGTGTACCAGCTCAGTTTGCCTTCGCGCTTCGCCGCCGCCAGATCGACGGGATCGGGCGTGAAGCCTTGGGCGCGAAGCTGCGAGGAAATGACGGCCAGCAGCGCCACCGCGCCGGCAGCGATGGCTTGGCGTCGCGTGACCCCAGATCGACTCGTCCGGCGCATCGTCGCCTCCTCAGCCGCGATAGGCGGGGTCGGGCTGCGTGAAAAAGGAATGCAGGATGTGGTAGACGAGCCGATGGTTCTTCTGCTGGAAGCTCGCATGCGCGATTCCCGGCATCACGGCAAACTGCTTGTCGGCATTGGGCAGCCGCTTGTAGAAGGCGAGCAGGTCGTCGAATCCGGCGATGCCGTCATACTCGCCGCGCATGACGATCGTCGGCATGACGATCTTCTCCGGATCGACGATCGGCAGCTTCGCGCACATGTCGACATAGGTGCCGGTCGGCACCGACTGGTCTAGCGCCAGGATGGCATCGGCGAAGGCTTCGACGACGTTGTCGTCGGCCGTGCCCGGATGGTCGCGGCTGAAGATGCTGTGGACGAATTTGCGGTCGATCGGCCGGCGGTTCTTCGCCTGGAATTCGGGCAGCTTCTTGCGGCGCTCGGCGAGCGTGGGGCTGCCGTCGCCGGTCCACACGAAGGCATCCAGGGCAAGGCGCTTCACGCGCGCGGGATGCCGTTGCGCGAACAAGGCCGCGCGCAAGGCGCCGGACGAAATGCCGTACATCAGCACCTGCGAGGCGCCGCGCGTGCGTGCGACGTAGTCGGTGGCGGCGGCGAGATCGTCGGCGCCGTTGGCAATGTCGAAATTGATGTCGCGGGTCTTGTCGGAGCGGCCGTAGCCCTCCATGTCGACGCACCAGGTGTCGAAGCCGCGGCGCGCGAACCAGTCCATCGCCGAAAACTCGGGACGACCCGGCACCTTGAGATCGAAGGTGGGCTGCGAGGCCATCGACGAGCCGTGGACGAACACGATCGTGCCCGCCGACGCGTTCGGGGCGCCGGCGTATTTCTCCCAGAGGAAAAGGCGGATATCGCCTTTCTTGGTCCAATGCTCGACGCCGGTCAGCTCGGCTACCGCGCTCGTGCGCTGAACATTCATGAGACCAGCCCTCTTCTTCCGCTCACGCGAACACCGTGCACTGCGCGCCGTCGAATTCGACGGCGACCCGGTCGCCGACGGCAAACACCTGCAACGGGTGCGTCTGCACGCGCAAACGAAGCGCATCGCCGAGTGCGATCTGATATTCGTTCAGGTTTCCCAGGAACGTCAACTCTGCGATCTGCGCCGCCGCCGGCGAGCCGCCTGCCGCAGCGAGCGCCCGCAGCTTTATGTTCTCCGGCCGAATGGCGAGCTCGACGGCGCGGCCGGCGGAGATGCCCGGCGGCAGGGAAACGATTACATGCGCGGCCTCGCCGATCGCGACGATGCCGCCATCGGCGCGCGCCGCGACGACGCGTCCCGGAACGAGATTGACCAGGCCCATGAAATCGGCCACCAGGCGATTCGCCGGCCGCATGTAGATGTCGCGCGGGCTGCCGAATTGCTGCAGCTCGCCCTGATGCATCACCGCGATCTCGTCGGACAGCGCAAGCGCCTCCGCCTGGTCGTGGGTCACATAGACGAAGGTGATGCCAAGCCGGCGTTGCAGCTCCTTGAGCTCGACGCGCATGCGCTCGCGCAGCTTGGCGTCGAGGTTGCTGAGCGGCTCGTCGAGCAGCAGGATTTCGGGCTCGACCACCAGGCTGCGGGCCAGGGCGACACGCTGCTGCTGGCCGCCGCTGAGCTCGTTGGGGTAGCGCCGTTCGAGGCCGCCGAGCTTGACCAGATCGAGCAGCCGCATCACGCGCTCGCGCGCCAGGGCGGCCGGCACGCGACGCACCTGCAGGCCGAAGACGACATTCTCGTACACGGTCTTGTGCGGCCACACGGCATAATTCTGGAACACCATGCCCATGCCGCGCCGCTCCGGCGGCAATACGCGGCCGGGCGCGGAATAGACTTCGCCGCCGATGCGGATGGAGCCGCCGTCCGGCGCGAGATATCCGGCGATCAGGCGGAGCGTCGTGGTCTTGCCGCAGCCCGAGGGCCCGAGCAGGGTGACGAAGCGCTTGTCCTCGACGGTGAGCGACAGCGCCTTCACGGCGGCGGCGCCGTCGGTGCCGTAGGACTTCGATAGATCTTCGATCTCGATGCGGGCCATCAGCTCGCCACCGCCGCCTGCGGCGCCGGCGCGCGCCCTTGGTTGAGCCGGTAGGCAAGCATCAGGGCCGCGCCGATGACGAGCATATTGACGATGGCAAGCGCGGCGACCGGCTCGACATAGCCGGTTTCGTAGAGGTTGTAGACGGCGACCGCCAGCGTGATCGAGCTCGAGCTGAACAGCAATATCGAGGCACTCAGCTCCTGGATCGCCGGCACGAAGACGAGCAGCCAGCCGGCGAACAGGCCGGGCCGGATCAGCGGCAGGGTGATGGCGCGCATGGTGGTCAGCCACGAGGCGCCGAGGATGCGCGCGCTCTCCTCGAGCGACGGATCGACCTGGCGCAACGCAGCGTTCGCCGCGCGGACGCCGAGCGGGACGTAGCGCGCGGTGTAGGCCAGCAGCAGCATGGCGAGCGTGCCATAGAGCGCGAGCGGCATCTTGAGCCAGAACTGGATGAGCGCCACCGCCATGACGATGCCCGGAAGCCCCAGCGGGACGAGCGATACGTAGTCGAGGACGAGCCGGCCGCGCACCGCGGTCCGCAGGTCGATCCAGCCGATGATCGCGCCCATCAGCGCGGCGAGCGTGGCGGCGGCGACGGCGAGAACCAGGCTGTTGGCGATGGCACGCCGGGTCACGTCGTACTCGAACAGCACGAAGCGGTAATTGGCGAGCGTGACGTTGTCCCAGAACGGCAGGCCGATCGACTTGCTGAGCGAGACATAAAGCAGCGAGAGATAAGGGGCGGCGAGGGCCACGACGAAGATCGCCGCGGCGAAGGCGAGCAGCGCCCAACGCGCGCGGCCGAGGTCGATGAGCTGCGGCCGCGCGCCCTTGCCGCCGAGGGTCACGTAGGAGCGCCGCGCGAGGAAGGCCCGCTGGAGATAGAGAGCGGCGACCGTGATCATGACGAAGACCAGCGATAGGGCGGAAGCGAGCCCGTATTGCGGCGGATAGTCGAACAGGGCGTAGATCCGCGTCGGCAGCGTGTATATCCGCCCGGGCAGGCCGACGATCGCCTGCGAGCCGAACAGCGCGATGGCGTTGACGAAGGCAAGCAGCGTTCCCGACAGCACGGCGGGGGCGACCAGCGGCGCGGTGATCGACAGCGCCGTGCGCAATTGACCGGCGCCGAGAATCTGCGCCGACTCCTCCAACGAGGCATCGACCGATTCGAGCGCGCTGGAGGCGAGGAGGAAGACGAACGGAAAGGTATGGACGACGGTGACCAGCACCAGCCCGGACATCGAAAAAATGTTGAAGGTAAGGCCGGGCAGCGCCAGCGTATCGCGGACGTACTGGTTGACGAGACCGGCATTCGGTCCGAACAAATTGACGAAGGCGATTGCGGTGAGGAACGGCGGCGTGAGGTAGGACAGGCTTACCGTCAAGCGCACGAAGGCCTTGAACGGCAGATTGGTGCGCGCCACCCCCCAGGCAAGCGGCAGGCCGATGGCCACGCTGATCAGGCCGGTCCAGGCGCCGAGGACGAGAGAATTCTTCAGCGCCGTGACGTAGAGGCGGCTGCCGAGGGCGCGCTCGAAATTCTCGTACGTCACCGCCCCTTCGTCGGTG
>JACQDQ010000462.1 GCA_016201015.1 Pseudomonadota bacterium | reverse complement strand
TGTCGATCGAAAACGGATAATGGCGGGTCGGGATAAATCATAAGGGCATAGACGACAAGGCGCTCCTCCCACATACGCGGCCCGGAGCGAACCGGATTGCCGACGATCGAGCCGACAATCGGCACAGCTCAGTCGCATGAGTCAGATTTCCACGCCACGCAGGCCTTCGCTCGCGTCGCAGCCGCCGGGTATTGATCCAGCGTCTCCTGCAACGGTGCCATAATAGGGACATTCCGCGCTGCTGCAATGCGGGGCACATGGCAATTTCAGCCTGGGAAGGATCGCTTGCGGTTGACTTGCATTGCCATCGGGCTTGCCCTTTCGTTCGTTCTGACGGGTCTACCGAGCGCACGGGCGCAGGTTCCGGTCGATCTGCAGCTGGTGCTGGCGATCGACTCCTCCTCCAGCGTCGATATGGACGAATACTATCTGCAGCTCGAAGGCTACGCGGCGGCATTCCGCCATCCCGAGCTGTTGAAGGCGATCCAATCAGGACCGAACAAAGCCATCGCCGTCGCCATGTTCGAATGGTCGGGCCCGAAGCAGCAGCAGGTGAATTTCGACTGGCGCGTGCTCGCCGACGCGGCCGGCCTCGAAGCCTTCGCACGCGAGCTCTCGACCGCGCCGCGTCTTGTCATCGGCGGTGAGACCGCGATCGGCGCGGCCATCGATTTCGGCGTCGATCTGTTCGAGCACAGCGGCGTCGCGGGCGGGCGGCGCGTCATCGACGTCTCCGGCGACGGTGCCAGCAATCGCGGCCGCCCGGTAACACAGGCGCGCGACGAAGCCGTGTTTCTCGGCATCACTCTCAACGGCCTTGCCATCCTCAACGAGGAAGCCGGTCTCGATGACTATTACCGCGTCGCGGTGATCGGCGGGACCGGTGCCTTCGTCATAGCCGCCAGGGACTACACCGACTTCGCCGATGCCATCTTGCGGAAGCTGCTGCGCGAGATCACTACGATCACCCAGCGCCTACCGGATGACCGCCTGCCAGAACCTCACCAAGGTTCACGCATCAGTTTAAATCGATTCAGTAAAGCCGTTGAATTCAAAGCGCCTTGAGCTTGCGGCAACGCGCGCCGTCCGGCATACTTTAGCCATCGTCGACGGGCCGCCACACGGGAACGGCGGACCGCGGAATTCGACCGAGGGCCGTGCTGCCGAACGTCCGGGGTGGAGAATTGGGCATCGGCCAAACGTGATTCCCGCTGAATGAAGGCGACCGCCATGCAAGGATATCTGCCTCCCGAGGTTTTCGCCGACGGCATCGGGGAGATCAGCCTATCGGGTGGAATGGTCCGCATCGACCTCGTCAGCCTGCTCGGCCCGCGGCAGGGGTCCAACGAACAGGCCCAAGCCATAGTTCGCCAGCGCGTGATCATGCCGCCCGATGGCTTCCTCCGCGCCTTCGCGGCTATGGAAAACCTGGTGCGGCAGCTCGAGAAGGCCGGTGCCGTCAAGCGGCAATCCGCTGCGGCAACCGCACCGGCCCAGAGCGGCGCCAATGGCAACCCGGACCCGACCAAGTCGCCCAATTTCGGCTGAGCCGGCACCTCATCCGGCGGCGGACGCGCCGGCGGCGCGCACGGCATTGCGCTGTCTGGCCGCGGTCGCCCGCCACCACGGCGTCGATCTCAGCGTCGACGCCCTCACGCATCAATACGGCATCGCCGAAACGGAGCCGACGACCGCGCTGCTGCTCAAGATCGCGGATGGCGCCGGCTTTTCGGCGCAGGCGCTGCATCTGGACTGGGGCGACCTCGTACGTCTCGACCAGGCGCTGCCGGCGCTTGCCCGTCTGAGGAACGGCAATACCGTCATTCTCTCCGGCATCCGCGGCGGACCGAGCGGCCAGGAAGCCGTTGTGCTCGATCCGCTCGCCACCAAACCCGGGTTCCTCTTCCTGTCGCGCGAGAGCTTCGCGACGTCGTGGACGGGCGAAACGATCCTTCTCAAGCGCAGCTATCGGCTGACCGATCCCGATCAGCCCTTCGGCCTGCGCTGGTTCGTGCCGGAGCTGCTGCGACAGCGCCGCGTCTTTGCCGAAGTGGCGATCGCCGTCATTGTGCTGCATCTGGTCGCCCTCGCGGTACCGATCTTCTTCCAGATCGTCATCGACAAGGTGCTGGTGCATCAGAACTACAGCACGCTCTACGTGCTGGCCATCGGCGTCAGCCTGGCGGTGCTGTTTGACGCGATCCTCACCTATGTGCGCGGCGATCTTCTGCTGCACGCCACTGCCAAGATCGACATGCGCGTGTCGAGCCGCACATTTGCCCATCTTCTTACTCTGCCGCTTGCCTTCTTCGAGCACGCCGCCGCCGGCGTACTGACCAAGCATATGCAGCAGTCCGGAACGGTACGGCAGTTCCTCACCGGGCGGCTGTTCCTGACGCTGCTCGACGGCCTGGCGCTTCTCGTCTTCGTGCCGGTGCTGATCTTCTACAGCCCGCCGCTGACCGCGCTCGTCCTCGCTTTTGCGGCGGTGCTCGGGCTCCTGTTGTTCGCGCTGATGGGGCCGTTTCGCCGTCGGCTGCGGGCTCTTTACGATGCCGAAGGCGAACGCCAGGCTCATCTCGTCGAGGCGATCCATGGCATTCAGACGGTGAAGTCGCTGGCGCTCGAGCCGCAGCAGCGCCACGACTGGGACCGCAAGGCCGCCAATGTCGTACTGCGCAATGTCGATCTCGGCCGCATCTCGGTGCTCGCCCGCGCAATGTCGGGCCTGCTCGAGAAGGGCATGGTGATCGCCGTGGTGGCGGCCGGCGCCTATCTCGTGTTCGGCGGAGCGCTGAGCGTCGGCGCGCTCGTCGCCTTCCAGATGCTCGCCGGGCGCATCAGTGGGCCGCTCGTGCAGATCATCTCGCTCATCCACGAATATCAAGAGGCGGCCCTGTCGATCCGCATGCTGGGCGAGGTGATGAATCGCCGCGGCGAGACCCGCGCGCGCGAAGGATTGACCCCGCCGATCGCCGGCCGCATCGAATTCGAAGGCGTGACCTTCCGTTACGGCGACAATCCGGCGCCGGCGCTGCAAGAGCTGAATCTGACGGTGCCGGCCGGCAGCCTGCTTGGCGTCGTCGGCCGCAGCGGCTCGGGAAAGACCACGCTGACCCGCCTCATTCAAGGCCTCTA
Organism: Pseudomonadota bacterium; assembly: GCA_016201015.1. Lineage (GTDB taxonomy): Bacteria > Pseudomonadota > Alphaproteobacteria > CACIAM-22H2 > CACIAM-22H2 > JACQDQ01. Next base: position 319 of record JACQDQ010000462.1, on the reverse strand, counting down.
TCCGCTGCAGATGGGCACGCTGCGGATCGACGGCTTTGACGTGCGCGACTTCGATCTTGCCCATCTGCGCAGCCATATCGGCGTCGTGCTGCAGGACAGCTTCATGTTCCGCGGCACCGTGCGCGACAACATCGCCCTCACCAAGCCGGGCGCCGCGCTCGAGGACGTGATCGCCGCGGCGCGGCTGGCCGGCGCCGCGGAGTTCATCGAGCGGTTGCCCAAGGGCTACGACACCGTGATCGAGGAAGGCGGCGCCAATCTCTCCGGCGGCCAGCGCCAACGCATCGCCATCGCCCGCGCATTGCTGCGCAAGCCGCCG
>JACQDQ010000009.1 GCA_016201015.1 Pseudomonadota bacterium | reverse complement strand
CGCGGGCAGTGGCGCGGGTGGTCACCGATATTTTCATCAATGGAATTTCGAGGGGAGGGCGCGACGGCATAAGTCGCCCCGCATCGCCGGAGGGAACAGCCGCGTTCGCCGACAACGCTTTCGAGTCGGTTCCTTCCTAGCCGTCGGGAGCGATCATGAAGCGATTCATATTGTTTTTGGCAATTATCAGCGGCGTCACGGTCGCCGGCTACCAGACGCGCGACACGTGGCTCAGCCCGGCCGCGTCGAATGTCAAGCCGACGCCGCCGCCCCAGCCCGCGCAGCCAGTGCTGGCGGCGGACGCATTGCAGCGGGCGGTGCCGGTTGAGATCGCCACCATCGGCACCGTCCAACCGATCGCTATGGTGCTGGTCAAGTCGCGCATCGACGGCGAGATCGCCAAGATCCACTTCGGCGAAGGGCAGGAGGTCAAGGAAGGCGACCCGCTATTCACCCTGGATGCCCGCGCGCTCACCGCGCAGCTGCGCCAGGTCGAGGCGACATTGGCGCGCGACCGCGCCCAACTGGTGCGCGCCCAGCTTGAACAGAAGCGCCAGCATGAGCTGGTGCAGCGCGACTTTTCCTCGCGCCAGAAGCTCGAGCAGTCGGAGGCCGATGCCGCAGCCTTGCAGGCGACCGTGCAGGCCGACGAGGCGCTGGTCGAAGCCGCACGCGTCAATCTGAGCTACACCTCGATCCGGGCCCAAATCACCGGCCGAACCGGCGCGGTCAGCCTGAAGCAGGGCAACACGGTCAAGGCCAATGACACGCTGGTGATGGTCACCCTCACGCAAATGCGGCCGATTTACGTGTCGTTCACCGTGCCGGAGCGCCAACTCACCGCCATCCGTGCGGCGCGGGCGCGCGGCGACGTGCCGGTGGCCGCATTCGCGCCCGGCCAAGCGACGCCGATCGAGACGGGCGCGCTTACCTTCATCGACAATCAGGTCGATACGACGACGGGAACCATCATCCTCAAGGCCACGTATCAGAACGCCGAGAATCGGCTGTGGCCAGGCCAGTTCGTCAATGTGCGCCTGACGCTCGGCGTGCAGCAGGACGCGCTGGTCGTGCCATCGGCGGCGCTGCAGACCGGCCAAAGCGGTTTCTACGTCTTCGTCATCGCCCCGGATATGGCCGCACATGTGCGGCCGGTGACGGTGACTCGGACGCATGAAGACCTGATCGTGATCGGCGACGGGCTCAAGCCAAACGAGAAGGTGGTGATCGACGGCCAACTGCGCCTGACTGAGGGAACCAAAGTCAGAATTCAGACGCCGGCGGCTCAGCCGGCGGCGGCGGCGGTGACGGAGCCGCGCTCATGAACCTCCCCGAGCTTTGCATCCGCCGGCCGGTGATGACGACGCTGCTGACCGCGGCCATCCTCATTTTCGGCGCCGTCGGCTACACGCTGCTGCCGACGGCGGCGCTGCCGCGCGTCGATTTTCCGACGATCGCCGTCACGGCGACGCTGCCCGGCTCGAGTCCGGAATCGATGGCGGCGTCGGTGGCGACGCCGCTCGAGCGTGAGTTCTCGACCATCGCCGGCGTCGACTCGATCACCTCGACGAATGCGCTTGGCCTGTCGCAGATCACCATTCAGTTCGATCTCAACCGCAGCATCGACGCGGCGGCCAAGGACGTCCAGTCGGCTATCGCGCGCGCGGCACGCAAGATGCCGCCCGAAATGACCACGCCGCCATCCTTCCGCAAGGTCAACCCGGCCGACCAGCCAATCCTGTTCATGGCCTTGAGCTCGTCGACTTTGCCGCTGTCGGTGGTCTCCGAATACGCGGAGACCAACATCGCGCAGCGCCTGTCGACGCTCCCCGGCGTCGCGCAGGTTTCCGTCTTCGGCTCGCAGAAATACGCCGTGCGCATCCAGATCGACCCCGACCTTCTCGCCTCGCGCGGTATCGGCATCGACGAGGTGCAGAAGGCGATTGCCGCCGCCAACTCCAACACGCCGATCGGCACGCTGAGCGGACCGAGCAAATCGGTGACCTTGCAGACCACGGGGCAGATGACCCGCGCACCGGCCTATGACGGGGTGATCATCACCTATCGCAACGGTGCGCCGGTCCGTCTCGGCGAAGTGGCGCGCGCCGTCGACAGCGTCGAAAACGACAGGGTGGCAAGTTGGTACAATGGCAGCCGCGCCATCTTCCTGGCGATCCAGCGCCAGCCCGACGCCAACACGGTCGAGGTCGTCGACCGCGTGCGGGCCCTGCTGCCGACCTTCCGCGCCGATCTGCCGCCTTCGGTCGACCTCAATGTGCTCAATGACCGCTCGCTGTCGGTCCGCGCCGCCGTCGCCGACGTTCAGTCCACACTTAAGCTCACCGTCGTCCTTGTCGTGCTGGTCATCTTCGTGTTCATCCGCCGCTTGTCGGCGACGATCATACCGGCGCTGGCGCTGCCGGTATCGATCATCGGCACCTATGCCGGTATGTATCTGTGCGGATACACGATCGACAACATATCCCTGCTGGCGCTGACGCTCTGCGTCGGCTTCGTCGTCGACGACGCGATCGTCATGCTCGAAAATATCGTCCGCCACATGGAGACCGAGGGCATCGGCGCGATGGAGGCGGCGCTCAAAGGATCGCGCGAGATCGGTTTCACCATCCTGTCGATGACCATTTCGCTCGTCGCCGTGTTCATACCGGTGTTCTTCATGGGCGGCGTCGTCGGCCGCGTGTTCCACGAATTTGCCGTCGTCATCGGCATGGCGATTCTGATCTCGGGCGTCGTGTCGCTGACGCTGACGCCGATGCTGTGTAGCCGCTTCCTGCGCCTGCCCAAGCACGGCGTGAAGGAACCGTGGCCAATGCGGCTGCTCGAGGGCGGCTTCCAGTTGATGCTCGGCGCCTATGACTGGACGCTGGTGCGCGTGCTGCGCCACAAGCGCGTGATGCTGGTCGCGACGATCGCGACCATCATCGGCTCGGGCTATCTGTTCTACGTCATTCCGAAGGGATTCATTCCGCTCGAGGACACCGGATTCATTCTTGTCTTTACCGAGGCAGCGGAGGACGTGTCGTTCCAGGCCATGGTCGAGCGCCAGCGCCAGCTCGAGGCCGTGGTTCGCGCCAACCCTTACATCAACGCCTATAACAGCTCGGTCGGCGCGACCGGCTTCAGCACGACAGTCAATAGCGGGCGTTTCTTCATCCAGCTGAAGCCGCGCAACGAGCGGCCGCACGCGACCGAGATCATCCAAGATCTGCGCCGCCAGGCCGCGCCGATCCCCGGCATTCGTGCATTTTTCCAGCCGATCCAGAACCTGCAGATCGGCGGCCGGCTCAGCAAGAGCCTCTATCAATACACGGTCCAGGCCGGCAACCTCGCGGAACTCTATCGCTACGCGGCGCTGCTCGAGGCGCGTCTGCGCGACCTACCGGGCTTCCAAGACGTCACCTCCGATCTGCAGATCAAGAGCCCGCAGGCGATGATCGAGATCGACCGCGACAAGGCTTCGACGCTGGGCATCAATCTCGATCAGGTGCGCACGACCCTCTACGGCGCCTTCGGGTCGCGCCAGGTCTCGACGATCTATACGCCGACCAATGACTATCAAGTGATTATGGAACTGGCGCCGCGCTTCCAGCGCGAGGTCGCCGACCTGTCGAAGATCTACGTCCGCGCCGGCTCCGGACAGCTTGTGCCGATGGACACGTTCACCCGCGTCACGCGGCTCGCCGGGCCCTTGACCGTCAATCATCAGGGGCAGCTGCCGGCGGTGACAATCGCCTTCAACCTGGTGCCGGGTGTTTCGCTTGGCGACGGAATCATCCGCATCAAGGAGATGGAGCGCGAGGTGAATCTGCCGGCGACGATCACCACCGGTTTCTCGGGCACCGCCCAGGTGTTCCGCGATTCGCTCAAGGGCCAGGCCGGCCTGCTCATCGCCGCCGTGATCGTCATCTACATCGTGCTGGGCATCCTCTATGAAAGCTTCATCCACCCGCTGACCATCCTCTCCGGCCTGCCGGCGGCGGGCGTCGGCGCGCTGCTCACTTTGATGTATCTCGGTCACGAGCTGACGGTGATCGCGATCATCGGCATCGTCATGCTGATCGGCATCGTCAAGAAGAACGCGATCATGATGATCGACTTCGCCATCGACGCGCAGCGCAATCGCGGCGAGCCGCCGGAGCGCGCGATCTATCAGGCATCGATCCTGCGCTTCCGGCCGATCATGATGACGACGATGGCGGCGATCATGGGCACGCTGCCGATCGCGCTCGGCCACGGCGCCGGCGCCGAGCTGCGCCAGCCGCTCGGCATTGCCGTGGTCGGCGGCCTCGTCACGTCGCAGCTCTTGACGCTGTTCATCACGCCGGTGATCTACATCTACATGGACAGCGTCGGCGCTGCGGTCGGCCGCATGATCGGCCGCGCACGCAAGCCGGAGCCGGCCAGCCCGGCGACGCCCGGCGAGGACTGAGCCGGCTCAGGCGGCGAAACCAGCGCCCAGTAGGGCGAGGAGCCCGAGTGCGGCGAACATGGCGGCTGCGGCGAGGCGAATGTATTTGAGCGGCAGGCGCCCGGCCATGCGGTCGCCGCGCATGATCGCACTGACATTGGTTCGGCGATCAATCAAGCTTGTCCGTTCGTGTTATAGATGATCCGTCCGCGATTCCCGAGATCGCCGCGAGGGGGCATCCATGGGGTTCAAAAAGATCGTCTCGGTTGCTGACGCCGTGGCGCTGATCCGCGACGGCGACGTGCTCGCCTCGACAGGATACGGCGGCAACGGCACGCCGGACCAACTGTTCGTGGCGCTGGAGGCGCGCTTTCTTGAGACAGGGTCGCCGCGCGACCTGACATTGGTATTTGCCGGCGGCCAGGGCGACGGGAAGGAGAAGGGTCTCAACCATCTCGGCCACGAGGGGCTGCTTAAGCGCGTCATCGGCGGCCACTACGGCCTCATTCCCCGCATCGAACGGCTGGCCGTCGAGAACAAGATCGCCGCCTACAATCTGCCCGAAGGCGTGATCACGCATCTTTACCGCGACATCGCCGCGGGAAAACCCGGAACGTTGTCGCGCGTGGGACTGCGAACCTTCGTCGATCCCCGCCTGGAAGGCGCCAAGGTCAACCGCGCCGCGACCGAGGATATCGTCGAGTTGATCACGCTGGCCGGACACGAGACGCTGTTTTTCCGGGCGTTCCCGATCAACGTCGCGTTCATACGCGGGACGACCGCCGATCCCGAGGGCAACATGACGATGGAGAAGGAATCGCTGCGGCTCGAGGACCTCGCGATCGCTCTTGCCGCCAAGAACTCCGGCGGCATCGTCATATGCCAGGTCGAGCGCGTCGCCGCTTCGGGAACGCTCGATGCGCGACGGGTGCGCGTGCCCGGCATCGCCGTCGACTGCGTGATCGTGGCGGCGCCCGAGCATCACATGCAGAACTACGGCAGCCAGTACGACCCCGCCTTGTCGGGCGAGATCCGGATTCCGCTGGACGCGATCTCAGCCTTGCCGCTCGACGAACGGAAGGTCATCGCGCGGCGCGCGGCGATGGAGCTGATGCCGAACAGCATCGTCAATCTCGGATTGGGCATGCCGGATGCGGTCGGGGTGGTGGCCAACGAGGAGAAGATTTACGACCTCATCACCCTGACGGTCGACCCCGGCGTGATCGGCGGTGTTCCGCTGGGCGGCGCTGCGTTCGGCGCATCGGTCAATTTCAGCGCGGCCATCGACCACCCGAGCCAGTTCGACTTCATCGACGGCGGCGGTCTCGACGTGGCATGCCTGGGATTTGCCGAATGCGATGGCCAGGGCAACGTCAATGCCAGCCGCTTCGCCAACCGGCTCTCCGGCTGCGGCGGTTTCATCAACATCAGCCAGAACAGCAAGAAGGTGGTGTTCGTCGGGACTTTCTCATCGGGCGGTCTGCGTGCCGAGGTGGCGGACAGCCGCATCGCCATCCGCAGCGAGGGCAAGTTCCGGAAATTCGTCTCGTCGATCGGCCAGGTGACGTTCAGCGGCTCGCTGGCGGCCGAGCAGGAGCGCGAAGTCATCTATGTGACGGAGCGATGCGTCTTCCGGCTGGCGAACGGCGGCCTGGAGCTGGCGGAGATCG
>JACQDQ010000490.1 GCA_016201015.1 Pseudomonadota bacterium | reverse complement strand
GACCAGCTTGCCGAGATACATCACGGCGACGCGGTCGGCGACGTGGTTCACCACCGCGAGATCGTGACTGATGAACAGGTAGGAAAGATTCCGCCCGGTCTGCAGCTCCCGCATCAAGTTGAGGATTTGACTCTGGATCGAGACGTCGAGCGCCGACAGCGGCTCGTCGGCGATGACCAGGGTCGGGTCCGCGCTCAAGGCGCGGGCGATGGCGATGCGCTGGCGCTGGCCGCCGGAGAATTCGTGCGGGTAGCGGTCGAGCGCTTCGGCCGGCAGCCCGACCTGCTCCATGAGCGCCCGCGCCCGCGCCGCCCGCTCGGCGGCGGTGCCGACCTTGTGGATGGTCAGCGGCTCGACGACGATCTGCGACACCAGCATGCGCGGATCGAGCGCCGAGAACGGGTCCTTAAACACGGTTTGAATGGCGCGATGCGCATCGGCGCGGGCGCGTCCCGCCCGGCTGGTGATGTCGGTGCCGCGGAAGTTGATCCGGCCGGAGGTTACCGGGGACAGGCCGGCGATGGCGCGGCCAAGCGTGCTCTTGCCGCAGCCGCTTTCGCCGACCAGCGCCAGGGCTTCGCCTGTCCCGACGGTCAAATCGACGCCGTCGACCGCCTTGAGCGCGCGGCCGCGAGCGAACAGCCGGCGATTGCCGACGGTAAAATGTACGTGCAAATCCTCGACGGCGAGCAACGGCGTCACGCGCTGCCCGCCCGGATGCAAGCGACGAAATGACCGCGGCCAAGCTCGACCAGCGGCGGCTCGGCCGCGCGACACGCGGCGATCGCCCGCGCGCAGCGGTCGGCGAAGCGGCAGCCCGGCTCGATGGCGCGCGCCGGGTCGGGCACCAGGCCCTTGATCACCGGCAGCCGCTCGACGCGCTCGCCGATCGACGGCAGCGTCTCGATCAGGCCGACGGTATAGGGGTGGAGCGGGTGCGCGAACAGCTCCGCCGCCGCGGCGTGCTCGACGATGCGCCCCGCATACATGACGATGATCTCGTCGGCGATCTCCGACACCACGCCGAGATTGTGCGAGATGAACTGCACGGCCATGCCGTTGCGGTCCTGCAATTCGGCGATCAGCTCGAGAATTTGCGCCTGGATGGTGACGTCGAGCGCCGTCGTCGGCTCGTCGGCGATCAGCAGCGCCGGCTGGCAGGCGAGCGCCATGGCGATCATGCCGCGCTGGCGCATGCCGCCGGAAAGCTGGTGCGGGTAATCGCCGGCGCGTTGGCGCGGGCTGGGAATGCCGACCTCGGCGAGCAGGGCGACGGCGCGCTCCCGCGCCCGCGCCCGCGGCAGGCCCTCGTGCAGCTCCAGCGCCTCGCCGATCTGCTCGCCGATGGTGAGGACGGGATTCAACGCCGTCATCGGCTCCTGGAAGATCATGGCGACGCGGGCGCCGCGCAGCCGGTCCCACGCCGCTTCGCTTTGCCCGATGAGCTCGCTGCCTTCGAAGCGGATGCTGCCGGAGACGCGGCCCGGCGCCGGCACCAGCCCGAGCAGCGCCAGCGCGGTTATCGTCTTGCCGCAACCGCTCTCGCCGACCACGCCGAGGGTTCGCTTGGCGGCAACGTCGTAGCTGATGCCGGCGACGACGGTGACGTCGCCGTCGCGCCGGGGGAACTGGACGGTGAGCCCGTCGACCGCGAGCAGCGGCGACGCGGCGTCACGCCCGCCGGACTGCCGTCCGGCGGCGCCCATCCCGACCGTCAATCAATCCACCGCGTGCCAATTCTCCACCCAGTTGGTGCTGCTGTCGGAATGGCCGCTCGGCTCCAGTCCCTTCAGCCATTTGGGAATGGCGTAGGGCTCGGCGCGGAAGAACAGCGGCAGCACCGGCAAATCCTCGGCATATAATTTTTGCACCGTCTGCCACAACGCGGCCCGCTTCTCGATGTCGAGCTCGGTTTCGATCGCGGCACTCGCCTTGTCGAAATTCGCGTTCGAGTAGCCCGGATAGTTCGAGCCGCCCCAGCGCGTCGCCTCGGTCGGGATCGCCGAGGTGGCGAGGATGCTGGTCGGCGAATCGCCGATGCCGCTGGTCCAGCCGTAGAGCACGAGGCCGCTGAACTCGCGGTGCGACAGGGTCGGGCCGAACAGGGTGCGCGCCGGTTCGTTGCGAATCACCACCTCGATGCCGGCTTCCTTCCACTGGCTCTGCAGCACCTGCTGGATGAGCTCGCGCAGCTTGTTGCCCACGGTCGTCTGGAAGTCGAGCGACAGCCGCTCGCCCTTGTCGTTGCGCCGGATGCCGTCGGCCCCGGGCTTCAAGCCGGCTTCGTCGAGCAGCGCCTTCGCCTTCGCCGGGTCGTAGTTGTAGACCGGCGTGTCCTTCGAATAGAACGGATGCAGCTTGTTGACGAAGCTGTCGGCGACCGGCTGCTTTCCCTGGAACAATTTGTCGCTGAGCGATTTGCGGTCGATCGCATGGAGCAAGGCGCGGCGCACGCGCACGTCCTTGAGGAACGGGTTTTCGGCCTTGAGGTCGATATGCTCGTAGGTCAGCGCCGGCTTGTAGATGAAGTCGAACCTGGCCTTCTGCGTCTTTTCGAGCTCGATCACCTGATCGATATTGAGGCCGATGCCCTCGCCCGGCGTGTAGTCGATATCGCCGGAACGCAAATTGGCCTCGAGCGCGGTGGTGTTCTCGATGACCTTGACGGTGATTTTCTTGAATCCGGGCTTCTTGCCCGGCCAGTTCGGGTTCGGCTCGAGCGTTATATGCGAGCCCGACGTGTAGCCGGTGACCATGAACGGCCCATTCCACAGCCCGGGCGTCGTCGGCGCGCGGTTATAGGCGGTCTGCTTCGCCCATTCGGCGACGCTGCCCGCGCTTTTCAGAATCGGCGCCTCGACATGCTCGGAGACGACGCGGAAATCGGAGAGGTCGTTGAAGTCGCTGCGCGCCGTCTTCAGATGCATGACCACGGTATGGTCGTCCGGCGTCTCGAGGCGCTCGAAGCGCGTATAGATGTCGGACTTGTAAAAGCCGGATTCCGGGCTGTTGCCCAATTCCCACGAGAACACGATGTCCTTGGCCGTGACCGGCACGCCGTCGGCCCATTTCAGATTCGGCGGCAGCTTGATCGTCACCGCCATGCCCTTGGTGCCGTCGGCGCGGTCCTCGATCTTGGCGAGGCCGTTTTCGATCGTCGGCAGTTCGGTGCACAAGAGGCAACCGAGCCGCCAGTCCTTGTTCCAGCCGGTCATATGGCGCAGCGCCATGTTGCGCACATAGGACTTGACCACCGTCGGCTCGATCGCCGGATGCATGTTCGGCGGAAACTGCGCGACGCCGATGACGAGTTCCGTCTTCGCGGCATGGACCGGGCCGGCGGCAATGCTCAAACCGGCGACCACGACCCCGGCAAGAAGTCCAATATTCACGGCTCGCCTCCCCTCAGAGGGTTGAAGGCGTAAAGCCTAGCTCGGTGGCGGACGCCGGTGAACTAAATAAAGCGCGAGGCGGTGCGGATGGCCGGCAGCGCGCAGGACAAGGCGAAAGTGGTTCCGCTCGGGCAGCCAGGCTAACGGGGCGAGGCGTAAAGTGATACTTGACGCCTGCGGCCGGCGACCCCATCTTTCCCTCACATGATCCGAAGTTTCCGCAGCAAGGCGCTTCGGCTCTATTTCGCGACCGGCGCGACGCGCGGCCTGAGCGTGCCGAACGTGGAGCGGGTCGGGCGCATGCTGCGGGCGCTGGACGTGGCGACCAAGCCGGAACAGATGAACCTGCCCGGCCATTACTTCCACGCCTTGCGTGGCGTGAAACGCTGGTCGATCCGGGTTACCGGCAACTGGCGGATTACGTTCGGATGGGACGGTACG
>JACQDQ010000475.1 GCA_016201015.1 Pseudomonadota bacterium | reverse complement strand
GGGCTTCATCGCCAGCATGTATGTCGGCAACGTCGTGCTGCTGATCCTCAACCTGCCGCTGGTCGGCCTCTTCGTGACCATCCTGCGCGTGCCCTACCCCTATCTCTATCCGGCGATCCTCGTCTTCGCCGTGCTCGGCGTTTATGCGGTGAACCAGAGCGTGGTCGATGTGTGGATCATGACCGCCACCGGCGCGCTCGGCTATGTGCTGCGCAAGTTCGAGTTCGACGTAGCGCCGATCGTGCTCGGGATCATTCTCTCGCCGATGCTGGAGATGAGCTTCCGCCAATCGCTCGCCTTGTCGGGCGGCAGCTACGCGATCTTCGTCAGCCGGCCGATCGCGGGCAGCATGCTCGGCCTCGGCCTCGCGCTGCTGCTGCTGGGTCTTCTGCCCTGGGTGGCACGCCAGGCTGGCTGGCGCCGCCGCGTCGGGCTGGACGACGAAAAATAGTCCACAGGCCCGATCCGCGCCTTGCCCGACTCGGGCGCAGGGGTCTATAAAACTCCTTTAATGACCGCACTCGCTCCAGTTCCCGCCGCGCCCGCGCCTGGCGGCGTTTTAGGCCGCTTCCCGCACCGTCATCTGCTTGGCATCGAAGGGCTTTCGCCCGACGATATCACCATGCTGCTCGACCTTGCCGAGTACTATGTCGAGCAGAACCGCGCCCGCGACAAGAAGAGCGCGCTGCTGCGCGGCCGCACCATCATCAATCTCTTCTTCGAGAATTCGACGCGCACGCGCACGTCCTTCGAGCTCGCCGGCAAGCGGCTCGGCGGCGACGTCGTCAACATCTCGGCCGAAGCGTCGTCGATCAAGAAGGGCGAGACGCTGATCGACACCGCGATGACGTTGAACGCCATGCTGCCCGACGTGCTGGTCGTCCGTCACCCCGACTCCGGCGGCGTCAAGCTGCTGTCGGAAAAAGTCAATTGCGCGGTGATCAATGGCGGCGACGGCACGCACGAGCATCCGACGCAAGCCTTGCTCGACGCGCTCGCCATTCGCCGGCGGAAGGGCCGGCTCCAGGGCCTGACCGTTGCCATCTGCGGCGACATTCTGCACAGCCGCGTCTGCCGCTCGAATATCCACCTGCTCAACACCATGGGCGCGCGGGTGCGTGTGATCGGCCCGCCGACGCTGGTGCCGGAGACGATCGATCGGCTCGGCGTCGAAGTCTTCCACGACATGAAGGCCGGCCTGCGCAATTGCGACATCGTCATGATGCTGCGGCTGCAGACCGAGCGCATGCAGGGAAGTTTCGTGCCGTCGATCCGCGAGTACTTCCATTTCTTCGGCCTCGACCACGACAAGCTCGCCTGCGCCAAGCCGGACGCCCTGATCATGCATCCGGGGCCGATGAATCGCGGCGTCGAGATCGACAGCGAGGTGGCCGACGACATCGACCGCTCGCTGATCCGCGAGCAGGTGGAGATGGGCGTGGCCGTGCGCATGGCCTGCCTCGACCTGCTCACCCGCACCCTCGCCTCGAACGCGCCGCCCAACGGCGGGGCCCGGGCGTGATCCAGCCGCGCAGCATCGGCGCCGGGCGCAAGGGCGGCCCGCCGATCGCCTATGTCAACGCCCGCCTGCTCGACCCGGCGAGCGCGATGGACAGCTTGGGCGGCGTCATCGTCGCCGATGGGGTAATCGCCGATATTGGTCCGCAGCTCGCGCGCGCCGCCGCGCTGGGCGCCCGCGGCATCGAGGCGGTGGACTGCCAATGCGCGTGCCTTGCCCCGGGGCTCGTCGACATGCGCGTGCAACTGCGCGAGCCCGGCGAGGAGCACAAGGAGACGATGGCGAGCGCCGGCGCCGCCGCCGCCGCGGGCGGCATCACGACGATGATCTGCCTGCCCAACACGCGGCCGGTGCTCGATGACGCGGCGCTGGTCGAATCGGTGATGCGGCGGGCGCGCGAGACGGCCTGCGTGCATATCAGACCCTACGCCGCGGTCACCAAGGGCCTCGCCGGCCGCGAAATGACCGAGATGGGTCTGCTCGCCGAGGCCGGCGCCGTCGGCTTCACCGACGCGACGCACGCCGTCGCCGATTCCGTCGTCATGCGCCGGGCCCTCGCCTACAGCAAGGCATTCAACCGGCCGATCATCCAGCATCCGGAAGAGCCGTCGCTCGCTCAGGGCGGGGTGATGAACGAGGGCGAGATCGCCATGCGCCTCGGCCTGACCGGCATTCCGATCGTCGCCGAGGTGATCATGGTCGAGCGCGATCTGCGGTTGGTCGAGCTTACCGGCGGCCGCTGCCACATCGCCCATCTGTCGACCGCCGCGGCGGTCGACGCCGTGCGGCGCGCCAAGGCGCGCGGCATCAACGTTACCGCCGACACCGCGCCGCAATACTTTGCGCTCAACGAGCTGGCGGTCGGCGACTACCGCACTTTTGCCAAGGTCTCGCCGCCGCTGCGCAGTGAAGAGGACCGCCAAGCGGTCGTCGACGGCCTCAAGGACGGCACCATCGACGCCATTGCTTCCGATCATGCGCCGCATGACCAGGATTCGAAGCGCCTGCCGTTCGCCCAAGCGGCCTTCGGCATGATCGGGCTGGAGACACTGCTGGCGGTGACGCTCGAGCTGGTGCACAACCGGCGCCTGTCACTGATGCAGGCCGTCGCCAAGCTGACCTCCGGCCCGGCCGCGATCCTCGGCCTGCCGGCCGGGACCCTGGCGAAGAACGCCGCCGCCGATCTCGTGCTGTTCGATCCGGAGCGGCCGTGGCGCATCGCCGAGAAGAAGTTCCGCTCGAAGTCGAAGAACTCGCCCTTCGACGGACGGCCGGTGCAGGGCCGCGCGCTCAAGACGCTGGTTGACGGCGCCGTCGTCTTCACCCTCGAGGAGTAGCAGGCACCTTCCATGCCGCGGCCGATCAACTGGGCGCTCGTCTGGCCGTATTACGCCGCGGCCTTCATGGGCGGCTATCTCCTCGGCGCGATCCCCTTCGGGCTGGTACTGACGCGGCTTGCCGGTCTTGGTGACATCCGCCGCATCGGCTCCGGCAGTATCGGCGCGACCAACGTGCTGCGCACCGGCCGCAAGGGTCTTGCCGCGCTCACCGTGCTGCTCGATGGCGGCAAGGGTGCGGTGGCCGTGCTGATTGCCGGCGCCTGGGGGCCCGACGCCGCGATCATCGCCGGCGCCGGGGCCGTGGTCGGCCATCTCTTCCCGGTGTGGCTAAGCTTCAAGGGCGGCAAGGGCGTCGCCACGTCGTTCGGCGTTCTGCTGGCCGTCGCCTGGCCGGTCGGCCTCGCCGCCTGCGCGACCTGGGCCGCCGTCGCCGCGCTGTTCCGCTATTCCTCGCTGGCGTCGTTGACCGCGGTTGCCGCGGCGCCGCTTTACGCCTGGCTGCTGCGCGGCGATTTGCAGCTCGTAGAATTTTTTGGCGCCGTAGCCGTTCTCGTCTGGATGAAGCATCATTCCAACATTGGGCGCCTGCTCACCGGTCGCGAACCGAAGATCGGTCGGGACAAGCCAGCCGAAACGAGCTCGCGGTGACCGCCCCGCATCTGCTGAGCGCCGCGGAGCGGCGCGACCGGCTGCGCCTGATCCGCAGCGAGAATGTCGGGCCGGTGGCCTTCTATCAGCTTTTGCGGCGCTTCGGCTCGGCGACCGACGCGCTTGCCGCGCTGCCCGAGCTGTCGCGGCGCGGTGGGCGCAGCCAGCCCCTGAAGCTCTGCCCCAACGCCGAGGCGGACGCCGAGCTGGCGACTGTCGAGCGGCTCGGGGCACGCCTCGTCGCCCACGGCGAAGCGGAGTATCCGCCGGCGCTCGCCGCGATCGAAGACGCGCCGCCCCTGCTGACTATCCGCGGCCATGGCCAGGTGTTGCGACAGCCAATGATCGCCGTGGTGGGCGCGCGCAACGCCTCGGCCAACGGCATCCGCTTCGCCCGCGAGTTGGCGGCCGGCCTCGGCCGCGCCGGGCTGGTGGTCGTCTCCGGCCTGGCGCGCGGCATCGACACGGCGGCGCATCAGGGCGCCCTCGCCTCAGGCACGGTCGCCGTCATGGCCGGCGGCGTCGACGTCATCTATCCGCCTGAAAACGAGCGGCTCTACGCCGACATCCTGGCCCAAGGGGCGGTCATCAGCGAGATGCCGGTCGGCCTGGTGCCGCGCGCCCAAAATTTTCCCCGGCGCAACCGGCTGATCTCCGGCGCCGCCTTGGGGGTGATTGTAGTCGAGGCCGCCATCCGCTCCGGCTCGCTGATCACGGCGCGGTTCGCGCTCGAGCAGGGGCGCGAGGTTTTTGCCGTACCCGGCTCGCCGCTTGACCCGCGGGCGCGCGGCTCCAACGACCTGATCCGCCAGGGCGCGACGCTCACCGAAGGCGTGGAAGATGTCCTTAAGGTCTTGGAAAATCATCTACAACAGCCGCTGGAAGGACCCAGCGGGTTGCGCGACGAGGTGCCCAGGTCCAGTCCGGCGTCGCCACCCCTCGCCATCGACTCGGCGCGTGAAGCGGTGATGGAAAAACTCGGCCCCAGTCCGACGCCGGTTGACGAAATCATCCGCCAATGCCAATTGTCACCCCCGGTGGCGTTAACCGTGTTGCTTGAGCTTGAGCTCGCGGGGCGCCTCACCAGGCATCCGGGGGGCTTGGTATCGCTCCAAGCATAACAATATTTTAACCAACTCTTGTAACAAGTAGCCTTAGCTTCATAAGGCGAGGACCATGGACGTCGTCATCGTTGAATCGCCGGCCAAGGCCAAGACGATCAACAAATATCTCGGGTCCGGCTATGCCGTGCTTGCGAGCTACGGGCATGTGCGCGACCTGCGGGAGAAGGACGGCGCGGTCGAGCCCGACCGCGACTTCGCCATGCATTGGGAGGTGCAGGAAAAGGCCAAGCGGGCGTTGAGCGAAATCAGCAAGGCGCTGAAATCGGCCGACCGCCTGTTTCTCGCCACCGATCCCGATCGCGAGGGCGAGGCCATCTCCTGGCATCTCAGGGAAGTTCTTGAAGAGAATAAAAAGCTGAAAAACGTTGAGGTTAAGCGGGTCGTCTTCAACGAGATTACGAAGTCCGCCGTGCTGGCGGCGATGCGCGCGCCGCGCGATCTCGACAGCGACCTGGTCAACGCCTACATGGCGCGCCGCGCCCTCGACTTCCTGGTCGGCTTCACCTTGTCGCCGGTGCTATGGCGCAAATTGCCGGGCAGCCGCTCAGCCGGCCGGGTCCAGTCGGTCGCGCTGCGCCTGATCTGCGAGCGTGAAACCGAAATCGAGGCCTTTCGGCCGCGCGAATACTGGACGGTTGCGGCCGAACTCCGGAACTCCGCAGGCAGCGCCTTCACGGCGGCGCTGACCCATCTCGACGGCTGCAAGCTCGACAAGTTCGATCTTGGCGACAAGGCGGCCGCCGACCGGGCGGTCGCCGCGATCACCGCCGGCGAGCCCTATCGCGTCGCCAAAGTCGAGAAGCGTCGGGTCCGCCGCAACCCGATGCCGCCCTTCACCACCTCGACCCTGCAGCAGGAGGCCTCGCGCAAGCTCGGCCTCGGCGCCAGCCGCACCATGCGCCTCGCCCAACAACTCTACGAGGGCGTCGAGATCGGCGGCGAGACGGTCGGCCTCATCACCTATATGCGAACCGACAGCGTGACGCTGTCGCAGGAGGCGATTCGCGGCGCGCGCGCCTTGATCGCCGAGCAATACGGTCGCGACTACCTGCCCGAAGCGCCGCGCGTCTACAAGAGTCCGGCCAAGAACGCGCAGGAAGCGCACGAGGCGATCCGCCCGACCGACCTGTTCCGGCGGCCGGAGCTGGTGGCGCGCTATGTCGATGCCGATCTGTTGAAGCTTTACGACCTCATCTGGAAGCGCACCGTGGCGAGCGAGATGGAAAGCGCCGCGCTCGACCAGGTCGTTGTCGAAGTGACTGCCGCCGACGGGCGGACCACCCTGCACGCCGTCGGCTCGACGTTGGTGTTCGACGGCTTCCTCCGCCTTTATCGCGAGGATCGCGACGACCCGGCCGACGACGACGAAGAAAACCGCACACTGCCGCCGCTGGCCGAGGGCGAGGCCGTAAAGCGCGGCGCCGTCACGCCGGAGCAGCACTTCACCGCGCCGCCACCGCGCTTTAGCGAGGCGAGCCTGGTCAAGCGGCTGGAGGAACTCGGCATCGGCCGGCCGTCGACCTACGCCAGCATCATCCAGGTGCTGCAGGATCGCAAATACGTGCGCCTGGAAAAGCGCCGCTTCATGCCGGAGGATCGCGGGCGGGTGGTCACCGCGTTCCTCGAGAGCTTCTTCAAGCGCTATGTCGAATACGATTTCACCGCCAAGCTCGAAGACCAGCTCGACGAGATTTCCGGCGGCCGGGCCAATTGGCGCGCCGTGCTGCGCGACTTCTGGCAGGCGTTCTCGGGCGCCGTGGGCGAGACCAAGGACCTAACCATCACGCAGGTGATCGACGCGCTCGACGCCGATCTCGGACCGCATTTCTTCCCGGTTACGGCCGACGCGCCGGAGCCACGCAGATGCCTGTCCTGCGGCGAGGGACGCCTCGGCCTCAAGCTCGGCAAGTTCGGCGCCTTCATCGGCTGCTCGCGCTATCCGGACTGCCGCTACACGCGACCGCTGGCGATCGAGAACGGCGACGGCAGCGGCCACGATGCCGTGCTCAATGGCGGCTCCAAGACGCTCGGCGTCGATCCGACCACGAGCGAGGTGATCAGCCTGCGCAAGGGGCCGTACGGCCTCTATCTGCAGCTCGGCGAGGGCGCCGAGGGCGTCAAGCCGAAGCGCGTCTCGCTGCCGCGCGACATTGCCCCGGATGCGCTCGATCTCGAGACGGCGCTCAAGCTGCTCGCCTTGCCGCGCGAGGTCGGCACCCATCCCGGAACCGACAAGATGATCATTGCCGGTCTCGGCCGCTTTGGGCCGTATATCAAGCACGAATCCGAATACCGGTCGCTGGACTCGACGGTCGATCTGCTCACCGTCGGCCTCAATCGCGCGGTCGATCTGCTGGCGCAGCCGAAGAAGGCGCGACGCCAGGCAGCAACGACGACGCCGCTGCGCGAGATCGGTGCGCACCCCGAGGACAGTAAGCCGATCACCGCCGGCACCGGCCGCTACGGCCCCTATGTCAAGCACAACAACGTCTACGCCAACCTGCCGCGCGACCGTACGATCGAAGAGGTGACGCTCGACGAGGCGGTGGCGCTGCTCGCCGAGCGCGTCGCCTACAAGGCAGGGCGACCGAAGAAGGCGAAGGCCAAGGGCGCGAAAGTGAAAGGCCGCCGCAAGGCGTCGAGCAAAGCGCCCGATCCGGCCGAAACCGAGAACGAGACCGCGTGACGCGAACTTGACCAAGGCGCGACACCCCGCCCGGTCGCTGCCGACCAAAGCGCAGCTCCTCGAGTTCATCGGCGACGATCCGCGGCGCGCGAGCCGGCGCGAGATCGCCCGTGCCTTCGGCTTGGGCCCAGCGCAACGGCAGCAGCTCGCCGCATTGCTCGGCGCGCTGGCGCACGAAGGCAGCATCGGGCGTGGGCGGCGTCGGGCGAAACCCCTGCCCGCCACGGCGATGATGGAGGTCATCGATGTCGACGCCGACGAGGCCGATGTCGTGGCCCGTCCGCTCGATTGGGCCGGTGACGGCCCGCCGCCGCGCGTGCGGCTGCGCCGGCCGGAGCGGGCGATCGGCCGCGGCGATCGCGTTCTCGCCCGGCTGCGCCTGGAACCCGACGGAACCTATATCGGCGACATTCTGCGCATCATCGAGGCGGCGCCGGAGCGCGTGCTCGGCATCGTCCGCGGCGATCGCATCGTGCCCACCGAGCGCAAGGTCAAGACCGAGTTCGTCCTGACGCGCGACGGTGGGACGCCGCCGCGCTCCGGCGAACTCGTCGTCGCCGAAGTCCTGCCCACGCACCGCTTGGGCCTGCCGCAGGCCCGCATCGTCGAGCGGCTCGGCCCAGCCGCGGCGGCCCGCGCGCCGAGCCTGATCGCCATCCACAACCACGACATCCCGACCGGCTTTGCCGAGGCCGCTCTACACCAGGCCGCGCGCGCGACCCCTGCCCCGCTTGGCGATCGCGAGGATCTGCGCCGCATCGACCTTGTCACGATCGATGGCGAGGACGCGCGCGACTTCGACGATGCGGTGTTCGCCGAACCCGACCCGGCGGTACCCGGCGGATTCCACCTCGTCGTCGCCATCGCCGACGTCGCCTGGTACGTGCGCCCCGACGATGCGCTGGACCAAGCCGCCCGCGAGCGCGGCAACTCCGTGTACTTTCCGGATCGCGTCGTGCCGATGCTGCCGGAGCGCCTGTCGAACGACCTGTGCTCGCTCAGGCCGCACGAGGACCGCCCGTGCCTCGCCGTCCACATGTGGATCGACGCGCAGGGCCGCAAGCGCCGCCACCGTTTCGTTCGCGCCATGATTCACTCGGCGGCACGGCTGACCTACGAGGCGGTGCAGGCCTGCGCCGATGGCCGCCACGACGGCGTGCCGGCGCCGGCGCGCGAGCAGGCGATCCCGCATCTCTACGCCGCCTACCATGCGCTCGCCAAGGCACGCCTGGAACGCGGCACGCTCGAGCTCGATCTCGAGGAACGCAAGGTGGTGCTCGATGCAGACGGGCGGATCGACAGCATCGTGCCGCGACCGCGTTGGGACAGCCATCGCCTGATCGAAGAATTCATGATCGTGGCCAATGTCTGCGCCGCCGAGACGCTCGAGCAGAAGCGCCTGCCGTGCATGTATCGCGTGCACGAGGAGCCAAGCCGCGACAAGCTGGATTCGCTGCGGCTGGTGCTCGACGGGCTCGGCTACCGCTTGGCCAAGGGCCAGGTGCTGAAGTCGGCGCATTTCAATCGCATCCTCGAATGGGCGGCCGACAAGCCGTATCGCCATCTGGTGAACGAGCTGGTGCTGCGCAGTCAGTCGCTCGCGGTCTACAGCCCCGACAATCGCGGCCATTTCGGCCTCGCGCTGCGGCGCTACGCGCATTTCACCTCGCCGATCCGGCGCTACGCCGACCTCCTCGTCCATCGCGCGCTGATCGCCGGCGGCCAGTTCGGCGCCGGTTTCCTGCCGGCCGATGCCGGCGCTGCCTTCGCCGATATCGCGACGCATCTGTCCCTCACCGAGCGGCGTGCCGCCGCAGCGGAGCGCGACGCCATCGACCGCTACGCCGCCGCGTGGCTGGCCGATCGCGTCGGCGCGCAGTTTTCCGGCCGCATCTCGGGCGTCACGCGCTTTGGGCTGTTCGTCGCCTTGGACGGTCTCGGCGTCGACGGGCTGGTGCCGATCCGCACACTGCCGAACGACTTTTATGCCCACGATCCGGCACGCCATGAGCTGCGCGGCCGCCGCACGCGACGCGTCTTCACATTGGGCCAGGCGGTCGAAGTCCGCTTGGCGTCCTCCGACCCGACGACCGGCCCCCTGATCTTCGACCTGCTCGACGCCGCGCGGCCGGCGCGCCCCGAGGGTCGACGCAAGCGCTGAGCCGGCAATGCGCCCCGCTTCCCCGCCGCAGCTTCCTTGTTGCCGTGAACCCTACGCGTGGCCCGTAGCAAAGATCCGGGGGACGACTTAAAACCGGAATCTGGGGAATCGGCAGTTGGCGGGGGATGCCATGAGGGTTGTCGATAAACTGGAAATATTGGTGTTGGTGGACAACGCCACCGACAGCGTCTCGAGCGTGCCTGGCAATGTCCGGCTCGAATGGCCCGTGCTCATGCGCGCCGGCATGCGTGAACTGTCCGGCGAGTATCAGTGTTGCGCCAATCACGGGCTGTCGCTGATCGTCACCGCCTATGCCGGCGACCACCGGCACAGCGTGCTGTTCGATGGCGGGCCGGTCGGCTACGTCGTCGAGCTGAACGCGGCACGCTTGGGCGTCGACATGGGCACGATCGAGGGCGTCGTCTTGTCGCATGGGCATTGGGACCATGCCGGCGGGCTCCTCGCCGCCTTCGGCCTCATCGCCAAAGGCGGGAATGGCCGCCGCGTCCCCTGCTACGTGCATCCCGGCATGTTTCGCCAACGCGCTTGGCCGTTGCCGAACGGCGAGCTGCTGCCGATCAAGGCCATCCCCTCGCCCGACGAGTTAGCCGCAGCCGGCGCCACAGTCATCAGCACCACCGAGCCGCAATTGCTCCTCGACGACATGTTCTATGTCAGCGGCGAAATTCCGCGTCGCACCGCCTACGAGAAGGGATTCCCCGGCCATAGCCGCCGGACCGAGGACGGCAGCGGCTGGGAACCCGATCCGTGGATCGTCGATGAGCGGTTCATGGCGGTGAATGTCCGCGACAAGGGATTGCTGGTGTTCACCGCATGCTCGCATGCCGGCGTCGTCAATGTGCTGACGCATGCCCGCCAGCTTTTTCCGGATGAGCCGCTCTGCGCGGTGGCCGGCGGCCTTCATCTTTCCGGGCGCAACGAAAGCATCATCGCGAACACGGTCGAGGACATGAAGCGCTTCGCACTCAAGATGATAATTCCCGGCCACTGTACCGGGTGGCGCGCGATCAACGCGCTTGCCAACGCCTTCGGCGATGGCGTGGTCGTGCCCTCGGCGGTCGGCAAGGAATTCACCTTCTGAGCACCGTATTTTCAACAAAATAGTAAATAAACCAAATAGTTATGTCGTTGTTTCGGATTTCCGGCAGGGCGTGACAATATCCGCCGGTGGTGGGAAGCTGATCGCCAGGTGCGACGCCATGCCGCAAGCCGTCGCCGCAGATCACGTAGATTCGCATGGCAGGCTTCACGGAATTGCGAGTGGCGCAACTCGGCCCGGCAGGCTAACTTTAATTAACTCGGACGCGCTAGACTTGCCACTATGCCGATCACGCCTGCCCTGACCTCCCAAAACAGTGAATCGCGTCCCTGGTGGCCCGCTTTCTGTCGTGGCCTACGGCTGCTTTGTCCACGCTGCGGCGACGGGCCGTTGTTCTTCAAATACCTCAAGATCAGCCCCTGCTGTTCGAAGTGCGGGCTCGAGCTCGACAGCTACCGCACGGACGACGCGCCGCCCTATTTCACGATCCTGCTCGTCGGCCATCTCATCGTGCCGGCGGTACTGCTGCTGGAGCACGCCGCCCACCCGCCGGAATGGATCCATCTGGTCCTGTGGGCGCCATTGACGATTCTCTTGACGCTCGCATTGCTGCCGCGCGTGAAGGGCGCTCTCGTCGGCTGGCAGTGGTCGACCGCGGTCAAGGCATGATGTCGGACACCACACCCCGGTCTCGCTGGCGCGCGCTTGCCGCGGCGCTGGTGCTGTTCGCCGCCGGCTGCGCCGGTATACGCGAGTCGGCCGCGCCGGATGTGGCCGAGGCGCTATCGCCGGTCGCGATGCGATTCTTCACCGTCGCCTATGACCAGATCGCCGACAAATACATTCAGCCCGTCAAGCCGGCTTCTCTGGCGGAGGCCGGCCTTGCCAATTTGCGCAAGATGGATGCCAAGCTGAACGTCACACGAACCGGCGACAGCATCGAGGTGAAGTTCGGGGACGAACTGATCGACACCGTGTCGGTACCGCGGCGCGACGACGCGCAGAGTTGGGGCGAGCTCACCGTGGCCGTGCTCGAAACCGGGCGCCGGCACTCGACGGCGCTGCAGTTGGCCTCGATGGAATCGCTGTATCAGACGGTGATCGACGGCGCCCTATCCGGCCTCGATCCCTATTCGCGCTATGCCGGCCAGGAGGCGGCGCGCGAGAGCCGCGCCTCGCGTGACGGTTTCGGCGGCGTCGGCATCACCATCGACGCCGAAGGCGGCGACGTGCGGATCACCATGGTGATGACGGATTCGCCGGCGGCGCGCGGCGACCTGCGGGTCGACGATCGCATCACCCATATCGAAGGCCAGTCCACGGGCGGCATGGATGCGCGCGACGTGGTCCGCAAGCTGCGCGGCCCGATCGGCAAGCCGGTTCACGTCCAGGTCAGCCGCGAGGGCCTGCCGCAGCCGCTCTACATCGCCATGACTCGCGCCCTGATCGTGCCGCAGACCGTGGCCTATCGCCGCGACGGCAATATCGGCTACATCCGCCTTTCCGGCTTCAACCACCAGACCGCCGACAAGCTCACCGATGCCGTGCGCGCGGCCAAGCGCGAGATCGGCCCGGAGCTGCGCGGCATCGTCCTCGATTTGCGCGGCAATCTGGGCGGCCTGCTCGACCAGGCGATTTCGGTGAGCGACGTCTTCCTGGCCGAAGGACAAATCGTTTCGACCCGTGGCCGCCACCGCGCCAGCGGCCAGGTCAACGAAGCGAGCCGCGGCGATATCGGCGAGAGCATACCGCTGGTGCTGCTGGTCAACGGCGCATCGGCGTCGGCGGCGGAGATCGTCGCCGCGGCGCTGCAGGACCATGGCCGCGCCATCGTCATCGGCAGCGCCACCTTCGGCAAGGGCTCGGTGCAGACGATCATCGGCATGCCCAATGACGGCGAGCTCGTCCTCACCTGGGCGCGCTTTCACGCCCCGTCCGGCTACCCGCTGCAGGATCTCGGCATCATGCCGACGATCTGCACCAGCGGCGCGCCCGACGACGCCCCCAAACTGCTCGACGCTGTGCGTCATGGCAGCATCACCAGCGCCGCAGCCTTCGCCGATTGGCGCCGCGCCGACCACGCCGACACCGCGCGCATCAAGCAGCTGCGCGCCCAGTGCGCCCCGGAGACCAAGGAGCGCGCCAGCGACCTCCAGCTCGCCCGCGAGCTGCTGGCCGATCGCACGCTGTACAGCGTCGCCCTGCAATCGGTTCAGGTCGCCACGCGCGGCTGGTGACGGGCGTCAGGGCCGCCTTGACAGGCCGGCCGGGCGCGCTATGTTGCGGCCTTCAAACGCGGATTTTCCTTGAATAAGGGCGCGCCATGGCCAAGTCGAAGCAGTTGCTGATCCGGATGAACAGCTCGGCCGATACCGGGTTTTTCTACGTCACCACGAAGAACCCGAAGAAGAATACGGAGAAGATGCAGCTCCGCAAATACGATCCGGTCGCGCGCAAGCACGTCGTCTTCAAGGAAGGCAAGATCAAGTAGCGCGACTTGAAGGGCGCTGCGGTCAGGCTGGCCGCGCGCCGACCCCGCAGTTTCAGCGTTCAGGCGAGCTGTGAGGCGGTGGCTGTCGCCGGCGACAGCGCCGCCGCCGCCGCGGCGTTTGCCGCCACGATCCGATTGCGGCCGTCGCGCTTGGCTTGGTATAGCGCCGCATCGGCGCTGCGCAGCAGGTCATCCGGGCACGCGGTATCGCCCGCGGATACCGCCAAGCCGAGACTGATCGTCACGTTGACCTCGCCGACGCCGGCCGAAACGGCGAAAGGCCGCCCGGCAATTTTGCGGCGCAGCCGTTCGGCCACTCCCCTGGCGATCTGCGGATCGGCCTCCGGCATCACCACGGCAAATTCCTCGCCGCCCCAGCGCGCGATCGTGTCGAAGCTGCGCATGTATTCGGTGAGGCGGTTGGCGACGCCACGCAGGACCTCGTCGCCGACGGCGTGGCCATAGGTGTCGTTGATCGTCTTGAAATTGTCGATGTCGATCATCAGCAGCGCCAGCGACTTGCCGGCGCCGGCCGCCTGCTCGAACAGCCCGTCGAGATGCGTCGTGAAATAGCGCCGGTTGTAGAGGCCGGTAAGGCTGTCGGTCAGGGCGAGCGAGATGTTGTGCTCGTAGGTGTCGCGCAGCCGTTGCTGGTAGCGGCGGCGGCGAATCTGCGTCCGACAGCGCGCCAGCAGCTCGTTGCGGTCGACCGGACGCATCAGGTAGTCGTTGACGCCGATGTCGAGGCCCTTGGCCAACCGATCATAGTCGCCGTCGTCGACGAGAACGAGGATCGGCACGTGACGCGTCGTCTCGCTCGAGCGCAGCTGGGCGCAGAGGCGCAAGCCATCGCTGCCTTTGAGCAGGAGGCTGACGATCAGGAGATCGAAGTCCCCCTGGGCGGCGCGCGGCACCACTGCCGCGCCGTCGGTCATGATCTCCACATTCTGTCCGTCGCCGCTAAGGCTCTGGCGAATGCGCTCGGCCACCGTCGCATTGTCCTCGACGACGAGAATCTTGGCGCCGTGATCGGCCTTCGCATCGAGCTGCGCCGACGCCGTCACCAGCCCGAGCTGGGTGCCCGTGGCCTGGCGCAGGCGCCATTCGTCGACCGCCATCTTGAGGCGCACGAGCGATCGGATACGGGCGTAGAGGGCGAGGTCGTTGACCGGCTTGGTGATGAAATCGTCGGCCCCGGCCTCGAGGCCGCGCACGCGATCCTGCACGTCCGACAGCGCCGTGACCATGACGACCGGGATATGCGCGGTCCGCGCATCGCCCTTCATCCGCCGGCACGTCTCGAACCCATCCATGCCCGGCATCATGACGTCGAGCAGCAGAATATCGGGTGGATCGGCCTGCGCGATCGCCAGCGCCTCGGCGCCGCCCGACGCAGTGACGACATTGAAATATTCGGCGGTCAAGCGCGCTTCGAGCAGCTTGACGTTGGGCAGCAGATCGTCGACCACCAAAACGCGCGCCGACATTTGTCGGAGACCCCCGGCCGTGTTCTAGTGGAGGAATCGCTTGATCGTCTCGAAGAACTTGGTGACCGAAATCGGCTTGGCGATATATGCCTCGCAGCCGCCCTGGCGGATCTTCTCCTCGTCGCCCTTCATGGCGAAGGCCGTCACGGCGATGATCGGAATGTCCTTGAGATCGGGATCTTCCTTGAGCCAGCGCGTCACCTCGAGCCCCGAAATCTCCGGCAGCTGGATGTCCATCAGAATAAGGTCGGGCTTGTGCGTGCGCGCCAGGCGCATCGCCTCGAGACCATCCTTGGTCTGCAGCGTGCCGTAGCCGTGCGCCTCCAAGAGGTCGTTGAACAACTTCATATTGAGGTCGTTGTCCTCGACGATCAGGACGGTCTTCGACATCACGGTTCTCTCGGCTAGGCCTGAGGTTGAATTCTGTCCCTTGGCGAGGACAGCCGCATTGTCATCGTTTAGCATATCTTGACCCACCCCACCATTTCGTCGGGTACGAGTATGCGCTCCCTCGCCCTATTAAGTCCCCTGTACATTAATATTTCGTGACTTTTCCAACGATTCGGGGGAATTGTGAAGGTGGGTCTGCGCATTGGAATCGATCTGGGCGGCACCAAAATGGAGGCGCTGGCGCTTGCCGGCGATGGCCGTGAAGCGTTGCGCCGCCGGGTGCCGACCCCGACCGGCGACTACCCCGGCACGATCGCCGCCATTGCCG
>JACQDQ010000467.1 GCA_016201015.1 Pseudomonadota bacterium | reverse complement strand
GGAAGCTTGCTCCGCCGTCGGTCGACTTCCACATCAGATAGTTGGCGACATAGACCGTGTCCGCTTGCCCGGTGTCGGCGAAGACATGGGTGTAGTACCAGGGCCGGTGCATGAGATCGCGATTTGGCGAGACATGCGCCCAGTTGTCGCCGTAGTCGTCGGTTCGATAGAGGCCGATCTTGTCGCCTTCCGCCTCGATCAGGGCATAGACGCGCCCTCGCGATGCCGGCGAGATGGAAACGCCGAGCTTGCCGAGCAGCCCGCCGGGCAACCCGTTGCGTCCGGAGATCTCTTCCCAGCTATCGCCGCCGTCGCGCGAACGGAAAAGGCCGCTGCCGGGACCGCCGCTGCTCAGATTCCAGAAGTTGCGCCGCGTCTGCCACAAGGCGGCGAACAGGATCCGCGGGTTGTTTGGGTCCATTGAAAGGTCGACGGCACCGGCATCGGGGCCGCGATAGAGCACCTTCTCCCAGGTCTTGCCGCCGTCCCTGGAACGAAAGACGCCGCGCTCCTCGTTGGGGCCGAAGGCATCGCCCAAGGCCGCCACATAGACGAGGTCCGGATCGTCGGGGTGAACACAGATCTTGCCGACATGCCGCGTCGCCCGGAGGCCGACATGGGACCAGGTTCGGCCGGCGTCGGCCGATTTGTACACGCCGTCCCCGTAGGAGACATCGACGCGGATGGTGGTCTCGCCCGTGCCCGCATAGATGACGTTCGAGTCCGATCGCGCGACCGCGATCGCGCCGATGGTGGCACTGGTGAAATACGTGTCGGAGACGCACCGCCAATAGACCCCGCCGTCGACCGTCTTCCACACGCCGCCGGCGCAAGCGCCGAAATAAAACACCATGGGATCGTTTGGATCGCCGGCGACCGCCACCACCCGGCCGCCCCTGGCGGGTCCGATGCAGCGCCACCTGAGTGCGTCGAGGCGCCCAGATTCGGTCAAGTGCATTTGCGTCGACATCTGTTTTCTGCCGATCCTTGAGATTGCGGTTGGGGAATTGGGGTCAGCGCGTCGAGGGGCGGCTCAATTGTGTCGTCCCTCTACGGCCGTCCAGACGAATTCGTGAGGGCTCATGTAGCGACTGAAATGCCGATCGAGAAAGGATTTTGTTGTCGTTGCCAAGCCATCCCGGCCACGCGCATTGCAAGCATGCACCGGCCCCGCGCGCGTGTCGTCATTCGCGATAGTCGATGTTCGTTGCACACAATCATTTCAACAGTAGTTAGACCAGAGTTTGATCATCGCCAACATACCGAAGAACGACATAGTTCGGCAATTCGCAGATCGTCTTCGGGCGGAGGGTGGTCGATCGATTCGCTTCCGACGCAACGAAGGCCCAACGGCAAAATGACCACACACTGCCGGACAAGACCAATCATCATCTCCTGCCGATCGAGGAGCGTTTGCGCAGGAATGGAGAACTTGGCACCCAAGAGCGCGTGAAAACGCTCTCTCTTCGAGGCCCGCAAATCCGGATCACTCGACGAGAACCCCGCCATGGTTTGATGCCGCGGCATCGTTCTGGATTGCGCGCGGTCCGACCGAGAAGCGCTATCCCACGTCGATCCAGCGCCGCTCATTCGCCGAGCGGATGAAGCCGTGGATGACGCGCTCGACCGCGAGACCTTCCGCGAAGTCGAAGGCATTCGGGCCGCCGCTCGCAATTGCGTTCAGGAACTCGGCAACCTCGATCACCTTGAGGTCGTTGAAGCCGAGGCTGTGTCCCGGCGCCGGGCAGAGCGTGCCATAGGGCGGGTGCAGCGGGCCAGTGAGCAGCGAACGAAAGCCGCGCGTCGCCGGCTCGCCATCGGCGATGAAGATCTGCAGCTCGTTCAGCCGCTCTTGATCGAAGACGATCATGCCCTTTGACCCGTGCACCTCGACGCGCAGGCCGTTCTTGCGCCCATGGGCGACGCGGCTGGCGGCGAGAGCGCCGGTCGCGCCCGAGCCGAAGCGCACCAGGGCATGGGCCACGTCTTCGTTGTCGACCGGATTCGTCTCACCCGGGCGGTCGGCGACTGGCCGCGCGCGATGCGCGGTCTCGACCGCGGCAAGTACGGACGCGATCGGTCCGACGAGCAGGCGTGCGAGCGCCACGAGATGGCACATGAGGTCGCCGAGCACCCCAAGGCCCGCTTCGGCAACGCGGCAGCGCCACGACCACGGCAGCGCCGGGTCGGCCATGTAGTCCTCGTCGAACGCGCCGCGCACATCGATGACGCGGCCGATCGCGCCCTCGGCGATCAGGCGGCGCGCGTGTTGTACGGCCGGGTTGACCGTGTAGTTGTAGCCGAGCCGCGTCCGCCGTTTCGCGGCGCCGGCCGCTTCGGCCATGGCCTCGGCGTCGGCAAGGGTGAGGCCCATCGGCTTCTCGCAGTAAACGTGCTTGCCGGCGGCGAGGGCGGCGACCGCGATTTCGCGGTGTGTCGCGTTCGGCGTGGCGATCGACACGAGATCGATTTTCGGGTCGGCGACAATTGCGGCCCACTCGGTCGTCCACCGCGCGAAGCCGAACTCGGCCGCCTTCGCCGCGGGACGGGCGGGCTCGAGATCGCACAGCATTTCGAGCCGCGGGCACGGCACGTCGCCGAACGTCGCCTTGACCGCGTTGAAGGCGAGAGCGTGGCACTTGCCCATGAAGCCGGTGCCGATGAGGCCGATCCCGATCGTATCCATGTGGTGTTTCGCCAAAATCCTCGGGCGCTAACGCCCCGTCTGTCGCAGTTCCTTGTAGTAGATTGCCGTGTCGTCGAGATCGCCGGCGCCATTGCGGGCATAGCGCGGAATGACGCCGGCAAGCTGATAGCCGAGGGCACGGTAGAGCGGCTCCGCGGCGTCGCCGGCGCGCGTGTCGAGCGTGAGCAGCGTGCGCCCGGCGGCCAGCGCCTCGCGCTCCGCCGCGAGCATGAGCCGGCGGCCGATGCCGCGGCGGCGCGCCTGGCGGTGGACCAGGAGCTTCATGATCTCGGCGCGGTGGGGTTGGTTGGGAAGGGCGACCAGATCGATTTGCACGGTGCCGCGCAGCCGGCCGTCCACTTCCGCCGCCAGCAGGATCCGGCGCCCGATGGCGACGGCTTGGCTCACGCCGGTCCAGAACTCGCGTGCCGCGTCGCGATCGAGCGGCGGCAGGAAGCTGACCGACGCGCCGCCATCGACCGCATCGCATAGGACGTCCGCCAGCTCGTCCGTCCGGCTGGTCGCCGCATCCTTGTCCATGCGCAGGATATGGGGTGCCGGCGTCATCGCTTCCTGCGTTCGAGGGGAGCCGGCTTGTCGTCGAGCTTGAGTTCCAGCAGCTCGATATTGGAGCGCGCCGCGTCGCCGGCCGGCCCGTCGGGATCGAGCACCAGCACCTGCAGCCAGTTCCGGCGCGCCGCCGCCGCATCGCCGCGCAGGCGATCGAGGATGCCGCGCTCGAGCCACACTTCGGGAAGCTGCGGCGCCAGCGCCGCCGCGCGCTCGATGTCGTCGGCGGCGAGCTCCAGGCTGTCGACATAGCGATACGACACGGCGCGGAACACGAATGCGTCGGCACGCCGTGGATCGAGGTCGATCGCCCGATTCAGATCGTCGATCGCCTCCCAGTAATTGGCCTTGGCGGCAAGCGCTTGGGCGCGGTCGATCCACAGCTCGACGTCGCGCGGCGCGAGGTCGATCGCGGCGGTAAGCACGGCATAGGCGTGCTCCGGCTGCCTGGCGTCGAGCCAGGCTTGCCCTGCCTGGCCGAGCATTTCGGCGCGCAGCCCGGGCGGCCGCGCGCGCATCTCCAGGGCAAGCTGCTCCAGCCGCTCGGCAGCCACCGCCGGCCGTCCAAGATTGAGCATGGCGACGGCGGCGCAGTGCTTCGCCGCATCGCCGCCGCCGCGGTCACGCCAGGCGAGCGCGTCCTCGAAGGCATCAAGCGGCTCGCGCCCGGCGCGGGCCAGGCAACGCTCGTATTGCTCCGCGGCGCTGGGCTCGGAATTGAAGCGGGCGGCCGGTCGCTGCGTCTGCGCCGCCGCCGGCACGACCGCAGCGAGCATCAAGACTGTTAAGAGAAGCTTGGCGCGCATCGTAGGTTGAGCCATATACACCACCATGACCGCCGCGCCCACAGCCAATCGCCTATTCGTCTTCGGTCTGGGGTTCAGCGCGCAGGCGCTGGCGCGCCGGCTTCGCGCGCAGGGCTGGCGCGTTGCCGGCACCTGCCGCAGCGAGGCGAAGGCGGCGGCGCTGGCGCGCGCAGGGATCGAGGTTTTCTTGTTCGATCGCGGGCGCAAACTTCAGGATGCCGGTGGCGCGCTGGCCGGCACGACGCATCTTTTGAGTTCCGTCCCGCCCGACGAGGCCGGCGATCCGGTGCTCGACCACCATGACCGCGATCTCGCGGTGCTGAAGGGCCTCGCCTGGAGCGGTTATCTCTCGACCACCGGCGTCTACGGCGACCGCAAGGGCGGCTGGGTGAGCGAGAGCTCGCCGCTGCGCGCGCGCAGCCTGCGCGCTACGCGCCGCGTCGCCGCCGAATCGCGCTGGTTCGATCTTCATACGCATCACACTCAGCCGGTGCATATTTTCCGCCTCGCCGGCATCTACGGACCCGGCCGCAGCGCGCTCGACCAGGTGCGGGCCGGCACCGCGCGGCGCATCGTCAAGCCGGACCAGGTGTTCAGCCGCATCCATGTCGACGACCTTGCCGCCGTGCTCGCCGCCTCGATGGCGCGGCCGGATTCGGGCCGCATCTACAATGTCTGCGACGACGAGGCGGCGGCGCCGCAAGATGTGATCGCCTTTGCCTGCGAATTGCTCGGCGTCGCGCCGCCGCCGGAAATCCCCTATGAGCAGGCGGCGTCGGAGATGTCGGAGATGGCGCGCAGCTTCTACGCCGAGAACAAGCGCGTTGCCAACTGGCGCATCAAAGAGGAGCTCGGCGTGCGCCTCGCCTATCCCGACTATCGCGCCGGGCTGCGTGCGCTGCTGGCCGCCGGCTGATCGGCTTCGATCCGCGCCGCGCTGCGGCCTTTGACCAGGGCGTACAGCGCCGGGATGACGATGAGCGTGAGGATGGTCGACGACACCATGCCGCCGATCATCGGCACGGCGATGCGTTGCATCACCTCCGAACCGGTGCCGGTGCTCCACAGGATCGGCAGGAGGCCGGCCATGATCGCCGACACCGTCATCATCTTGGGACGCACGCGCTCGACGGCACCTTCCATGATCGCGGCATGGACGTCGGCGCGGGTCACGGGCCGCCCTTCCGCCTTGCGCCGCGCCTTCACTTCGACGAAGGCATGGTCGAGATAGATCAGCATCACGACTCCGGTTTCCGCCGCGACGCCGGCGAGCGCGATGAAGCCGACCGCGACGGCAACGCTCAGATTGAAGCCGAGCCACCACATCAGCCACACGCCCCCGATCAGCGCGAACGGCACGGACAGCATGACGATCAGTGTCTCGGCGATGCGGCCGAAGTTCAGGTAGAGGAGGACGAAGATGATGACCAGCGTCACCGGTACGACGAGCTGAAGCTTGGCCTTGGCCCGCTCGAGATACTCGAACTGGCCGCTCCAGATTACGCCGTAGCCGGGCGGGAACTTGACGAACTCGCGCACCGCCTGCTGCGCCCGAGCGACGTAGCCGCCGAAATCGCTGTCGCGCGTATCGACGAAGATGTACGCGACGAGCTGCGCGTTCTCGGTGCGAATGGTCGAGGGCCCCTGCGACAGGCCGATGCTGGCGATCTGGCCGAGCGGCACCATCGCGCCTGTGCTGGTGGGGACCAGAATCTGCGTCGCTATCGCCTGCGGATCGCTGCGCAGGTCGCGCGGGTAGCGGACATTGACGGTAAAGCGCTCGCGCCCCTCGACCGTGGTCGTCACCGTTTCGCCGCCGAGCGCGGTCATGATGACGTTCTGCACGTCCTCGATCATCATGCCGTAGCGCGCCAGCGCGGCGCGGTTCGGCTCGATGTTGAGATAGTAGGCGCCGCCGATGCGCTCGGCGAACGCGCTCGTGGTTCCGGGGACGTTCCGCACGACGGTCTCGATCTGCTTGGCGAGCCGGTCGATTTCGGGCAATTCCTTGCCGTAGACTTTGATGCCGACCGGTGTGCGAATGCCGGTCGACAGCATGTCGATGCGCGCCCGGATCGGCATCGTCCAGGCATTGCTGACACCTGGAAACTGCAAGGCCCTGTCCATCTCCGCGATCAGCGAGTCGACAGTCAGGCCCGGCCGCCACTCCTTCTCCGGCTTGAGATTAATGATCGTCTCGAACATCTCTGTGGGCGCCGGATCGGTGGCGGTGTTGGCGCGGCCAGCCTTGGCATAAACGGACACGACCTCGGGGAAGGTCTTGATGATCTTGTCCTGCGTCTGCGCCAGCTCGGCCGCCTTGGTAATCGACAGGCCGGGCAAGGTGACCGGCATGTACATGAGCGTTCCCTCGTTCAGGGTCGGCATGAACTCGGTGCCGAGCCGCAGCATCGGATAGGCCGAGCCGCCGAGCGTGATCAGGGCCACGCTGATCGTCAGCCATCGCCAGCGCAGCACCACATGGATGATCGGCCGGTACAGCCAGATCAGGAGGTGATTCAGCGGGTTCTTGCGCTCGGGCAGGATGCGGCCGCGCACGAACAGCAGCATGAGGACCGGCACCAGCGTGACCGAAAGCAATGCCGCCCCGGCGAGGGCAAACGTGTAGGTATAGACCAGCGGCTTGAACAGCCGCCCCTCCTGCGCCTCCAGCGTGAAGACCGGTGCGAAGGAGACCGTAAGGACGAGCAGGCTGAAGAACAAGGCGGGTCCGACCTCGGTCGCCGCCTTGATGATGACTTCGCGCCGCGGCGTATCCGCCGGCGCCCGTTCCAAACGTTTATGGGCGTTCTCGATCATGACGATGGCGGCGTCGACCATGGCGCCGATGGCGATCGCAACCCCGCCGAGGCTCATGATGTTGGAGCTGATGCCCAGCGCGCGCATGACGATGAAGGCGATCAGCACGCCGACCGGCAGCATGAGAATCGCGACCATCGCGCTGCGCGCGTGCAGTAGAAACACGATGCAGACCAAGGCCACGATCGCGCTTTCCTCGATGAGTGTGCTGCGCAGCGTTTCGATCGCTCTGTGGATCAAGTCCGAGCGGTCGTAGACCGGCTCGATCGAGACTCCTTCGGGAAGACTCGGCGCCATTTCGGCGATCTTCGCCTTGACGTTGCGAATGACGTCGAGCGCGTTGGCGCCATCGCGCTGCAACGCGATCCCGCTGACCACTTCGCCCTCGCCGTTAAGCTCGGTGAGACCGCGCCTCTCGTCCGGACCGAGCTCGATCCGCGCGACGTCGCGCAGCAGCACCGGCGTGCCGCGTTCGACCTTCAGCACGATCTGTGCGAGGTCCGCCACGCCGCGCAGATAGCCGCGTCCACGGACCATGTATTCGGTCTCGGTCATCTCGATGACACGGCCGCCCACGTCCATGTTGCTGCCCCGGATCGCCTGGTTGATCGTGGACAGGGCTATGCCGTAGGACTGAAGTTTCCGCGGGTCGACGATCACCTGGTATTGCTTGACGAAGCCGCCGACGCTCGCCACCTCGGCCACGCCCTCCGCCTTCGTCAACTGGTAGCGGATGAACCAGTCCTGTAGCGCCCGCAACTCGGCGAGCGAGAATTTCGCGCCGAGAACAACGTACTGGTAGACCCAACCGACGCCGCTCGCATCCGGACCCAGCGAGGGCGTCAGTCCCGCCGGTAGGCGCTTCGCGGCGAAGTTCAAATACTCGAGAACGCGGCTGCGCGCCCAATAGATGTCGGTGCCGTCCTCGAACACGATGTAGACGAAGGATACGCCGAATGACGAGAAGCCCCGCACCACTTTGGAGCGCGGTACGGCAAGCAGCGCCGTCGTCAAAGGGTAGGTGACTTGGTCCTCGACCACCTGCGGCGCCTGTCCGGGATATTCGGTATAGACGATGACCTGCGTGTCGGAGAGATCCGGGATGGCATCGAGCGGCGTACGCAGCACGGCATAGGTGCCGGTGCCGACGATGAACAGCGTCGCGAGCAAGACGAGGAACACGTTGCGCGCCGACCACTGGATGATGTGGGTGATCATTTCGGCGCTTCCTGGCTATCCGGCGCGGTGAAGGCGCGCAGCGCGGCTCGCAGATTGCTCTCGGCGTCGATCAGGAAGTTGGCGCTGACCACCACGCGCTCGTCGGCGGCAATGCCATCGAGCACCTCGATATAGCCGCCGCCCTTGGCGCCGAGCCGCACCAGGCGCGGCTCGAAGCGGCCCGCGCCACGCTCGATCAGCACGATTTGGCGCGTGCCGCTATCGAGTACCGCCGATTCGGGGACTGCGAGCGCCGCGGCGCCGACCGGCGCGGCAAGCTCGACGCTCGCATACATGTCGGCCTTGAGCGCGAGGTCGGGATTGGCGAGCTCGATTCGTACCTTGGCCGTGCGCGTCTCGCGCTCGATATGCGGATAGATGAACGCCACCTTGCCGGCGAAGGGCCGGCCGGGATAGGCCTTGATCTCGATCTGCGCTGCCTGGCCGGGCGCCACCAGCGCAAGGTCCTGCTCGAAGACGTCGGCGAGCACCCACATCTGCGACAGATCGACGATGCGATAGAGCGGCTCGCCCGCCATGATGCGCATGCCTTCGACCGCCTTCTTGTCGACGATGACGCCCGAGGCCGGCGCGCGCACGCCGATGCGGCGGCTGGCCGCGCGCTCGCGCCGCAGGCGGGAAATGTCGTCCTCCGGCATGTCCCAATTGTGCAGGCGTTGAATCGCGCCGTCGACCAGGCGCTGGGCGAGCAGACGCGTGTCGTCGCCGGCCCCACCGAGGTCGCGCAGCGCGTCCGCGGCGACCAGGTATTCCTGCTGCGCTTGCACCAGCTCCGGGCTGTAGATCTCCATCAACACCTGGCCGCGCCGCACCGGCTGGCCCGTGGTGTTGACGTGGAGGCGCTCGATGAAGCCGTCGAACTTGGTGGTGACGATGACCTGGCGCCGCTCGTCGATCTGCACCGTGCCGACGGCCCGCACCGCCTGCATCAGATTGCGGCGCATCACGGTCTCGGTGCGCACGCCGAGGCGCTGCACGCGGTCGACGCTTACCGTCACGGTGTTGCCGTCATCGGCCTGCTCGTTCTCGTAGACCGCGATGTAGTCCATCCCCATCGAGTCCTTCTTCGGCGTCGACGAGGTGTCGGGCAGGCCCATCGGGTGGCGGTAGTAGAGGATGCGGCCCTGGCCGCGCGACGCGGTCTCGGTGGTCGGCGCGGCCGGCGTTTCCGCCTCCTCGTAGACCGGCACGAAGGCGCGGCCCTGCTCGTCCTGCTTGGGCGTCGGCGAATACTCGGGTTTGCCGTCGGCGTGCTGGTAAAAGGCGATGCGGCGTTCCGCCGCGACCGCCGGGACCATCGCGGTTGCTGCCGGCGCGGCTGCCATCATCGGCGCGGCGGCCCGCTGCTGGCCTAGCCAGTAGCCGGCCGCGAGCGCGCCGACGACCGCGACGCACACCGTCAATCCGGTCATCATGCGTGTCATAACTCTTCTCCGATCGCCCGTTCGATCTCGGCGAGCTGCATCTGCTCCTCGACCATGGTCCCGAGCAGCTCGAGCTCCGCCTCGAACAAGCCGTGATAGGCTTCGATCACCATGCGCAGATTGCCTTGACCCTGCTGGTAGGCGGCCATTGCCGAGCGCACCGCGACGCGGCTGCGCGGCACGGTCGCTTCGCGCAGCAGCGCGGCGAGGTGCTGCGTTGCCTTGAGGCCGGCCAACGCTTGGCGCAGCGTTCCCTCGATCTCGACCAGCGCCGCGTCGCGCCGCGCCCGCGACGCGCCGAGCTTGGCCGACGCCTCGCGCGCTTGCGCCTCGCGCAGGCCCCAGCTCAGCGGCAGATTGATCGATAGCATCGCCTCGTAGCTCAAGGCGCGGCGGTCGCCCAAATCGTTGTCGACCGCGCCGACCGCGGCGGTGAGGTCGGGGTACCAGCTCCGGTCGACCAGCCGCCGCCCGGCATCGGCGGCATCGATATCTGCTGCCTGCATGGCGAGCATCGGGCTGGTGCGTCGCGCGCGTTCGAGCAGCCGCGCGAGATCGAGCGCGGCTTCCACCGGCACCGCCCGCAATGTGCGCGGCGGAGCAAGCGCCGCGTCGGCCGGCCGGCCGACAAGGGCGTTGAGCCGCGCGGCGGCGCGGCGCGCATCTCCTTCGAGCTTGATCAGCGCCGCATCGAGCCGCCCGCGCTCGAGTTGCGCCTTGAGCACGTCCGGCTGGCTGCCCAAACCTTGCGCGTAACGCGACTCCGCCGCCTGTACCAGATTGTGGAGCAGGCCGTGCGTATCGTGCGTAAGCGCGGTCGCCCGTCGGGCCTGATAATGCTCGGCGAACACCGCCTTGATCCGCGCCGCAAGCTCGGCCTCCACCGATCTGCGCTTGCCGCCGACCTGCCGCGCCTCGGCCTGCGCCATCTCGCGCTGCAAGTCGCGCTTGCCCCATAACGGGAAGGTCTGCTGCAGCGTGTAGGTGCGGTTGCCGAACTGGCTCGGCACGAGCCCGCCGTTGCGGTTGCGGTTTTGGTCGGAGAACAGGGACAAGGACGGATCCGGCAGGCGCCCGGCGGCATCCGCCTTGGCCGCTGCCGCTTCGCTGTCGAGATTGGCGGCGGCGATCTCCGGGCTGAAGCGCCGGGCGTGGGCAAGCAGCTCATCGACGACCGCGCCGAGCGCGGCCGGCTCGGCACCGACAGCGGCAGGCTGCGCCACGGCCGCGGCGCCGAGCGGCGCCACGGCAACCAGGCAGGCGAGCGCCCAGGCGTGGGTGCTCGCGCGCCAAACGCGCGACATCACCGGCGCCTCACTTCACGGCCTTGAAGCGCAGCGTCGCGCGGATGGTCTCGGCCTCGCCTTGGACCTTGGCGGCGAGATTGAGCGACCAGTCGCCCTCCATCGTCACCTCGCCCATGAGGCGATAGACGCCCTTGCCGTCCGGCTGGACGGCTGTCGTCTTGGCGACCATCGCCGGCGCGCTGCCCATCGGCATTTCGACGCGGCTTTGAATGATGACCGCATCGGCGATCGGCCGGCCGGACGGCGCGTGCACGAGGCGCACGCCGATCGCTGCGTCCTTGCCGATGCGCACCGGCGGATCGACGATTTCGAAGCGGTAATCCTGCGGCGCGGCCATGACTCCTGCGCCGCCAGACAGATTTGCAAGCAGCACGACAGAAACGGCCAGAGCGCCTTTGCGCCAAGTCACAGATGTCATCACACACTCTCCTCGCGTCACGCGGCTCCATTGATGAGCGGCCGCGGTTGTTTGATCCAAACGGTAGCTTCAAGGCACCTGCTGTCCGTCGCGCGGCCGAACTGCGATGGCGCGATCGGACGCGTCCCACGCAGGCCTTGCCTAGCTGCGACGAAACAGGGCAGGTACCGGCAGCATCGCAGTTAGCGACGTGCCAGCGGTCAGGTTCAGATCAGGTGTTTTGGAGGAGAGAGTTCGGGCTTGATCGTGATCCCGGGCATATCCCGGTGGGCCCATGCCGTACGGCCTTCGACGCGATGGACGGCTGCGACTCCAAGCTCGGACTGCGGCAGTCCGACCATCTGAATACACCCGAGAGTGTTCAGGCAACGCAACATGACGCTCAGGCAGTGGTGAGATTTGTCGGCATCTGGAGAAGTCAGGCTGTTCTCTCCAGAGTCCCCTTCGCTGCCAGCTTGCTTCTCGGTCGCCATGCTGGCGAGGCACGATCCGCTTATGGCGAACGAAATCGCCTGGCCTGTCCATCCGACGAACAGGGCCAGGGCGACCAAGACGACCACGATATGTTTTGTCCAGAGGTGCATGGGGGTTGATCTATAACACAGACAATTAGCCTGGTGTGTCAACGGCCGGATCACAAGTGGGTGAGCCAGATCCGCGATGCAACGAAACCAGCGGCAGGCATCAGTCAAGCCAGCCTCAGCGCGTTTCAAGTCTCTATTTGAGGATTGTTACTCTTTAATCTCATTTTACCGTTGGATCGCTCCGGTATCCTGTCGGGCATGTGCCAAGCGAGACAGAGCGGATTTCAGCGCGGCCTCAAAGGAAGAGACGCTGACAGCGGCATGATTCATTTCTCCGGATCGCCCGTCAGCGTCAACCGGAAACAGCGCCCCAGTATTGATCCCGATCAGCAAGAACTCCCCATCGCGCTCAACCAAGAGCGGCGCCCCGGATGCGCCATCCGAAGCCTGACAGTCGTGCAGGAAGACTCCCCAGCGAATGCCGCCTATCGAACAGTGGCGATCGACCGAGAGGGTCTCGCCATCGGCGATGTCGGCAGAATACGCCGGCAGCATCACCAGACCATTCATGCGCAACCGCTCTGAATAGATCACCCTCTGAAGCCGTAGTGGTCGTAGGTCCGACAGCGGTGCTTCGAGTAGGACGATCGCCCAATCCTGCGCTTCGTCTGCCGGAGAATGGTCTTCGAATTGATGTTGCGATCCTACGCTGACGACTCTTCCGGCAACGGAGCCTAAATCGCTCCCGTTCTGGTAGCCGGGGCGAAAGATCACGTCGGAACGTGTTCGGGAACTGTCCCTCTCCAGCACACAATGCGCCGCTGTCACCACGATCCGCGGGTCAAGCACCAGGGTTCCGGTGCAGATCATCACCCCGTTGAGTTTCCCGACGGAGGAGAATGGCGGCACGCGAGCATCCGCAACGTACCGGCTTTCCGACCGCTCCGCGTCACCAGAAGTTCGCAAGCTGTCGTTTGCCGCTGGCAACAAGAGTCCCGCAAGCGGAACAACGCGCAGAACGACATTGCCCAGGAGGCTCATGGTCGCCTGCTCTCTTCCCGGACCGGTTCCAAGGCAACACGGCTCCTGCGGGTTAGCGACAGCGTGCGACGGCCTTACAGCATAAGACTTGGCGACCAACGGCCCATGTACAAGACCCTCCAATCACGAAATCGGGGACGCCTTCTGTGGCTAGCAATTTCACGATTCCCCTGTTAAGCTGCTTCGCATGAAGATTTCGTGGCCGCGGCGCGTTGTGGCGTTGCTACTGGCTGTAACCCTCGGCCTGGGCATGGCGACTCATGACCTTCGAGCCGCCGACATGGCCGGAAAGATGGCTGCGGCAGTTGCGGCTGCAGACGGTCCGATGAAGGGAATCTGTGACGACTGTGGCGGCGGCGAGATGGCGACTGGCATTTGTCACGCTGTGATGTGTTTCAGTTCCACCGCCCTTCCGTCCATAGCATCGGAAGAAATGCGGTCCTGTACGGCCTTGGTTTATGTAATAGAGGCGCAACGCCTTTACGGCCGCACTGCTCCGCCTGACCTCCACCCTCCTCAAAACCTCCTCATCACCTGACGTAAGCCCTCGTGTTCGAGGGCTTGCGCTGAACGAGTCGCCTGAGCACGCAACGCGTGCTCAGGCGGCGCGTGTTGTCCCTCAATCGAATTTGGCGCCACAGCCGGTGCCGTCGACGGGAAGGCGTGAGGTATTCGACCATGACAAGCGATTCGCAGAGGATGCCGACGCGCCGCGCCGTAATGCAGGCAGCGGGCGGCGCCGCGTTTGGTGCTCTACTGCCATGGTCATCGCATTCGACGGGCGATGCGTCTCTGGAGTTTCGCCTTCGAGCCGAGCCCGCAAGAGTGCCTCTTGTGGGCGCACCGCACCCCGACACGGACGTGTGGTGCTACAGCGGAACGGTTCCTGGTCCCGAGATTCGCGCGCGCCAGAATGACCGGTTGCGAATCCTCGTTGAAAACCGCCTGTCTGAAGAGACGACGGTCCATTGGCATGGTGTTCGCCTCCCAAATGCGATGGACGGCGTGCCGCACCTCACCCAAAAGCCAATCGCACCCGGCGAATCATTCACCTACGAGTTTGATCTGCCGGACGCCGGCACCTTCTGGTACCACCCGCATCAACGCAGTTTCGAGCAAGTCGGCCGCGGATTGTACGGCGCGCTGATCGTCGAGGAGCATACGCCAATCCGCGTCGATCGCGACGTGACCTGGGTGCTCGGTGACTGGCGCCTTCAACCGAACGCCGGCATCAGCCCCGACTTCGGCAACTTCATGGACATGGCTATGTCCGGCCGGATCGGAAACACGGTGACGATCAACGGCCGGCTCCCTGACAGGTTCCACGTCAAGGCGGGCGAGCGGCTTCGCCTGCGCCTGATCAATGCCGCGAACGCCCGGATCTTCGGGCTGGAATTCTCCGGCCATCGCCCTCGGATCGTCGCGCTCGATGGGCAGCCGGTCGAACCGCACGAACCCGATAGCAATCGCGTTGTCCTCGGTCCTGCCATGCGCATCGATCTCATCATCGACATGACCGGACGACCTGGCGCGCGATTTTCTGTAGTCGACGGCTTTTACCGCAGTCTCGAATACAACCTTGTCAACATCGTCTATTCGAACGACGCGCCGCTGAGAACCCGTCCGCTCGATAAAGAGATCAAGCCATCTGCCAATCCTCTTCCTGAGCCTGATCTCGAAACGGCGATCCGCCACGAGGTCAAGTTCGGCGGCGGAATGATGGGCGGGATGGGGAGCGGAGGCATGGGGGGTAGCGGCATGATGGGAGGAATGATGGGCGGCGGCATGAGCGGCCAGATGCATGCCGGTATCTGGACCGTCAATGGCGTCAGCGCGTCAGGCCACATCATGGAACCAATGCTGACCATGCAGCGCAACCGCTCCTATGTCTTGGCTCTTCACAATGATACCGCCTGGTACCACCCGATTCATCTGCACGGCCACTCGTTCCGTGTCATCAGCCGCAATGGCCGCCCGACGCCCCGCCGCGAGTGGCAGGACACGGTGCTGATCCCGCCGCGCGAGCGCGCCGAGATCGCCTTCGTGGCCGACAACCCCGGCGATTGGATGATCCACTGCCACATCCTTGAGCATCAGGAGAGCGGGATGATGGGCGTATTCCGGGTGACGTAGGTAGCGGCCATGAGGAAATTCGTTCCTTTATCCGTCGTGATCGTTGGCGCCGCCGTAGCCGCCACGTCGGCGCCCTCGAATTGGGCCGTGGCCGCCGGCAATCCTGATCGTGGAGCGCAGCTATTCGGCGCATGTGCCGCCTGCCACTCGTTGAATCCTGATCGCAACATGACCGGTCCCAGCCTCGCCGGTATGTTCGGCCGCAAGGCAGGCGGCCTCGAGAGCTTCCACCGCTACTCGCCGGCCCTGAAATCTTCGGATGTCGTTTGGAACGAACAGAAGCTGGACGCGTGGTTGAAGGACCCCGCGCAATTCATCCCAAAGAACCGGATGACGTTCCCTGGCATGAAGGACGACAGAGCCCGCGCAGATCTCGTTGCGTTTCTCAAACAGGCGACCGCGCCAGGGAATAGCGGATCGATCCAGGCCGGGCAGCAAGGCGGGATGACAGGTGGCGGCATGATGGGGATGGGGCCGGCGACGGTTCCGAACCTGAAGACGCTTGAGCCCGCCGATCTGGTCATCGCCATCCGGCATTGTCGCGACACGTATCGCGTCACGACGGGGGACGGCGAGACGACCGACTTCTGGGAACGGAACCTACGCTTCAAGACCGACTCGAGCGACGAGGGGCCGAACAAGGGCGCCCCAGCCGTTTTCGGTGCAGGAATGGCGGGCGACCGGGCCTCGGTGATCTTCGCCGCGCCTGAGGAGATCAGCGCCTTCATCAAACCCGAATGTTGAGGCGAGCAGCGAACGCGGAACGCACACCGAGTCGATGACACCGCAGCCGATGGGAAGGAGAGTCAGAGATGAAAGGCAAGAATCGGAGCAGGGCACCCACGCCATCGAGACGGAAAACTCTGGCGACGGTGCTGGTCGCCGTAGCGGCTGCCGGTGTCGTGGTCGTCGGCGCCCTGCTGATCGAGCCGTCGACGGCCAAGGCGACGCGGGCGACAATTTACAAGAATCCGCAATGCGAGTGTTGCGAGGTGTACGCCGCCTATCTGCGG
>JACQDQ010000466.1 GCA_016201015.1 Pseudomonadota bacterium | reverse complement strand
TCATCGACGCGATCCACGATGATTTCAGCGGCGCCCCGCTGCTCGGCCACACGGCGTGGAGCCTGTTCCGGGTGCTCAGTGCCTTTGCATTGGCCTGCGTCACGGCGATTCCGATCGGCGTCGCCATGGGCGTCAACCGCCATATGCGCGGCATCTTCGATCCGCCGATCGAGTTCTATCGGCCGCTGCCACCCCTCTCCTATCTGCCGCTGATCATAATCTGGTTCGGCATCGGTGAAGGGGCGAAGATCATCTTGATCTACCTGGCCGTGTTCGCGCCGCTCGCCCTCAATGCGCGCGCCGGCGTGCGCTCGGTGTCGATCGAGCAGATTCACGCCGCCTATTCGCTAGGCGCCAGTCGGTCTCAGGTCATCCGTCACGTCGTGCTCAAGGCGGCGATGCCGGAAATCCTTACTGGCATGCGCATCGGCATCGGCTTCGGCTGGACGACCCTGGTTGCGGCGGAAATGGTGGCCGCCACCGCTGGACTTGGGCAGATGGTGCTGAACGCCGCCAACTTCCTGGTGACAGATGTCGTCATCATGGGCATCGTCGTCATCGGCATCCTTGCCTATGTGCTCGACCTTGTGATGCGCTATATCGAGCATCTGCTCGTTCCTTGGAAGGGTCACATGTAGGCCCTATCTTCGGATGACATGAGAAGCTGGCACATAGCCGATTGGGCCTGCTACGATTGTCGTCGGCACACGCCGCCAGGAGGACGCCCTGCCGCAAGACGCGAAATCCGGCCGATCGACCAGCCCTGGTGCGGCTGCGCGGACCGTGGCGCCCGGACGTACGCCTTTGGCCGGATCCGATTGGCGGTACGTGTCCGCGCCGGCAATGGAGGATTTGCGGGGCGAAGATTGGACCCTGCTGGAGCGGCAGCGGGGGCCGTATTACGACGAACATCAGGCGGCCGAGGTGCTGCGCATGCTGGCCGGCTCGGCGCAACTGCCATCGTTCGGCTATGAGATCAATAACTATGGCCATTCGTTGCAGGCTGCGACGCTCGCGCTGGCTGCCGGTCATGACGAGGAAACGGTCGTCGTCGCCTTGCTCCATGACATCGGCTTCGTTGCCTGTCCGGCGACGCATG
Organism: Pseudomonadota bacterium; assembly: GCA_016201015.1. Lineage (GTDB taxonomy): Bacteria > Pseudomonadota > Alphaproteobacteria > CACIAM-22H2 > CACIAM-22H2 > JACQDQ01. The sequence goes on along the minus strand of JACQDQ010000466.1, from coordinate 1,964 downwards.
GCGAGTTCGCGGCGGCGCTGCTCGGCCCCTATATTTCGCCGCGCAATGATTGGATGCTGCGCCATCACCAAGTCTTCCAGGACGTTCATGTCCACGATCACCCGACCATCGATCAAGATTCGCGCGAGAAGTATCGCGGCCACCCCTTCTTCGATTGGACGGCCGAGTTCGTGGCACGTTTCGATCAGAGTACGATGTCGGCGACCTGCGCCACCATGCCGCTCGACGCGTTCGTCCCCATGGTCCACCACATTTTTTCACGCCCGCCACGCGCGCCGTCGACCGCCTGACCGCCCCCTCGCCCATTCACGTGGTTGTCCCGCTCAATGAATTACGCCCAAGCCCGTTCCCTTGCCCCTGACGAGATTCCCGTCATCGATGTCGGTCCGCTTTTCGACGGCGGCGCGGCCGGTCTGCGCCACGTCGCAGAGGCGATACGTGTTGCCGCCACCGGCAGCGGCTTCTTCTACATCGCCAATCATGGCGTGCCACGGGAGGTGATGGAGACCGCCTACACCGTGTCGCAGCGCTTCTTCGCGCTTCCGGACGAGGAGAAGCTCAAGGTGGCGGTGAATGCGCGCCATCGCGGCTTCATCAAGGTGGGCGAAGCGAAGATGCACAGCCGCGCCCGGCCCGACCTGAAGGAGAGCTTCATCTTCGGCCTCGATCTGCCGGAGGACGATCCAGACGTACGGGCCGGCAAGAAGCTGATGGGTCCCAATCAATGGCCGCCGGCCCTGCCCGAGATGCAGGTTGCCCTCGACCGTTACTTCGCCGCAGCCACGCAGTGCGGCCGTAACCTGCTGCGGGCCATCGCGGTGGCGCTTGAGCTCGAGGAGACGTTTTTCGTTCCCTTCTTCCGCAAGCCGTTGGCGCGTGGCGCCCTCGTCTACTATCCGCCGCAGCCGCCCCAGCTCGGTGCCGAGCAGTTCGGCGTTGCGCCGCACTCCGACTACGGGTGTATCACGCTGGTTTCCCAGGACATGAATGGCGGACTGCAGATACGCAGCCGCGCCGGCGAGTGGATCGCGGCAACGCCGATCGCGGACACCTTCGTGGTCAATATTGGCGATCTGCTCGCGCGCTGGACCAACGACAGGTTCGTGTCGACGCCGCACCGCGTCGTCAATACCTCCGGCCGTGCCCGCTGCTCGATCGCCATGTTTTTCGACCCGCACTACGACACGCCGATCGAAGTCCTGCCGAGCTGCGTCAAGCCTGGCGAAGCGCCGCTTTATCCGCCGACGACCTGCGGCAACTACGTGCGGGCGCGCTTCGACGCCGCATTTGCGTACCGCAAGGCGTAGCAATAATAAAAGGGGCGGGCCACCGGCCCGCCCCGCGACTGTGATACGGCTGATCGGTCCTAGAAGTCCATGCCGCCCATGCCGCCCATGCCACCCGGAGGCATGGCAGGACCGGCTTCCTTCCTCTCCGGCCGTTCGGCGATCATCGCCTCAGTGGTGATCAGGAGCCCGGCGACCGAGGCCGCGTCCTGCAGGGCAAGACGCACCACCTTCGTCGGGTCGATGATCCCGGCCTTGATCATGTCGGTGTATTCGCCGGTCTGAGCGTCGAAGCCCCAGTTCGGGCTCTTACTCTCGGTCAACTTGCCGACGACGATCGAGCCGTCGGTGCCGGCATTCTCGGCGATCTGGCGTGCCGGCGCCTGCAGCGCCTTGCGCACGATGTCGATGCCGACCTGCTGGTCGCGGTTTGCGCCCTTGAGGCCTTCGGTCGCCTTGAGGCCGTGGAGCAGCGCCACGCCGCCACCCGGAACGATGCCTTCCTCGACCGCCGCCTTGGTCGCGTGCATCGCGTCGTCGACGCGATCCTTGCGCTCCTTCACCTCAACCTCGGTCGCGCCACCGACCCGGATCACCGCCACGCCGCCGGCCAGCTTGGCCAGGCGCTCCTGCAGCTTCTCCTTGTCGTAGTCCGACGTCGTCTCCTCGATCTGCGCC
>JACQDQ010000042.1 GCA_016201015.1 Pseudomonadota bacterium | reverse complement strand
TGATGATGGCGCTCGCCCGCCAGCTGCCGGCCGCCGACAAGTCGACGCAGGCCGGCAAGTGGGAGAAGAACCGCTTCATGGGCGTGGAAGTGGCCGGCAAGACGCTGGGCCTGATCGGGGCCGGCAATATCGGCTCGATCGTCGCCGACCGCGCGCTCGGTCTCAAGATGAAGGTGATCGCCTACGACCCGTATCTTTCGCCGGAGCGCGCGCAGGGACTGGGCGTGGAGAAGGTCGAGCTCGACCAGCTTTTCACCCGAGCCGACTTCATCTCGCTGCACACGCCGCTCACCGACGCCACGCGCAACCTGCTCGATGCCAAGGCCTTCGCCAAGATGAAGAAGGGCGTGCGCATCATCAACTGCGCGCGCGGCGGCCTGGTGGTCGAGGCGGATCTGAAAGCGGCGCTCGATGCCGGCCATGTCTCCGGCGCGGCGCTCGACGTCTTTCCCGTTGAGCCGGCCACCGCGCACCCGCTGTTCGGGCGCGACGATGTGATCGCGACACCGCATCTCGGGGCGTCGACCACGGAGGCGCAGGAAAATGTCGCATTGCAGGTGGCCGAGCAGATCTCCGACTTCCTGTTGACCGGCGCGGTAGTCAACGCCATCAACATGGCGGCGGTGAGCGCCGAGGATGCGCCCAAGCTCAAGCCCTATATGACCCTCGCGACGTTGCTCGGCGGCTTCGTCGGGCAGCTCACCGACAAGAACATCCGCTCGATCAGCGTCGAATACGAAGGCCACGTCGCGGCGCTCAACATTCGGCCGATCACCGCCTGCGCGCTGACCGGCGTGCTGGCCCCGCAGCTCGACTCGGTAAATATGGTGAATGCGCCGACCATCGCGCGCGAGCGTGACATTGCGGTTGCCGAAGTCAAACACGACCGCAGCACCGACTATCAAACGCTCGTGCGTCTTACCGTCGAGAGCAATGCCGGCAGCCACAGCATCGCCGGAACGCTGTTCGGCCACGACAAGCCGCGCATCGTCGACATCGAGGGAATTGCCATCGAAGCGGAGCCGGGCCCCCATATGCTCTATCTGCGCAACCGCGACAAGCCCGGCTTTATCGGCAATCTCGGCCGTACGCTAGGCGACGAGGGGATTAACATCGCGAGTTTCCATCTCGGCCGCAGCGCGCCGGGCGCCGACGCCGTGTGCCTGGTCACGGTCGACCAGCCGCTGCCCGAGTCGGTCCTTGCCGCGGTGCGTGCGCTTCAGCACGTGGTGACGGCGCGGGGGCTCAAGTTCTGAGCACGGCGGCGCTGTCGACAGCGTCAATTACCCTTTGCCCTGGCCCGGCAAACCCGCTACCTAGGCGCCGAGGCAAGGGGACCAGCACTCGACGGGATCGATGACGGAGCCTGCTCAGCGCGCGCTTCTGCCGGCCGGCCTGCGCGACATTTTGCCGCCGGAAGCGGAATTCGAGGCGGCCGTGGTCGAGCGGCTGATGGCCACCTTTGGCGCGCAGGGCTACGAGCGCGTGAAGCCGCCGCTGGTCGAGTTCGAAGACAGCCTGCTGGCCGGCTCGGGGGCCGCCATGGGGCCGCACACGTTCCGTCTGATGGACCCGGTGTCACAGCGCATGATGGCCGTGCGTGCCGACATGACGCTGCAGATCGCCCGCATCGCCACCAGCCGCCTGCGCAACGCGCCGCGCCCGCTGCGGTTGTCTTATGCCGGCCAGGTGCTGCGGGTTAAGGGCGACGATCTGCGGCCGGAGCGGCAATTCGGGCAGGTCGGAGTCGAACTGATCGGGACTGCGGCGGCGGCGGCGGATGCCGAGGCCGTGCTCCTGGCGGCGGCGGCGCTCGCTGCCGTCGGCGTCTCCGGCCTGTCGATCGACCTGTCGTCGCCGCGCCTCGCCCCGGCCGTGGTGGCGGCCCACGGCGCCTCACTCGGGGAGAACAAGCCGCTGCGCGATGCCCTCGATCGCAAGGATGCCGCTGAGGTCAGCGTTCTTGGTGGGCCGGCGGCTGCCATGCTTGCGGCGCTGCTGCGTGCCGCCGGGCCGGCCGCCTCGACACTGGCCGCGCTCGCGAAGCTGGCGCTGCCGCCCGAAGCCGCTGCCGAGGCGCGGCGCGTCGGTGAGGTTGTCGCTCTGATCAGAGGGGCAGCGCCTGAGCTCAGGCTCACGATCGATCCGGTCGAGAACCGGAACTTCGAGTACCACACTGGACTGTGCTTCACGCTCTTCGCCGATCGCGTGCGCGGCATGCTTGGTCGCGGCGGTCGCTACGTCGCGGGGGAAAGTCACAGTCCCGGGCGCGGCGAGCCGGCAACCGGCTTCACGTTGTTCACCGACTCGTTGCTGCGGGCGCTGCCGGCGCCAGCCCAACGCAGACGGCTCTATCTGCCATCCGGCACGCCGGCTGCAACCGCTGCCAAATGGCGTGGCGAGGGTTGGGCTACTGTCGCTGGCCTCGACCCCGTGGCAGATGCCCGGGCGGAAGCCCGGCGGCTGGCATGCTCGCATGTTCTGACCGGCGATCGTCCGCAAGCGGTGGAGTGAGAAGCAGGCATGGCCAACGTGACGGTGGTCGGCGCCCAGTGGGGCGACGAAGGCAAGGGCAAGATCGTCGACTGGCTGTCGGAGCGCGCCGAGATCGTCGTTCGCTTCCAGGGAGGGCACAACGCCGGCCACACCCTGGTGATCGGCAACGAAACCTACAAGCTGAGCCTGTTGCCGTCGGGCGTGGTACGCAAGGGCAAGCTGTCGATCATCGGCAACGGCGTCGTCGTCGATCCTTGGGCTTTGATCGCCGAGATCGATTCTCTGCGCGCACGTGGCGTCGACATCGGACCGGACAATCTGCTTGTTGCCGAGAACGCCGCGCTGATTCTGCCGCTGCACGGCGAGATCGACCGTCTGCGCGAGGCAGCGCGGGGGCCGAACAAGATCGGCACGACAGGACGCGGCATCGGCCCCGCTTACGAAGATAAGGCGGCGCGGCGCGCGATCCGCGTCTGCGACTTGGCCGATGCGGCGACGCTCGAGCACAAGATCGAGGAGCTGCTAATCCACCACAACGCGCTGCGGCGCGGCCTTGGTCACGCGGAGATCGATCGCGCCGCGCTGCGCCGTTTGCTGCTTGAAATCGCGCCCAAGATCCTGCCGTTCGTCCGCCCGGTGTGGCAACACCTCGACGAGGCGCGGCGCGCCGGCAAGCGCATTCTGTTCGAGGGCGCGCAGGGCGCCATGCTCGACGTGGATCACGGCACCTATCCCTATGTGACATCGTCGAATACGGTGGCGGCGCAGGCGGCGGTGGGCGCCGGGATCGGACCAGGCGCGACAGGCTATGTCCTCGGCATCACCAAGGCCTACACCACCCGCGTCGGCAGCGGACCATTCCCGACCGAGCTGACCGACGCCACCGGACGCATGCTCGGCGAGCGCGGCCATGAGTTCGGCACCGTGACCGGCCGGCCACGACGCTGCGGCTGGTTCGATGCGGTGATGGTACGGCAGGCGATCCGGGTTGG
>JACQDQ010000474.1 GCA_016201015.1 Pseudomonadota bacterium | reverse complement strand
TCGTCACCCTTCGGCAGATTCGCCTGCCACCCAGCCAGCGCCAATGCAGCGACCGCCGCGCCGACGGCCACAACGGCAAGCCATCGCGGCGCCGGTATCGCCGCGGCTCGTGTGCTCGTAGGTTCCGTGTTTGGCTTTGGGGATTGCGTGGGTTGCGGCTCAGTCATGGGCGATGCCGGATCGGCGCTGGGCGCGCCGTGTTGCGCCAGACGGTCGAGGGCGTCCACCAGGGCCGCCTCCTTGGGACTCGCCGCCGCCATCGTTGCCGCCCAACCGATTCCATTGGCAGCTTCGATGACGGCAGGGCTAAGACCCAACGCCACGACGCGCCGGCACGCGGCCTCGAGACCCGCTTCACGCACGAGCCTAACAAATGTCGCCGCGGTGCGGGGAGAGAAAAACAGCGCCGCGTCGAGGCTGCCGTCGCGCAGCGCGGCCGCCGCCGCGGCGGGCAGAACCGTCGCCGGCTCGGCGCGGTAGATCACGACGCGGCGCAGCTCGAATCCGCCCGCGGCGAGCGCCCCGCCGAGATCGCCCGCAATGACGCTGCCCGCCGCATGCAGCAATGCGCCTTTGTTCGGATCGAAGCGGGTCTTGGCCAGCGCCGCGAGATCGCTCACATCGCCGCCGGCGTTATCGACCGCGGTGAATCCCGCGGCGCGTGCCGCCGCGGCCGTCGCCTCGCCGACCGCGAGAACGGGCAGATCGCGGCGTGGGTCGGCCTTGGCGAGGGCGCGGGCGCCGTTGGCGCTGGTCAGCAGGATCGCCTGAATGCCATCAAGCGAGATTGTCGCATCGCGCAGCGGCTGGATGTCGAGCAGCGGCGCGACGACGACCACGTGCCCCTTGGCGCGCAGCATCGCGGCCAGCGGTGCCGCGTCCTCGCCCGGCCGGGTAATCAGGATACGCATATTGCGTTGTGTATCAGGTCGGCTGCACAGCGGCAAAGGCGCTGGCGCCGACAGCCGGGACGCGCTACAGCCTTGCGGCGATGAATGTCCTCGGCATCGAAACGAGCTGCGACGAAACTGCGGCCGCCGTCGTCAACGACCGGCGCGAACGGCTTTCCGACCTCGTCCTGTCGCAGACCGCACTGCACGCCGTCTATGGCGGCATCGTGCCGGAAATCGCGGCGCGCGCGCATCTCGATCACCTCGACACCCTGATCGCCCGCGCGCTCGGCGAGGCTCGCCTAGGCTGGGCCGACATCGCCGCCGTCGCCGCCACCGGCGGGCCCGGTCTGATCGGTGGCGTGATCGTCGGCGCGACCATGGCCAAGGCCATCGCCGTCGTCCGCGAAATCCCGTTCCTCGCGATCAACCACCTGGAAGGTCATGCTCTTTCGGCGCGGCTGTCGGACGATGTCGCGTTCCCCTATCTGCTGCTCCTCGTCTCGGGCGGGCACTGCCAATTGCTGATCGTCGAGGGCGTCGGCGGCTATCTGCGCCTCGGCACGACGATCGACGATGCGGTCGGCGAAGCCTTCGACAAGACGGCGAAGCTGCTGGGCCTTCCCTATCCCGGCGGGCCGGCGATCGAGCGCGCGGCGGCAAGCGGCGACGCGACGCGCTTTGCCTTGCCGCGGCCGCTCAAAGGGCGGCCCGGCTGCGACTTCTCCTTCGCCGGCCTCAAGACGGCGGTGCGCCAGCTCGTCGAAGGTGCCGGATCGTCGCCGCCGACCGCCCGCGATGTGGCGGATGTCGCCGCGTCGTTCCAAGCGGCGGTCGCCGATGTATTGGTCGACCGCACGACAAACGCGATCGCTGCATTCAAGCGGCGTTATCCGGACGGGGCGGTTCTCGTCACCGCCGGCGGTGTCGCCGCCAACCAGGCGCTGCGGGACCGCCTATCCGACCTGGCGCGGCGCCACGGCCTGCTGCTGGTCGCGCCGCCGCCGCGCCTATGCACCGACAACGCCGCGATGATCGCGTGGGCGGGGGTCGAGCGTTTGCGCCTGGGTCTCGTCGACAGCCTCGATTTCGCGCCGCGCCCGCGCTGGCCGCTCGACCCGACGGCGCGCGCATGAACCGGATCGCCATAATCGGCGCCGGTGCCTGGGGAACGGCCCTGGCCGTCGTCGCCCATCGCGCCGGTTGCGCCGTGATCATCCGCGCGCATGAGCCCGAGGTTGTCGCCACCATTTCCGCAAGTCAGGAAAACCCGCTGTTCCTTCCCGGCATCAGGCTCGATCCGGCGATTCGGGCAACGACCGAGTTCGGCTTGGCGCTCGACGGGGCGGACGCCGTCCTGCTTGCCGTTCCGGCACAACATCTGGGCGAGGTCGTGCAACACCTCGCCCGCGCGGCGCCGGCTGGACGGCCGCTCGTCATCTGCGCCAAGGGCATCGAATGCGGCAGCCTGCGGCTGATGAGCGAGGTGGTCGCAAGCCTCGCGCCTGCCGCCCCGCTCGCCGTGCTGTCTGGGCCTACCTTCGCGGTCGAGGTGGCGCAGGGCCTGCCGACCGCGGTGACGCTTGCCGCGCGCGACCGCAACCTCGCCGCGCAGCTCGTCGCCACGCTTGCCACGCCGAGCTTCCGCCCCTATGCGTCCACCGATCTGGTCGGCGCGCAGATCGGCGGTGCGGTCAAGAACGTGCTCGCCATTGCCTGCGGCATCGTCGAAGGACGCGGCCTCGGCGCCAATGCGCGCGCCGCGCTGATGACGCGCGGCCTGGCCGAGATGGTCCGGCTTGGCGAGGCGCTGGGCGGGCGGCGCGAGACGCTGATGGGGCTGTCCGGCCTTGGCGATCTCGCCCTCACCTGCAACAGCGACAAGTCGCGCAACATGACGCTGGGCATCGCCCTCGGCCGCGGCCTCTCGCTCGATGCCGCGCTTGCCGGCAAGCGATCGATCGCCGAAGGTGTCGCCAGTGCGGAAGCGGTTTCCGGTCTGGCTGCGAAACGCGGCATCGACATGCCGATCGCTGGCGCCGTCGACGCCATCCTGCATCACGACGCCGAGATCGATGCGACGGTCCGGCATCTCTTGGACCGGCCATTGAAAAGCGAGATATAAAGGCGGTGACATGAACTATTGGCTGATGAAATCGGAGCCGTCTGCCTATTCCTGGTCGAAGCTCGTCGCCGACGGGCGCGGGCGTTGGGACGGCGTGCGCAACCACCAGGCGGCGAACAATCTGCGCGCGATGAAGCGCGGCGACCATGCATTTTTCTACCACTCGAGCGAAGGCAAAGAGATCGTCGGCGTCATGGAAATCGCGCGCGAGCACTATCCCGACGCGACCGAACCGAACGGAACCTGGTGCATGGTCGATGTGAAGCCGCTGGTGCCGGCCAAGTCGCCGGTGACGCTCGCTGCGGTCCGCGCCGAGCCGCGGCTCAAAAACATGATCCTCGTGCGCAATTCGCGGCTGTCGGTGCAGCCCGTGACGCCACAGGAATGGGCGATCGTCTGCCGCATGGCCGGGATCGCGGCGTGAACGCGACCGGACTCATACCAACCGACGGAAATCATGACACTTTGGCCCAGTCGCGGGTAGTTATCGATGCGAGGCGGGTGGGGATAGCGGTGAGATCGTTCCAAGCGGCGCAGCAGGCATCGACGATGGCGTCGTAGCTGTC
>JACQDQ010000473.1 GCA_016201015.1 Pseudomonadota bacterium | reverse complement strand
GACCCTTGCGCCCTTGCCGCCGAGCCGGCCGATGATCGTCCGCCGCCAGCGATGCAGCCAGCGGTCCCAGGCCTTCGGATTCTGCACGATCTCGGCGCGGTAGAAGGACGGACACAGCACCGCCGCATGCGCCACCTCGCCGCACAAGCCACAGCCGACGCAGCCCTGATCGACCGCGGCGACGGGATCGGTGCGCAGCGGATCGGGATTGTCCTTGATCGTCAGCGACGGGCACGCCGATAGCCGTATGCATGAGTGATCGCCGGTGCAGACATCCTCGTCGACGCCGTAGCGCACGCGCACGACGCGCTTGCCGGCGGCGAGCTGCTTGGCCAGCTGCGGCCGGATCCGGCGCTGGCGCTCAAGCTGGCATTCGCCGTCGGCAATGATGACGCGCAAGCCCTTGCCCGTCGCCGTCAGTGCCTCGCGCAACGCCTGCGCCATGGTACCGACGCTGTAGCTGCGGATGGTCTTCAGCCACTCGACGCCGAGGCCGCGCAGCGTGCGCTCTATACTCATGCCGCGCTTCTCGGGCGGCGGCACGGAGGACGGGATCACCTGGGCGCCGGTGGCCGAGGTGTAGCCGTTTTTCATGATGAGCAGGATGCCGTCGTCGCGATTGTGGATCGCGTTGATGACGCCAGAGGTGAGCCCGTTGTGCCAGAACCCGCCATCGCCCATGATGCTGATCAGGCGCTTGCCGAAATTCGGCGCCAGGCCGGCCGAGCTGGCCAGGCCGAGGCCGTAGCCGAGCACCGTATTGCCGATGTTGAACGGAGGCAGGGTCGAAAAGGTGTGGCATCCGATATCGGCGCTGACATGCAACCGACCCATCTCGCGCTCGACGATCTTCATGGCGCTGAACACCGGCCGTTCCGGACAGCCGATGCAGAAGCCGGGCGGTCGCGTCGGCATCGGGCTGCCGAGAAGCTCCGCCGCGCGCTTCTTCGGCGCGGTGAGCCGCTCGAAGGCACGCGACAATTCGGCAAGATCAACGCCGCGCGGCACCGCGCCCTCGACGAAGCGGGCGACGCCGGTGAGCACCACATCGCCGGTGTACTCGCCGGCCTTCGGCAGCACATCCTTGCCAACCACGCGCGTGTTGAGGTCGGCCTTGCGCAGGATGGCGTTGATCGCCTGCTCGATATAGGCCGGTTGCCCCTCCTCGACCACCAGCACGGCGTGCTTGCCGGCACAGAAATCGGCAATCTCGTCGTCGATCAGCGGATAGGTGACGTTGAGCACGTAGAGCGGCACCCGCGTCTCGCCGAAGGCGTCGGCGAGATCGAGCTGCTGCAAGGCGCGCATCACGGTGTTGTACATGCCGCCCTGGAGGATGATGCCGATCTCCTCGTGGCGGCCGGAAAATACCTCGTTGAGACGCTGCTCGCGGATGAACTTGATCGCCGCCGGCCAGCGCACGTCCACCTTGTGCTTCTCCTGCGCATAGGTGGCGGGTGGCAGGCAGATGCGGTTGTAATCGTAGGACGCGGCGGTGATCGGCGTATCTCGTGAGATCGCCGGCCGGCTATTGTCCTTGCACACGAAGCTACCGTGCACGTGGCAGGCGCGGATGCGCAGCTCGAGCATGACCGGAGTCTGGCTCGCCTCCGAAAGCGCGAAGCCCTGCTCCACCATCTCGACGATGCTCGGAAGATTCGGCCGCGGGTCGAGCAACCACATCTGCGACTTCATGGCAAAGGCGTGGGTGCGCTCCTGGATGATGCTGGCGCCTTCGCCGTAGTCTTCGCCGACGACGATGAGCGCACCGCCGCGCACCCCCGCGGAGGCAAGGTTCGACAGCGCGTCCGAGGCCACGTTGGTGCCGACGACCGACTTCCAGGTGACCGCCCCGCGCATCGGGTAGTTGATCGAGGCGGCGAGCATCGCCGCCGCGCCCGCCTCGCTCGCGCCGCCCTCGAAGTGGACGCCAAGCTCTCCCAGGATGTCGCGCGCATCCGCCAGCACGTCCATGAGATGCGAAATCGGCGCTCCCTGATAGCCGCCGACATAGCTCACGCCGGATTGCAGCAGGGCCTTGGTCACGGCAAGGATGCCCTCGCCGTGGAACACCTCTCCCGCGCCGAGGCGCAGCGCCTGCACTTCCTTCTTGAATGAGCGTTCCATGCGTCACCTCGGTCCTGCGCGAAGGTATCGTGCCGGCCAACCCCACGCAACCGGCGCCATGGTGCGGGTTCGGCGGTCTTGCCGGTGACCGCCACCTCCGCCTATATGCAGTGTGACCCGGAGTGGCGACGCGGCGCCGACGGAAATGTTTCGCAGATCGATACCATATATGCGCCATGCGCTTCGAACGAAAGGAACGTGACGTGACGATCCGCATCCGTGAAATCGACCATGTCGTGCTGCGCGTCGCCGATATGGACCGCATGCTCAAATTCTATTGCGAGGTGCTCGGCTGCAAGGTGGAGCGACGGCTCGCTGCCATCGGCCTCGTGCAGCTGCGCGCCGGCAACAGCATGATCGACCTCATCCCTGGTGCCCGTCCGGGCGCGGATGGCGGCCGCAATCTGGACCACTTCGCGGTGCGCGTCGAACCGTTCGATCCTGCCGCGATCGCCCGCGATCTCGCCGCGCACGGCATCGTCATGGGCGAGGTGACGGACCGCTACGGCGCCGAGGGCGACGGGCCTTCGATCTACATCCACGATCCCGAGGGCAACCAGGTCGAACTCAAGGGGCCGGCGGCGATTCCGGCGCGGTTGGCCGTCTAGGACACCCGGCACGCGACAGCCGCTTAGCCAGAGCCGGCGTCCAGCACCGCGCGGATTTTGCGGGCGAGGTCCTGCTTCCGGTACGGCTTGCTCAGCAGAACGACGCCGGGATCGAGCCGGCCCTGATGAACGATCGCGTCCTCGGTGTAGCCGGAGGTGAACAGTACTTTCAGCATCGGGCGCAACTTGCGCGCCTGCTCGACCAGCTGTCGCCCGTTCATGCCACCGGGGAGAACCATGTCGGTGAACAACAGATCGACCTGCGCGGCTTTCTCGAGTTGGGCAAGCGCCTCTGCACCGTTTGCTGCGACGATCACGGCATAGCCGAGTTCTTGCAGGCGCCCGACGACGAACCTGCTCACCATCTCGTCGTCCTCCACGACCAATATCGTCTCGTTACCCGCCTGCCCCGTCAATTCCGCCTCCTTCGCGTCATCGACCTGTCGTCGCTAGCCGCCGACATGCGGCAGGAATGCTCGCTAGCCGGTCGCCGACCGACTTCGCCCGCTATCGCGATGGCGTTGCGCAACCGCTTCACGAAATCGTCCACCATGCTCAAATCCCGGCCCAGGCTGCGAAGTGGGCGGCTCAATGGCCGGGGCGAGAGCTTGGCGGTTCCATCTCATATGTGCGAGGCAGTGATTTCCCTCTCGATACTAACCCGACTAAGCCAAATCCGGACCAACTAAGCTGTGACACATGTGTGATACAAATTGTCCAAGCGCAATTCCCTTCGAGACACTTGGCCGCGAGGCCGGCGCCGATGCAAGGTCCTGCGCCGCGCCGGGCGCACGCCGTGCATGGGCGACGCGTCGCCTCGCCGCCTTGGCGAGCGGATAAGCCAGCCAAAGCCGGATGCGCCGATCCGTTATCGTCTTCCTGGCCAGCCACGTGCTGGGCTGGCGCGGCCTACCGCGTTCGCGTACCGTACGGAAAACAGCAGACGATGATCATGCCGTCCTTCCGCGCCAGCGATGGCCTTGAACTTCATTACCTGATTGACGATTTCAACGACCCGTGGCGGCCGCCGGAAACGCTGCTGCTGCTGCATGCGGCGATGGGCAGTTCGCGCCGCTTCTACGCCTGGGTGCCGCATCTCGCGCGCGAGTTCCGCGTCGTGCGCCTCGACATGCGCGGCCACGGGCGCTCGCAGATCCCTAAGGCCGATCAATTGAGCCTCGACCGGCTATCGCAGGACGTGGTCGAGCTGCTCGACCACCTGGGCGTCGATCGCGTCCATCTCGCCGGTTCTTCGGCCGGCGGTATCGTTTCGATCAAGACTGCCGTGGATCATCCGCAGCGCCTGCGCTCGCTTGCCCTGTTCGCGACATTGCCGGGTCTCGCGCCGGCCAAGGGCGTCGATTTTTCGAGTTGGCTCACGGCGATCAAGGAGAAGGGCATACGCCGCTTCCTCACCGACACCATCGCGCAGCGCTTCGATACGAAGCAGGTCGAACCGGGTTTCGTCGAATGGTTCCTCGACGAGGCCGTGAAGAACGACCCCGAACTTCTGTCGCGCTTCGTGCCGATGATGGCGCGGGTCGATCTGTCGAACCGTCTCGCCGACATCGGCTGCCCGACGCTGGCGGTATGTCCCGATAGTGACCCAATCCATAGTCTCGATGAATATCAGACCATGTGCAACGGCATCGCGGATGTGCGTCTCGTCGTCTATGACGGCCTGCCGCACAACATCACGGATGCCGTTCCCGATCGCTGCGCGGTGGAGCTGCTGCGCTTCCTGCGTGAGCGACGCGTCTAAGGAGAACTCGCCCGATGAGCCGTCCTGCCGCAACTCTGTGCGCCGCGCTGCTCGCCGCTGCGGCGATCGCCGTCATTGGCACCGCCGCGGCCCAGCCCTATCCGGCCAAGCCGATCCGCCTCGTCGTACCGTTCGCGCCGGGCGGCGGCACCGATAACCTGGCGCGGATTTTTCTGCCGCGCATGAGCGAGTCGCTGGGGCAGCAGATCGTCATCGACAATCGGCCCGGCGCCGGCGGCAATATTGGCGTCGAGATCGTCGCCAAGGCGCCGGCCGACGGCTACACGCTGCTGATGGTCGACACTTCGTTCACGGTGAACCCTAGTCTCTTTCCCAAGCTGCCGTTCGACACGCTCAAAGATTTCGCGCCGGTTGCATTGCTTGCCGCGGCGCCGGTAATCCTCGTCGCCCATCCCTCCGTGCCGGCGAACACCGTGCAGGAACTGGTCGCCCTGGCCAAAGCGAAGCCTGGCACGCTCAACTACGCTTCCGGCGGCAACGGCGCCTCGACCCATCTCGGCGGCGAGCTGTTCAAGATAGTGGCCGGGATCGACATCGTTCATATTCCCTACAAAGGCACCGGCCCGGCAATGCAGGATTTGCTCGGCGGCCACGTCTCGGTGATGTTTTCCGGCATCTCCTCGGCCAAGCCGCAGGCCGAGGCGGGCAATCTGCGCGCCCTCGCCGTCACGGGTACGGCACGCAATTCGGCGATGCCGGACGTGCCGACCTTCGCCGAGGCGGGGCTTGGCGCGGTCGACGCCGGTACGTTCTGGGGCATGCTGGCGCCGGCCGGCACGCCGCCGCCGATCATCGAGCGCCTCCATGCCGAAGCGGCGAAGGCGCTGGCACTGCCTGACATACGCGAGCGCATTGCGGCGCTCGGCTACGACGCAATTGCCGGCTCCCCCGCCGCCTATGCCGACAATATCAGGGCCGAGATCGACAAGTGGGGAAAGGTCATCAAGACGGCTGGAATCAAGGTCGACTGAGTCGCATGTCGCGCCTCGCCGACAAGGTTGCCATCATTACCGGCGCAGGGGCCGGCATCGGCCGCGCCGCCGCACTTATGTTTGCGCGTGAAGGTGCGAAGGTGGTGATCGCCGAGATCGATCGCGAGCGCGGCCAATCCACCGCGGACGCCGTCGCGACCGCCGGCGGTGCGGCGGAGTTCATCGAGATGGACGTCACCGATGAGACGAGCGTCGCCGACGCGGTCGACCGGGCCGTCGACGCGTATGGCCGGCTCAATATTCTCTATAACTGCGCCGGCGGCTCGTTGCCCGAAGACTCGGCTGTAACCGATGTCGACATGGCGGTGTGGGAGCGCACGATGTCGCTCGATCTCTTGGGCACGTTCCTCGCCTGCCGCTACGCGATCCCGGCCCTGATCGAGGCCGGCGGCGGTTCTGTCATCAACATGTCCTCGGGCGCAGCGCTACGCGGCGGCAGCCCGGCCCATGTCTACACGGCGGCCAAGGGCGCGGTCGTCTCGCTGACGCGGGCGCTCGCCGGCGCCTATGCCGGACGCGGCATACGCGTCAACGCCATCTGCGCCGGCCGCATCCTGACCGAGCGCATCACGCGCACCTACGGCACGCCCGAGGCGCCGGGGCCGGTGGTCGATCGCCAGAATTCCGCCGATCGCGCCAAGGAGTATCCGTTCTGGATAGGCGCGCCCGACGATATCGCGGCGATCGCGTTGTTCCTGGCCTGCGATGAGTCGCGCATGATCACCGGTGCAGCCATTCCGGCGGATGGCGGCCGTTCGGCCTACTGAATCTGGCTGCGGGATCTCAGGCGTGGCGACGGCGACGGCGACGCGAACGGCGGCCCGAAGACGATGCTGACGGCGCAGCGTGACGTTTGACGGCAAAGCTCGGCGGCTCGGCGCGCGGCTTAAGATCAAGCTGATCGAGCAGCGACCCCCCGCGGCCGACGCCGGAAAGTCGTGCCCTCGCCACGCGGTAAACAAGCCCTAGTCCAATGATGCCGACGATGACGGCACCGAGGATGATTGGATCGGCGAACAACGAGTCCCCGAACCTTGTGACCTCGATCGGCTGGCGGCTGGCTGATCACATCGGCGCGCGGAGCCCCGCACATGGTAAAGAGCGCGGAGACGAGAAGGCCGACAGCAATGATGCCCTTCATATTCGAATCGCTCGCGTCGCTGTCATTATCGAAACCACAGACCAGCAGCAAATCCCAGGCCAGCCCGCAGTCTGCAGCCGGATCAAGGCGTTGCCTGGCCGGTTTCGCCCCCCCTGTAAGTTATTCCGACAGAGTTTGGCGGCCAACTGTAAAATTTCCGGACAAATGCGCCGCAGCAACTTGCACCCGCAATAGTTAATAATATCGCCGGAGGGCAACTATCACGACTTGGCCGGCCCTTCGAATATACATCGCCGAGAAACTTCTCATCGGCGCAAAACTCGGACCCGCGACGATCCCACACCATCAGCCGACTGCTCTCCTGGCAGCGGCCGGCGGCTCGGCCGGCGCCGTGCGCCAGCCAGCGCGCTCTGCATAGCGCGCCAGCCCCTCGCGGATATAGTCGGCGGCCCTACCCTCGCGCCAGTGCCGCGCGCGATCGATCTGGCGGCAGCTCAGCTCATCGACCACGGCGTCGATAATCACTTCCAGGATGGGTGGGCCACCTTGCTTGCGGCGCGCCGACATCTCGTCCGCCCACGGCTTGTAACGGGCGCTCCAGGCGGCGTCGATGAATTCAGGGACGCGGCGCGGACCGCGCGGCTCGTCGAGCCTGCTCACGCGCGCCAGCGACGCGGCGACGACGGCATGGAAGACACGGCGGATTTCGAGCGCCGCGCGCAGCTCCTCAACGCCGATCGCTCGGCGCTCGAACAGGACTTGCAATGTATCGCGCCGACGCTTGGCGAGCGTCTGCGGCGTCGGCTCGATGCGCGTCTCGTCGGCGATCGTCTTCGGGTTTCCTCGGGCCATGGCCATTCACCTGTGGGGGACGGAGAAAGAGAAGGGAGCGCGCCGATAGAACGATCCGCCGATCGAGCGGCCGTGCGGCTTCGGCTTGCATCCGGGCTATCTCAAGCAGTGCTTCGGGCGAGTCCGGCGGCAGGAAGACCCGCGCATGATGCGCGGCGCAGTAGGCCGAGCCCGGCCGCGTCGCCTGGCCGCAGAAGCGGCTGTCGCGCGGCTCGCCGTCGAGCCACTGGCAGACGAGGGTCTCGGCATGATTGCTGCGGGCAGGCATGACGGGATTATGAACAATTTGTTCTAAATGTCAAGAACAAAATGTACATAGACTAAGTGGGCCGATTCGGTGAACAATTCGTTCCCATGAAGGGCGCAGGTGAACGGCTTCGCGAGCGGGCACGGCAACTCGGGCTATCCGACGCTGAGGTCGCGCGGCGCATCGGCATCAGCGCACGCACCTACAATCACTACGTCAACAACAAGCGCGAGCCGGATTTTCAGAAGCTGCTGCGCATCGCCCAAATCCTCGGCGTCACGCCCAATCAGGTTTTGGGTCTTTCCCCGCTCGCCGCCGACGGCCCGGTTCCAGCCGACGAGTTCGCGCAGGTTCCGGTCTACGACATTCGCGCGGCAGCCGGCGACGGCCAATGGATCGACGACGAGCATGTCAAGCATTTGGTCGTCTTTCGGCGACAATGGCTGCGCACCGTCACCACCGCCCCGCTCGACAAGCTCGTCGTGATCGAAGCGGACGGGCAGAGCATGGCGCCAACCATCAACGACGGCGACAACATGCTGGTCGACCTCACGCAGACGGCGCCGCGCCGCGACGGCATCTACGTGATCCGGCTCGACGGCGACGTCATGGTCAAGCGCATCACCATCGACCCGGTGCGCCGCCTGGCCAAGATTACCTCGGACAACCCGCTGCATGCGCCGCTCGATCCGGTCCCCCTCAACGAGCTGCACATCGCCGGGCGCGTAATCTGGCTCGGCCGGCGGATCTGAACCGCGACGGACATTTTGGTCGCGCGGTCCGCGTCGGACGCGACTCGACACACAGGTCCATCGCCGCAATCTACGGTACCGCGTTTGCGACGGCCGCGGCGCCGGCTCTGGCCAAGACGCAAGACGGATGCGCAATCCGCCCAGATCGCGCAGCGCTGGTCGGGCACGGCAGCACTGTCAGCGGCGGGTGTCACGGTGCGGCGGCCGCATTGGCAGCCTCGCCGCCGTGACCCGCGGCGGAACCTTCGAGGTTCGCTTGGTCGCCCGTATCGTCCGCATCATCCAAATCGATACCGGCGATTCAGCTCAGGTCGGGCTATCTTCGACCGCCGAGCTTGATGGGGCCAGCGTCGGTGACCTCGGGCTCGTCGCCGAGTACGAATGCCAATGACGCCCCGCACCGGTCGGCGCACGGCCACAGGCCGGGCCGAAAGGCTCGTCACGCTTCCGGCTTTTTGCTAGCTTGCCCAACCAAGAACGAGCGGCAGTACGCTGCGACAGCGAAGGCAGGGGGAGATGGCCATGATCCGCATTAAATCTTCTCAGGATCTGTTCGGCGGAGCCATGCTCATCGCCGTCGGATTTCTCGGCTGGTGGCTCGTTCAGGACCTGCCGATGGGCCGCCTCGTACGCATGGGCCCGGCCTCCACGCCGAGCCTGATCAGCCTGATCCTGGTCGGCTTCGGCGTGGTCATTTCCGCTCGGGGCTTGCTTATCGAAGGACCCGGCCTCGACGCTTGGGCCTGGCGGCCATTGGCTATCATTACCGGCTCGATCGTCGCCTTCGGCGCGTTGCTCGAACGCGCCGGCCTCGTCGCGGCCGCGCTCGCGCTCGTCATCATCTCGACGCTCGCCGCGCCGGACAAGCGCTGGGGCGAGCTCGCCGTCTTCGCCGTCGGCCTAACGGTTGCCTGCGTACTCATCTTCAAATCATTTCTCGGTCTGCCGCTACAAGTGTGGCCGCTATGACCGACTTCATCGGCAATCTGGCGCTCGGCTTCGGCGTCGCTTTGGCGCCGATCAATTTGCTGTTCTGCCTGATTGGCGCGTTGCTCGGCACCCTGATCGGCGTCCTCCCGGGCATCGGCCCGGTGGCCACGATTGCGATGCTGCTGCCGATCACCTTCAATCTGCAACCGGTCGCCGCGCTGATCATGCTTGCCGGCATCTACTACGGCGCCCAGTACGGCGGTTCGACCACCGCAATCTTGATCAATCTGCCGGGCGAGTCCTCCTCTGTCGTCACCTGCCTCGACGGCTACCAGATGGCGCGCCAGGGCCGCGCCGGCGCGGCGCTCGCCATCGCCGCGATCGGCTCGTTCTTCGCCGGCTGCGTCGGCACAGTGGCGATCGCCGTCCTGGCGCCGCCCTTGACGCTGCTCGCGCAGCAATTCGGCGCCGCCGAGTATTTCTCGCTGATGGTGTTCGGCTTGGTCGGCGCCGTCGTGCTGGCCGGCGGCTCGGTACTGAAGGCCGTCGCCATGATCTTCCTCGGCCTGCTGCTGGGACTGGTCGGCACCGACGTGAATTCCGGCGCGATGCGCTACACCTTCGGCTTCCCCGACCTCGCCGATGGCATCGGCTTCGTCAACGTGGCCATGGGCGTGTTCGGCGTCGCCGAAATCCTGTCCAATCTGGAGAAGGGCGAGAGCCGCGACGTGATGAGCGGGAAGATTACCGGACTCTGGCCGACCATGAAGGATCTCAAGGAGGCGTTTCCCGCCATTCTACGGGGCACCGGCCTCGGCTCGCTCCTCGGCGTACTGCCCGGCGGCGGCGCGCTGCTCGCGTCGTTCGCCGCGTACGCTCTGGAGAAGAAGGTGGCTAAGGATCCGTCGCGCTTCGGCAAGGGCGCGATCGAGGGCGTCGCCGGACCAGAATCGGCCAACAATGCCGGCGCGCAGACGTCATTCATCCCACTGCTCACGCTCGGCATCCCGAATAACGCCGTCATGGCGCTGATGATCGGCGCCATGATGATCCACGGCATCACGCCGGGTCCGCAGGTCATGACCAAGCAGCCCGATCTGTTTTGGGGAATGATCGCCAGCATGTGGCTCGGAAATCTGATGCTGGTCATCATCAACCTGCCGCTCATCGGCATCTGGGTCAGCCTGCTGAAGGTACCCTACCGCATGATGTTCCCGGCGATCCTGCTGTTCTGCGCGATCGGCGTGTACAGCCTGAACAACACGACATTCGACGTCTACCTGACGGCGTTCTTCGGCGTCGTCGGTTATCTGTTCATCAAGCTCGGCTTCGAGCCGGCGCCGCTGCTGCTCGGCTTCATTTTGGGACCGCTGATGGAGGAGTATCTACGGCGCGCCCTGCTCCTGTCGCGCGGCGATCCGATCGTGCTTATCAGCCGGCCGCTAAGCCTCACCCTGCTGCTGATGGCGGCGGGCCTGCTGCTCCTCGTGATCGCGCCGACGGTTCAGCGTAAGCGCGCCGAGGCGTTCAAAGAGCCCTGACCCATTGCACCTGGCAACGGGACACGCCTCATGAACTTCGTCAGGCTGGTCGTCGCGACGCTCGGTCTTGCCTGCGCGCTTTCGCCCTCGGCCACGGTCGGCGCGCAGGACCGCTACCCGAGCAAGCCGATCCATCTCGTCGTACCGTTTGCCGCCGGCGGCGCGACCGATATCGTTGCGCGACTGGTTGCCGCCAAGATGGGCAACGCACTCGGCCAACAGATCGTCGTCGATAACCATGGCGGGTCGCGCGGCAGCATCGGCGCCGACATCGTTGCCAAGTCCCTGCCCGACGGTTACACGCTGCTCTCCGGCACCTCGACGACGCACGTAATCAATCCGGCACGCTACAAGAGGTTGCCGTATGATTCGGTCAGGGATTTCGAGCCGATCTCGCTGCTCGTCATGGTGCCCAGCGTGCTGGTCGTCCATCCCGACGTCGATGCCAGGACCGTGAAGCAGCTGATCGCGCTCGCCAGGGCCAATCCAGGCAAATACGGCTATGCGTCCTCTGGCGACGGCACGTCGTTGCATCTCGCCGGCGCGCTGTTCGCAAGAATGGCGGATGTCGACATCCAGCATATTCCTTTCCGCGGGTCGGGCGCCGCGCTCACCGAACTCATCTCGGGGCAGGTCAGCATGATGTTCGATCTGTTGCCGTCGGTTCTTCCGAATATCAAGTCGGGGTCCGTTCGGCCGCTTGCGGTGACCGTCAAACAGCGCCTGCAGACGCTGCCCGACGTACCGACCATGTCGGAGGCGGGGCTACCCGGCTACGAGACCTACACCTGGAACGCGCTGTTCGCGCCGGCCAAGACGCCGAAGGCGATCATCGATCGGCTGAATGCCGAATCCGTCAAGGCGGTGAAGCTGCCGGAGATCAGGCAGAAACTGGCGGAACTCTCCGCCGATGTCGTGGGCTCCACGCCGGAAGAGCTTGCCGCCCATGTCAAGGCTGAACTCGCCAAATGGACGCCCGTGGTCAAGGCGACCGGTGCAATGATCGATTGATGCTGCCGACCGGGACGTCACGCCGAGGCACGCAGAAGAGGCACAGTGAATATCTCGCACCGGAGGAACCTTCCATGATCGCCCGGATTGTCGCGACCGGCACGCTTGTCGTGCTGCTCGCTCTGCCCGCCGTGGCCCAGACCACCGCGGCCGGCTACGTTCAGGTCGTCACGCTCGCTGCCAACGGCGACTACTTTGTCCAGGTCGGCGTCAGCCCGACGGATCGGCAAAGCTGTACGATCTGGACGGCGCCTGAGCCGCAAGCCGTGCCCGATCCCGCGCTGCGCGCCAAGGTCGAGCGGGTCCGCGCCTTCCTGCGCGAGCGCCTGCTGCGCGGCGGCGATCCCTCGTCGCGCGGCTCGGCGATGACGCATCCGCCTTTCGTGTCGCTGTCCGCTGAGACCCGGGCCGGCGCCGCGCCGATCACACCCATCGGACGCTATGGCTGCCAAAGCGCGAGCGCCGCCGCAGCCAATACCCTATCCGAGGCAGCCTTCGCTCGGCCGCCGCGCTAGGCCGCAGCAATTCCGGCGGCCAGCCGCCGCAAAAAGCTATAGAACAAAACGGTCTTGACAATTGGCCCGTTTTGTTCTATACTGCGACATCTTCTATAGTGATGGTGTCGTTATGCTCGCCACGCCGCCCCTGCCAGACGATGGTGATGTGCTGAGTCCGGCCGAGAGTCTGGCCGAGGCCGCGGCGCTTGAGTGTGCCTGGGACGGCGCGATGCCGCCGAACGTCAGGGCCCGCTGGCGCGAATGCCTGGGTGGGCATGCGCGGCGGACCGCCGCGCCGTTGTCGCTGGCCGAGCTCGTGGCCGAGCA
>JACQDQ010000041.1 GCA_016201015.1 Pseudomonadota bacterium | reverse complement strand
CTTCCGCCGGGCGCTGTCGCTCGCCATCGACCGCAAGCTGATGGTTGCCGCCGCCTGGAACAACTTTGCCGTGGCGGCAAATTCGTATGTCTCGCCGGCGCTCGAATATTGGCACAACCCGGCCGTCGACAAGATCGACACCGGCGCCGCTCAAGCGAAGAAGATCCTGGCCGACGCCGGCTACCGCCTGTCCGGCGGTAAGCTGTTTTACCCAGCCGGCAAGAAAGAGCAGTTGAAGGCCGAGTAAGCGCGGCAAGGCGCGGCATAGGACGAACGACGGGGACGGCCATGCGCCAGTTCCTGGAACGGGTGCTGCACACGCTGCTTGTGCTGTGGGCGGTGGTGACGATCCTGTTCCTCATGTTCCGGCTGATGCCGGGCTCGCCGCTCGCCGCCTATCTCAACGACAACCTGTCGGAAGAGCAGCAACAGCTCATCCTGCAGCAATTCGGCCTCGATCGGCCGCTTTATGAGCAATACGTCATCTACCTGGCAAACCTCGCCCGGGGCGAACTCGGCGTGTCGTTCTTCCAGCGCCGGCCGGTCGTCGACATCCTCATGGAGGCGTTTCCCAACACGATCGTGCTCACGCTTGCCTCGCTCGTCGTCGCCTACATCTTCGGCGTGATCGCCGGCGCCTTCCTCGCCTGGCGGCGCGATACCTGGATCGAGAAGACGGCGGTGCCGATCGTGCTCGCCGTCCGCGCCGCGCCCGAATTCTGGGTCGGCATGGTGCTGTTGGCCGTGTTCGGCTTCGGCCTCGGCTGGCTGCCCTCCGGCGGGACCAACAGTCCCGGCGCCGCGTACGACAGCGAAATCGAGCGCTTCCTGTCGCTCGACTTCTTGCGGCATCTTGCGCTGCCGATGCTGACGCTGGCCGTCTATCTGCAGGGCCTGCCGCTGCTGCTCATGCGCTCCAACATGCTGGAGGTGATGCACGACGAGTTCGTCACCATGGCGCGCATGAAGGGGCTGTCGGAGTGGTCGATCGTCATCCGTCACGCCGCGCGCAACGCCCTGCTGCCGGTGCTCACCGCCTTCACCATCGGCGTCGGCATTTCGGTCGGCGGCAACGTCGTGGTCGAAGTGGTATTCAGCTGGCCCGGCATCGGCCGCCTGCTGGTGCGGGCGGTCAGCTCGCTCGACTACCCGCTGGCGCAGGGCGCGTTCCTTCTTATCGCCCTCGTCTTCATCACGATGAACTTCATCGCCGACATGCTCTACGTGCTGCTCGATCCCAGGGTGTCGCATGCCCGCGTCGCTTGAGCAGGCCGCGCGGCGCGGCGAAAGCCTCACTCTGTGGCCACGCGTGCGCGAGGCGGCCGTCGCGCTCCTCCGCCAAACCGGACGCGATCCCTTCGCCGTGGTGGGCGTCACGATCTACGCCGCCTTTGCCGTGATCGCGCTGCTGGCCGACGTCATCGCCACGCACGACCCGCTCGAGATCCAATTCCTGGCGAGCGGAAAGCTTGCGGCCAATCAGCGCCCCGGCGCCGCCTTCCTGCTCGGCACCACGAGTCTCGGGCGCGACATCTTCTCGCAGCTCGTCTACGGCACGCGCAGCGCCCTGTTCGTCGGCTTGAGCGCGGCGACGGTCGTGGCTTCGCTCGGCACGCTGGTCGGGCTCGTCGCCGGCTATTTCGGCGGCCGCATCGACGCGGCGCTCATGCGCATCGCCGACATCGCGTTGTCGCTGCCCTTCCTGCCCTTCGTCATCGTGCTCAGCGCGTTTCTCGGCCCCAGCATCTACAACGTCATCGTCGCCGTCGCGCTGCTGCTGTGGCCCAACACCGGCCGCGTCATCCGCAGCCAGGTGCTGTCCTTGCGCGAACGCGCCTATGTCGAGGCGGCGCGCGTCACCGGCGCCAGCACCTGGCGAATCCTGTTCGTCCACATCGCGCCCAACATCCTGCCGCTGTCCTTCCTCTACGGCTCGATCGCCATCGGCTGGGCGATCCTCACCGAGGCGAGCGTGTCGTTCCTCGGCTTCGGTTCGTCCGACGTGGTGTCGTGGGGCTACATGCTGCAGGACGCGTTCACCTCGCAGGCGCTGTCGCGCGGCCAGTACAACTGGTTCGTCCCGCCCGGGCTGTGCATCGTGCTCGTCGTGGTCGCCGGCTTCTTCATCAGCCGCGGCTACGAGGAAGTGTTCTTCCCGAAGCTGAGGGATTGAACGCTTGAGCCTACTTTCGATCAGCGATCTACGCGTGCACTACCGAGCCGAAAGCGGCCTCACCCGCGCCGTCGATGGCGTGAGCTTCGAGGTGCCGGAAGGACAGATCGTCGGCCTGGTCGGCGAGTCCGGCTGCGGCAAGACCACGGTGGCGCGCGCCATCACCGGCGTGATGCCGCAGAACGCGGTGATCGCCGGCGGCCGCATCGTCTATCGCGACCGCAACTTGCTCGAGCTGTCGCGGCCGGAGGCCAAGGCGCTGCGCTGGCGCGAGATCGCCTTCATCCCGCAATCGGCGATGAACTCGCTCGATCCGGTCTATCGCGTCGGCGCCCAGGTCGAAGAGGTATTGATCGCGCGCGGCGGCCACGACCGGCGGCGCGCGGCGGCGCGCGCGGTCGAGCTGTTCGAGATGGTGGGGCTCGATCCGGGTCGGCTGCGCGACTATCCGCATCAATTCAGCGGCGGCATGCGCCAGCGCGCGGCGATCGCCATCGCGCTCGCGCTCAATCCCAAGCTGGTCATCGCCGACGAGCCGGTGACCGCGCTCGACGTGATCGTGCAGCGGCAGGTGCTCGACACCATCAAGACGCTGCAGGCGCGGTTCCAGATTTCGGTCGTTCTGGTGACGCACGACATCAGCGTCGTGGCGTATGCCTGCGATCAAGTCGTCGTCATGTATGCCGGACAGGTGGTCGAATCGGGTCCGGCCGCGGCGGTGCTCGACCGTCCGGTGCATCCCTACACGATGGGCCTGTACAACGCATTCCCCGATATGCAGTCGAGCGCCGGCATGCTGGTGCCGATCGACGGCAGCCCGCCTGACTTGTCGCAACCCTTTGCCGGCTGCCGCTTCGCGCCGCGCTGCCCGTTTGCGCGCGACGATTGCCGCCTGTCGGGCGTGGAGAACCGGCCGTGCGAGCCCGGCCACAGCGCGGCCTGCGTCCGGGCGGCGGAGGCGCATCAGTTGCGGGCGGCGGCAAGGGAACCGGCGACATGGCTGCGCTCGTAGAGATAAACGGGCTTGCGAAGCACTTTCCGCTCTCGCGCACGCTGGGCGAGATCGCGCGGCGGGAGCATCCGCTGGTGCGCGCCGTCGACGGGGTGAGCTTCGATATCGCCGAG
>JACQDQ010000472.1 GCA_016201015.1 Pseudomonadota bacterium | reverse complement strand
TGTCCCGGCCGTCCACGTCTTTCTTCCGGAAAAGAGTGCGTGGATAGCCGGAACTCGCGGCTTCGCCGCGGTCCGGCCATGATGGGGTGGATGGCCCCCTCACGGCATCGATGTGCCAAGTTGGATCATTGCGATAACCAACTGACGGGAGCCATCCATGGAAAAGGTTAGCACGATCGGTCTCGATCTGGCCAAGCAGGTATTCCAGGTGCACGGGGTTGACGGGCGGGGAGCGGTGGTAGTCCGGCGGACGTTGCGTCGGGCACAGGTGCTGGCCTGGTTCGGCAAGCTGCCGCCCTGCTTGATCGGTGTGGAAGCGTGCGCGAGCGCGCACTACTGGGGGCGGGAGCTGCACAAGCTGGGCCATGATGTGCGGCTGATCCCGCCGGCCTACGCCAAAGCCTATGTGCGGCGGAACAAGAACGATCCAGCGGACGCGGCGGCGATCTGCGAGGCGGTGAGCCGTCCGTCGATGCGCTTCGTCGCCATCAAGAGCGAGCGGCAGCAGGCTGCGGCTGGTATTCACAAGGTGCGCGACCTGTTGATGAAGCAGCGCACGATGCTGAGAAACCAGCTTCGCGGCCTGATGGCGGAGTTCGGTATCGTCGCCGCCAAGGGGACGGCGCGGCTCGGCGCGTTGTTGGCGATCTTGGCCGATCCCGAAGATCGGCGCATAGCGAGCCCGCTGCGCGAGGGATTGCTGGCGGTCGCGGAGACGTTGGGGACCATCGAACGCAAGCTCGAGGCGATTGACCGGCAGATTGTCGAGGCGGGCCGGGGCGATGCGACCTACCGGCATTTGATCACCGCCCCCGGTTACGGGCCGATCCTGTCGAGCGCCATGGCGGCGATAGTGATCAATCCTGGCGCCTTCCGGCGCAGCTCAGACTTCGCCGCCTCGCTCGGCTTGGTGCCGCGCCAAGAGGGGACAGGAGGTAAGGTGAGGCTCGGCCCGATCAGCAAGCGCGGCAATGGCTATCTGCGCCGGCTCTTGGTCAATGGCGCCATGTCGGTCCTGAACAGCAAGCGCGCCAAGGATGATCCCTGGCTGACGAAGCTGCTTGCCGCCAAGCCGCGCAAGGTGGCGGCCGTCGCGCTGGCCAACAAGCTGGCGCGCATCGGCTGGGCGTTGATGATGCGCCAGGAGGACTTCCGCACCATGCCGGCGGCGGCCTGAGCGGCTGATGTCGGCAGGTCCGGGAAGCTTGCGAGGGTGAACACGCGTGATGGCAATGTCGGTCAACCGACGGATCGAGACAGACCAGTTTTCCGTCATGGGGCACTGCGACCCCGCGGCCATGATCAGGACTCGATCTCCGGTACCCATCAGGGCCCGCGGCCATGTCGTGCCGCATTCAGAGGCCGCACACATGACCGCAAGTGGCCGTCTTTCCATCCACGTGAAAACTCTTGCCAAGCCGGGGGCCATCCACACATGACGGCGAGAGAGTCAATCAGCCGAAATCGGCATGACTCGCTGCGGGCTGCCCGGTCGGATGATCACTTCCGCCCGCCGAGCTCGCGCTCCGTCTCGGCGAAGGACTGGGTGAAGGCGGCCGCTTCCTCCGGCGTCATGCGGCGGATGCCGCCGGTGTCGACGATCTCGCGGCCGAGCAGCTTGGCATGGTCCTCGATGCGCTCGAGCGGCGCCATGCCGTTCTTCTGGTAGTACAAGATCAGCGTTCGCGCCGCCGTGGGGTGGACCAGCTCGATCCAATAATGCGTTGTCTCGGTGGTGCCGATCTTGAGCGACGATTTGTCGGCCTTGGTCTTCGTCCGCCGCACGCGCAGCGCCAGGCCGGCGAAGGCGGTGATCGGCTCGCTCCATTCCCGTCGCCCGCGCAGCCCGTCCTCCTGCACGGTCACGATCTGGCGCGACAGCGCGACGCCGAGCCGCCGCGGCAGCCACAGGCTGGCGCCGACCAGCGCCAGGAAGCCGAGGCTTGGCAGGGCGGCGGTGAACAGGAATTCGGCGAAATCGTCGCGCGGATAGTCGCTGAACGCCAGGCTGAGCGTCAGGAACAGGACGAGCACGAACAGCAGATAGCCGACGATCGCCGCGCCCAGATGCGGCAGCCATCCGGGATACAGCTCGAAACTGGCCGGCAGGCGGGTGAGGACCGGAAACTGGTCGCCGAAACCCAGCACCACGGCCTTGAGGAAATTGCGCTGACCGTTGGGGTCCGGGTCGGACACCGCCCGCTTACTCGTCGAGCGGCAGGTGGACGATCTCGCCGTTGGGCACCGGCCGGCCGGTCATGCCGCGGATGAAGCCCCAATGGGTGACGACCGCGACGTGCCGCCAGTCCGCAACCGCCGCCATCGTCTTGCGGAAATCGGCGCAGCGCACCAGGAGGGCGTCCTCGGCCTCCGGCTGGCCCAGCTCGATATGATCGTGCCACCACGGATCGTCGAGATGGTCGAAGCGGAAGCGCGGGAAGCGCTGTGCCAGCACCGCCGGCGAGGCGCCGACGTCGCACATATAGGCGGCGCGCTCGCGCACCATCGGCTCGATCGTCACCTCGAGCCCGAGCGCGTCGGCGATGATCGTCGCCGTCTCCAGCGTGCGCGTGTAGGGGCTGGCGAGCAGGCGGCGGATATCGTGCTGCTTGAGGAATTGCGCCGCGGCCGCGGCCTGGCGCCGCCCCTCCTCGGTCAGGCGCGGGTCGCGGATGCCCGGATCGACGCGGGTCAGCGAGAAGACTGCGTTGAACTCCGATTGGCCGTGACGAATCAGGTACATGTCGCGCGCAAGTTGGTTAATGCGAACGGCCGCGGCGGGCCGCTTGTCGCGCCGCGCCGGCGATCCCATTTAGTAAAAAAGGGGCGGAATCTCTGGACCCCTAACGACCGGGCCGGTACTCTAGCGCGGCTGGACCCTGCATCGGCCACGCGAGATATAGTCCACGGGGGCGTTGCGGTCTATCCCCAAGGTCCGGAACTGGAACGGGACGTGGCATGGGCGACGGCTTCGCCTTCTTCGATATCATCTTCTTCGCCATGGTCGCGGGATTCCTCATCCTGCGCCTGCGCGGCGTGCTCGGCCGCCGCACCGGCAACGAGAAGGCGGAGCGCTGGACGACGCACGCGCCGGCCCCGGTGCCGAGAAGCGGCGAGCCGGCGCCCGACGCCGCGACGCACCAGCCCGGGCACGACGCGCCGACGGTCGACGTTACGCCGGCGCCGGCCGGCACCACGCTCGATGCCGGGCTGACGCAGATCAAGCTCGCCGATCCCGGCTTCGACCCGAAGACATTCCTGGGCGGCGCGCGCGGCGCGTTCGAGATGGTGATCAACGCCTTCGCCCACGGCGACACGGCGGCGCTCAGGCCGCTGGTCGCCGACGAGGTCTACGATAATTTTGCCACCGCCGTCCGCGAGCGGCAGGCGGCCAAGCACACGCTTGAGACCAGCCTGATCGCCGTCAAGGCGGCGGAGATCGTCGAGGCGCGCATGGACGGCCGCACCGCGCTGGTCACCGTCAAATTCGTCTCCGAGCAGGTCAACGTCACGCGGGACGCGGGTGGCGTGGTGGTCGAGGGCGACCCCGCCCAAGCGGCGACCATCACCGATGTGTGGACCTTCTCACGCAACACGCGCGCGCGCGATCCCAACTGGGCGCTGGCCGCGACCGCGGCGCAGCACTGAGGATCCGGATCTTATCGCAGAGGTCGCAGAGAGAGTTACGCAGAGGCCGCAAAGCATGAGTTTTGCGCGGCCTTTGGCCGTGCGATTTGGATATCTCCGTGCTCTCTGCGCTTCCTCTGCGTTCTCCGCGTTAAAACTCAGATCGTCATAGCCGGGCCGCGTTCCCATGTCGGCGAGGGAGCCGCCTGGTCCTGCGCCATCATTTCCCTCTCCGCCCAATGGGGCGGAGAGGGCGGCGCGCGTCAGCGCGCGGGTGAGGTGGGGCGTTTCCGCAACACCCACCTCATCCGGTAAATGCTTTCGGCATTTGCCACCTTCTCCGCCCTGAAGGGCGGAGAAGGACTCGCGCCTATCAGATGTCGTATTAAATAAAGGCGCCCAATAGTCGCGCCAAGGGGGAATCATGCTCGACCTGCCGTTTCGCACCGCCAAGCAGCTCGCCGCCGCGGTCAAGGCCCGCAAGATCGGCTGCCTCGAATTGCTCGATCTCTATCTGCAGCGCGTCGAGAAATACAACCCGGCGCTCAACGCCATCATCGCCACCGACATTCCCGGCGCGCGCAAGCGCGCCAAGGCCGCCGATGCCGCGCTCGCCAAGCGCAAGAAGGTGGGGCCGCTGCACGGCGTGCCGATGACGATCAAGGAATCCTACAACGTGGTGGGCATGCCGACGACCTACGGCATGCCGGAGATGAAGGACAACATCGCCAAGGAGAACGCGGTCGCCGTCGACCGCTTCCTCGCCGCCGGCGTCACCCTGTTCGGCAAGACCAACGTGCCGCTGATGCTGGCAGATTGGCAGAGCTTCAACGCGGTTTACGGCACCAGCAACAACCCGTGGGACGTGAAGCTCTCGCCCGGCGGCTCGTCGGGCGGCTCGGCCGCGGCGCTCGCCGCCGGCTTGACCGGCATCGAGGCCGGCAGCGACATCGGCTCGTCGATTCGCAACCCGGCGCATTATTGCGGCGTCTACGGCCACAAGCCGAGCTGGGGCATCTGCACGCCGCGCGGCCACGGCCTGCCCGGCACCTACGCCACCGGCGACATCTCGGTGGTCGGCCCGCTGGCGCGCTCGGCCGACGACATCGATCTGGCGCTGTCGGTGATGGCCGGGCCGGACGACATCGACGGCGCCGGCTGGCGTCTCGCCTTGCCCGCGCCGCGCCGGAAGACGCTGCGCGAGTTCAAGATCGCGGTGATGCTCGACGATCCCAACAGCGAGGTCGACGCCGCGGTCAAGGACCGCATCCAGGCGGTCGCCGATTTCCTCGCCAAGAAGAAGGCCAAGGTCAGCGACCGCGCGCGGCCGGCGATCGACACCGGCGAGGCGCAGCGCATCTTCATCCTGCTGCTGCGCGCCGCCACCTCGGCGCGCCTGACGCCGGATGCCTATGCGCGCAGCATGGAGCTGCTGCCGACGCTGCGCGCCGACGACGAGAGCTATCACGCGCGCATGACCCGCGCCAACGTCATGCAGCATCGCGACTGGCTGAAGCTCAACAACCGGCGCCACCAGATGCGCTTCGCCTGGGCCGAGTTCTTCAAGGACTACGATCTCTTGATCTGCCCGGCGGCGGCCTCGGCCGCCTGCCCGCATGACCACGCGGGCGAGCGCTATCAACGCACCATCGCGGTCAACGGCAAGCGGGTGCCGACCACCGACCAGCTCTTCTGGGCCGGTTATAGCGGCTTGTTCTATCTGCCCTCGACCATCGCGCCGGCCGGCTTCACATCAGGCGGCCTCCCCGTGGGCGTGCAGATCGTCGGCCCGCAATACGGCGACCGCACCTGCATCCATCTGGCGCGATTGTTGGAGCGCGAGTTCCAGGCCTTCACGCCGCCGAAGGGGTATG
>JACQDQ010000040.1 GCA_016201015.1 Pseudomonadota bacterium | reverse complement strand
GCCTTCGAGAAGGATACCGGCCTCAAACATCTCTACCGTATCAGTTTCGGCTCCGGCCGCGACGTCCAGACGCGCACCAAGCAGCTGAAGACTCCTACTGACATCAAGGGTCTTAAGATCCGCGTGATCAGCACGCCGGTGGAATTGGCGATCTACAGGGCCTGGGGCGCGAACCCGACCCCCGTCGACTGGGGCCAGACCTACACGGCATTGCAACAGGGCGTGATCGATGGGATGCAAAGCAACATCGGTCCGGTCTGGTCCGGCAAGTTCGACGAAGTGGTAAAATACGACGTGCGGTTGAACTATACCGCTTCGTTCGTGGAAGTCTTCATGAACGGGAAGAAGTACGCGTCTCTGGCGGAGCAGGACCGCGCGGCCGTGCTCGAGGCCGCCAAGGAAGCCGAAGTCTGGACACGCAAATATTCGGCCGACCAGGTCGAGGGATATCTGAGCGACCTTAAGAAACGGGGCATGGAGATCTACTATCCGACGCCGGCGGAATACGCTCAGTGGACCTCGATCCGGGAAAAGGTCTTGCACGAGGTCGCCGAGCAGCTGAAGGGAAAGATCAATATCGATCTGGCG
The DNA here is from genome assembly GCA_016201015.1 of Pseudomonadota bacterium. Taxonomy (GTDB): domain Bacteria; phylum Pseudomonadota; class Alphaproteobacteria; order CACIAM-22H2; family CACIAM-22H2; genus JACQDQ01. The sequence goes on along the minus strand of JACQDQ010000040.1, from coordinate 4,649 downwards.
AACAAGATTTTCGCGGCACAGAAGTAAAGTCAGGCACCCACAACACAAGCCGCCGGGCACCGGGTGATATCACCCGGTGCCCGGGGTCACCGCGATGCAACCATCGAAATTCGGCCGATTTCTGGTGGCGTTGAGTGACGCGGTCGACCGTGCCGTGACGTTTCTTGCGGTCGTCGGGACCATTGCATTCGCCGGGGTCATGCTGCTCGGCGTCTTCTTCCGCTATGTCTTGAACGATTCGCTGTCCTGGTCCGACGAGATGGCGTTGATCATCTTCGGGTGGGTGGCGTTCCTTTTCATCGCGTCGGCGTATCTGCACGACAAGCATGTCAACCTCGATATCCTGATACGACGACTCGGCGGGGCATGGCGCGGCCGGACCGAGACCTTGGCGCAGGGCCTCGCCGCTGGCTATCTGCTGGCACTGCTGGTCGCCGCCTTCCAAGCGTTCGACGTGGTGGCGAGAAGCCGCACGGACGCCCTGCAAATTCCCATGATGGCGCAATTCGTCGCCATGCCGCTTGCGGTGGTGGTCATGCTGATCCACTGGGCCCGCCGCAACGTGGCGCAGGTCCCACCGCGCCACATGGCGGCAAAGCTGGCGATCGCGCTCGGCTATTTCTGCGTCGTTCTTTTGCCGATCGGCGAGCACGTCCACCTGGAAGGAGGCGTGCGGACTCTGGTGCTCGCCGGCGCCCTGTTCGGCCCGATGCTGATCGGCGTGCCGGTGGCCCTGTCGTTGGGCCTCATGGCGACGCTCTACGTAGCACTGGTGGGCGATGTCTCGTTCATGACCGACGCGCTGCAAACTTTTTACGGAGTCAACGTCTACGCCCTCATGGCGATTCCGTTGCTGATCCTTTCCGGCAAGCTGATGCACGCAGCCGGGGTGGCAAAGCTGTTGGTCGATTTTGCCCAGATGCTCGTCGGCCGTGTCCGCGGCGGGTTGGGCGCGTCCAACGTCGTCGCCAGCTTCATCTTCGGCGACATATCCGGTTCGGCGGTGTCGGACACGGCCTCCATCGGCTCCCTGATGGTGCCGCAGATGAAGCAGCGCGGATACGCCGCGGATTTTTGCGCCGCCCTCCAGGGCTCGGCGGGAGCGCTCGGCATGATGGCGCCGCTGTCCATCACGGTGCTGCTCTATTCCGCGGCCGCCAATGTCTCGGTCAGCCGGCTCGCGGCCGCCACGATCGTGCCATCGTGCCTGGTCGCCGCGAGTTTCATGGCACTGGTGATCTGGCATGCGCGCCGCCACGGCTATCCGCGCGAGCACGTCACCCTCGCCATGGTTCCGCTTTATACGCTGCGGGCCGTCCCGGGATTGCTGGCGCTGGTCCTGATCATCGGCGGCATTCTGGGTGGCGTCTTCACGCCCGCCGAGGTCGGCGTCATCCTGCTGGTCTACGTCCTGTTTCTCACCATTTTCGTTTATCGTGCCGGGCAGCCTCGCAAATTGTACAGCGCATGCGTCGAGGCCGGACACATCACCGGCATGACGCTGTTCATGGTCTGCACGTCCGGGTTCGTCGGCTTCGTCATGGCGCGCGACCTGGTGTCCGTCCAGCTGGTCGACGCCATCGCCCAGGTCAGCATGAACACCTACTTCGTCCTGTTCGTCCTCAGCGCCGTATTCGTTGTCCTGGACATGTTTCTGGAGCCGCCGGCAATGATCTTCGGGTTTCTGCCGACGGCCATGCCGCTGCTTGCGCAGGCGCATATCGACCTCATCCATTGGGGCGTCTTGTTCGCCATCAACATGGGGCTCGGCTGCATCGTGCCGCCCGTCGCTCTCAACTTGTTCGTCTCGACGCAGCTTGCCGCCGTGCAATACGGCGAGGCCGTGCGTGCGGCGGTCCCTTTCATGGTCATCATGGCGATCGATCTGGTCATCGTGGCGACGTTCCCGTACATCCCGCTGATGCTACCGCACCTTCTGTTCGGGTATCCTCTGAGGTAGGCGGAAGGGAAATAGCGAACATGCTGCACCACAAGCGCCGCGGTAAGGGGCCGCCTCTTGTGCTCGTCCATGGCTTTCTCGGCGGGTCGGAGGAGTGGGACGACCTCTTCAACATCCTGGCGCCGCAGTTCGACGTCATCGCCATCGACCTGCCAGGATTTGGCGGCAGTGCCAGGATTGCCGCGCCCGCGACCCTGTCCGGCTATGCGGAGCTCGTCGCTGAAAAAGTCAATGCGCTCGGCGTCGGCCGCTTCGTGCTGCTGGGCCATTCGATGGGGGCGATGATCGCGCAGCAATTCGCGCTCGAAAGCGGCGCCAGACTCGAGCGACTGGTTCTCTACGGCGCGGCATCGGCCGGGAGCCTTCCTGGCAGGTTCGAATCCTACGATGACACGATCGCCCGCCTGCTGCGCGTCGGTATCGCGGAAGGCGGCAAGCCGATCATCGCTTCCTGGTTCGTGGCCGGCGAAAATCACCCGGCCTATGCACTGTACTGCCGCATGGCCGAGGCGGCGAACACGCAGACCGCCGTGTCGGCGCTCCGGGCCGTTGCGTCATGGCGGGTGACGGAGCGGCTCGGCGAGATCGCCATGCCGGTCCTGGTCATCGGCGGCGACCGCGACCGCTCGACCGAGCCTGCGGAGCAATTCCGTCTCTGGCGTGGCCTGCCGCGCGGCCAACTTTGCATCTTGCCCAATTGCGCGCACGCGACGCATCTTGAGGAGCCGGAGATATTCTGGCAGCTTCTCCGCCGCTTCCTCGCCCCGCCATAGGACCGCGCGAAGACCGCCGATCGCGGCTGTTTCGCGTTCGCGGCATCGGCGGCGCGACCGGCGACCATTCCTCGTGAACTCTGGCGGGGCCGTTTGTTGATTACGGGTGAGACGCCGCCGATGGACGAGAGCTCCGCCGATGACGAGCCAGAACGCGGAATGGCACCGTTCGATGCGAGCGTTAGGAGTTAAACTATATAGTATCCTTGCACTTGGCATCTACTAATGAAGGTATCGGAGATGACCAGCCCCGCAATGGCCCGGATCGCCAAGGACATCCTCCGCGCGGAGGCGCGATTGGATTTCCCGCGATATCGCCAGATCATCGATGCACTCATACACGCCATCGAGGGCGGTACGCTCCACCCGGGCGATCGGCTTCCGCCAGAGACGACAATGGCGAAGCTCTTCTCCGTCAGCCTGGGAACCGTACAGAAGGCGTTGGCCCATCTCGCCGATATTGGCTTCCTGCAGAGAACGCGACGCCGCGGCACTTTCGTGACCGGGCGCCAAGCGGAAGACGTGTTCGTTTTTCGGTTCCGGAATGCCGACACCGGAAAGGTGATGATTCCGTTCACGCGCGTCCTCTCGGTGTCGGAAGTCCGGTCGGACCGCGCTTGGCGCGGATTCCTCAATGCCGCGCGTTGCGTACGCGTGGAGCGCCTCGTTTGGGTGGAAGGCGACTCGCCGGCGTTCAGCGAGTTCTACATCGCCAGCGAACACGGGTTACACTTGCTCAATGAGCCGTTGGAGAATCTTCACGGCGTGTCGTTCCACCGGATTCTCGGCCGGAATTTCAATCTTCCCACACTGCGGACCAATCATCGCCTGCAGTGCCGCAGCCTTTCGGCCGCCGCCTGCGACCGCCTGCTCGTCCCCGAAGGAACCTTCGGTACCGTCTGGGACGTCGTCGGATATTCCTACCAGCAGGCAACGACGTTTCAGTCGCTCCAGATTCCGGCCGGGCATCGGCCGATCGAGTTCGACATGGCGGCGGAATTCCCGCAGTCGATACAAACCACGGGACGGTGAGGCAAAGCATCGTTTCGTGCCGTGGTGGCGAGCGATGTGCGCGGCACCGAGGGCCGCCTCGAGCTGCGCAGCAAGGACGTGACGCCGGTCGGCGACACGCCGGAGCAATTCAAGGCGTCGATCGCCGCCGACATCGCCGCGTGGCGCGTGCTGGCCGACAAGCTCGGCATCAAGCCGGAATAGGCGCGGCCGCTGCTTGACTCCCCCACGTTGAGAGAAAGTCAATCGAGCCTGTCTTTTAATCGTTTGACCCTGGGCCGATCGATCCAGCACGCTGCGCCCGCTGAAAGTTAAACGTCTTCTGTTTTGAAAATGGAGGAAGCGAGATGACGATTCGGCGCCATCTGTTGGCCTGCGCGATGACGGCCGCCCTGGGCCTGCTGTGGGCGGGCTGCAGTGCCGGCTCCGCCGCAGAGAAGCAGAAGCACCACTTCATGGTGCTGAGCAACGCGACACCGGGCCAGGAGAACAGGCTCGTCGAGTGGTACTCGGGCCAGCATTTCCATGATCTGCTGAACATCGAAGGCGTTACCGCCGCCCAGTTCTTCAAGCTGTCCGCTCCGCAGTATCGCGAAGGGCAGCCGCACCCGCTGCAGTACCTGGTGATCTGGGAGATCGAGACGGACGATCTGGCGGCGGTGTTCGCCCGCGTCCAGAAGGGCCTGGCCACCGGCACGACCGTGCGCTCCGATGCGATGGACGGTCCGACCTCGACCAACAACACGTTCACGCCGGTCACCAAGCGGATCACGGCGGAAGACGTTCGCGGCAAGAGCGTCGCCGAGGTGCTGAGCCTCAGTCGGCTCGCGAAGTGACACGCGCCGCATTGCGCCGCCGCGCCTAATGCGCGCGCGCGAACTCGCCCTTGGCCATGGCGAGATGAT
>JACQDQ010000454.1 GCA_016201015.1 Pseudomonadota bacterium | reverse complement strand
GCGCGGATTCGGCTTCGAGGTGATCCTCAAGGAGAATGCCGGCCGCCGCGCCTTTATCGAGGGACTGCGCGAGTTCGCCGCCAAGCTGACGCCGGGTGGCGTCGGCCTATTCTTCTACGCCGGCCACGGCCTGCAGGCGAAGAGCATCAATTACCTGGTGCCGGTGGATGCGGTGCTCAGCGCCGAGGACGACCTTAAATACGAGGCGGTGGACGTCAACGACGTGCTCGTCCGCATGGAAGACGCGCGCGTGCGCCTCAGCGTGGTCATCCTCGATGCCTGCCGCGACAACCCGTTCCTGCGCGGGGCGCGCTCGGTCGCGCGCGGCCTGGCGCAGATCGACGCCGGGCGCGGCACGTTCATCGCCTATGCGACGGCGCCGGGCAAGACGGCGGCCGACGGCGACGGCGAGAACGGGCTCTATACGGCCGAGCTGTTGCGCAGCCTGAAGGTGCCGGGCCTGCCGCTCGAGGAGGTGTTCAAGCGCACCATGGACGGGGTCGAGCGCCAATCCGCCGGCCAGCAGGCGCCGTGGTCCAGCTCGTCCTTCCACGGCGAGTTCTTTTTCGGCCCGCCGCCGGGCAAGACCCCGGCCCAAATCGCCGCGCCGCCGCCCGCCGCCAAATCGGCCGCGTCTGCGGCCGGGTCCGAGGCGATCGAGGTGGCGTTCTGGAACTCGATTGCGAGTAGCGGCCGCGTGGCGGAGTTCGAAGAGTATCTGCGGCAGTATCCAGGCGGCCGGTTTGCCGGATTGGCGCGGCTGCGGGTGGACGAGCTGAAGCGAGGGCAGGCCGCGGTGGTCGTGCCGCCGAAGCCGGAGCCCGGGCTGGAGCCGATCGAGCGCGCCTACGTCGCGACCGGGGCGGCGCGGCTGCGCGAGGCGCCGAACGTGCAGGCCAAGCAGGTGGGGGCGCTGCGCGAGGGACAGAGCGTTCAGGTGCTGGGCAAGGTGAAGGGGGAGAACTGGTACCTGGTGGAACAGGACGGCAAGCCGGCGGGCTATGTGGCGGCCGGACTGCTGGAGGAGGCGCAGGCGTACCGCAAACGCCGCGACGAGGAAGCGCGGCAGGCGGCCGAGGCGGAGCGCCAGCGTCAGCAACAGCAAGCGGCGACGCCGCCGCGAACCACAACGCCATCGCCGGCGCAGCCGGTGGTGGGGGTTTTTCCCCAGACCGGCGCGCTGCCGAAACCCGGTACCACGTTCCGCGACTGTGCGGAGTGCCCGGAAATGATGGTGATCCCGGCCGGCAGCTTCATGATGGGCTCGATCCCCGGCGAGGAGGAGCGCGAAGGTTTGCTGCAGCAATACCGGGGCTACACCGAACCGCGGCATCAGGTTCGCGTGGGATCGCTGGCGGTGGGGCGGTACGAAGTGACGGTGAGCGAGTTTGCTGCGTTCATGCGCGTGGTCGGCCGGCCGATGAGCGGCGGATGCTATGTGTGGACGGGGAGCGGATGGGATCTCAATGTGGCGAAGGGATGGAGCGATCCGGGTTTCGGGCTGACCGAGCGCGATCCGCTGGTGTGCGTGAGCTGGGAGGATGCGAAATCCTACGTTGCGTGGCTGAGCTACAGGACCGGGAAGGGGTATCGGCTGCTGACCGAAGCGGAGTGGGAGTATGCGGCGCGCGCCGGGACGACGACGACGCGCCATTGGGGCGAGGCCGTCGGCTCCGGCTACGCCAATTGCGACGGCTGCGGCAGCCGCTGGGACAAGCAGCGGCCGTCGCCGGTCGGGAACTTCCGGCCCAACAGCTTTGGACTGTACGACATGCTGGGCAACGTGTGGGAGTGGGTGGAGGATTGCTGGAACGAGACCTACGCGGGGGCACCGAGCGACGGCAGCGCGTGGCTGGCGGGCAATTGCGGCTACCGGATCGGGCGCGGCGGCTCGTGGGACAGCAATCCCGCGAACTTGCGGGCGGCGCAACGCTACGCCTTCTTCACCGGGACTCGCGGCACCTATCTCGGCTTCCGGGTCGCCCGATCGGATTAGGTGGCATGTCGCAAGCCGGTCGGCAAAATTCTGCCGAAGCGGACGGTTGAGTGGCGCCATAGTATGATTCCGCAAATCGATATTGCATCGCTGTTTTGCGCTGCGTCAGCGGCGCGCGATGCAGCCGACGCGGCGATCATGGCGGCCGCGGCCGGCGCCGGCTTCATGAGCGTCACCGGCCTGCCGGAGACGGTGCCGATCGACCGCGATCGGCGGCAGGATCTTCTGCGGATTTTCTCGCTGCCGGTGGCCGAGAGCCGCAAACTGTGGCGGCAGAAATTCGATCGGACCCGGCCCAATGTCTATCGCGGCTGGTTTCCCGTGCAGGACGCCGCCGTTTCCTACAAGGATGGCATCGATATCGGGCCGGACATTGCTTACGGACCGGCGGTCGTCGATGGCAGCGATCCGCTGCGCGAGGCGACGCCGCTTCCCGACGAGCGCCTGCTGCCGGGCTGGCGCGCCGCCGCTGCGGAATACTATCGCGGGCTTGAGCAGACCGGCCAGGTCCTCATGCGCGCGATCGCGCGCGGCCTCGGCCTCGATCAGCATGCCTTCGACGATGCCTTCACGGGGGGCGTTTCGACTCTGCGGCTGATCCACTACCCCTTGCGCAGCGAGCGGTCGCTCGCCGGCATTGCCGAGGCCGAGCTCTGGGTCACCGACAAGGGCAAGCGCCGCCACCTCGTCGGCGGCGCCCATGTCGATTCCGGACTGATGACGCTGCTGGCGCAGGACGGCGTCGAAGGCCTGCAGGCGCGCGCCGCCGACGGCACCTGGACGGACGTGCCGGCGACCGAGGGAACGCTCGCAGTCAATTTCGGTAAATTGCTGGACCGCTGGACCGGCGGCAGGATCAAGGCGACCGAGCATCGCGTCATCGGTACCGGGCGCGCGCGCTGCTCGATTCCGTTCTTCTATGAGCCGCGGGTCGATGCCGAGATCATGCCGCTACCGTTGCCCGGCATCGAATCATTCACGCCGTTCCTCTACGGCGACTACCTGTGGGCGACGGCCACCAAGTTTGTCGAGTTCCGCGGCCTGGACGCCTTGCGCAAGCCGCGCGGGGCCAAGGTCGATGCCGCATAACGAACTTCCAGTCTGACTCAGAATACCAATCGCAGGTGGAATGAGCGGCCGGTCGGCAAGGGTTAAGCGGCTTTAGGCGGATCAGTTCTTGACTGCCGTGGTCTCCTCGGCGGCCACTTCGTCATCCCACCAGCCTAGCCACGATCCGATCCCGTAGACGACCGCGCCCTGGACAAACCAGTGCGCGACCCAGACGACGGCGACCACTGTACCGACATTGGGTGCGACGAGCGTGTTGATCGCGACGGCGCCGGCGACGACCGCGGCGGCCACGACCGCTGCCTTGCCATAGCTCATCCCCAGGATAGTGTCTTCGCCTGCTTCGGCGGCATCGGCATGAGCCGCCACCGGCATCCCGATCAGCGCCACAACGACCAGCAGGAACGCAAACCAACGCATCGCCGCCTCCTCGAGCTGCCGTGAAGCCAATGAGCAATCGGGGTTCAAGGTATCGCAGTCGGCGTGGATTTTCCCGGACTAAATCTGCGCCGAAATCACGCTGACGTCTGTCGAGACTTCATAAGTTCGTGGCGACACTTGGGTGTCGTCCGCAGCGGCTGATCGGTTGTCCGGTGGCTCGGCCGGAGCTACTCTGCCAAGACCATGGGCGGCGCCTCCGCTCATCCGGGAAATTTCGGATCAAGGGGAGAAGCTCCATATGCGCAGGCACCTGAACCGCGTCGCGACGGCTGCCGTCGGCTTGGCGGTGTTGATTTCCGGATCGAGCGCGCGGGCGGCCGACTGCGAGGAAATCGTCGGGCGGCACATGGTCGGCGAGGCGCTGCTTGCCGCGCATTTCGTCGCCATCGCCGAGAAGGCCGGCATGAGCGCCGCCGAGATCAACGCCATTCTGAAACAGGTTGCGGAGAAATCGGCAATCGAGGAGTTCTGGATATCCGATCCGAGCGGCCGCGCCTACCTGAACAACAGCGGCATCGACTTCACGTTCGATCCCGATCCCGCGAAGCAACCGCAAGCCTCTCAATTCTGGCCGCTGATCAAGGGCGAGAAGGGAATCGTGATCCAGGAAACGCGCAAGCGCGAGATCGACGATCGCGTTTTCAAATATGTCGGCGTCGCCGGCGTCGACAAGTCGCGGATCGTCCAGGTTGGCGCGAGCGCCGCGAACTTGCCGGCATGCAAGTAGGCCGGCGATGGCGGGATGCGCTGCGGATTTCCACTCCGATCACGATTTTGCCGTGCGTCAGACCGCCAGGTCTGGCGGGTGGCGATCGGCCCAGCCGGAAGCCGCCTCGTAGGCCTGCGCCACGCGATAGACGGTCGCCTCCGCGAATGGGTGGCCGACGAACTGCACGGATAGCGGCAGTCCGTCCTTGGAGAAACCCGCCGGAACCGACAGCGCCGGCTGGCCGGTGACGTTAAACGGCATCAGCACCTGCCGCCCATAGATCGCCGCCAAGGTTGCCGTGTCGTCGAAGCGGCAGGCGGGATCGACGCTGGTTGCGGTGATCGCCACGTCGATGTCCTTGAACGCCGCGGCGGCGGCCTCGCACAGCGTCCGCCGCCAGCGCGTCGCGCGCAGATAGTCGGCGACCCGGAGCGTGGCGCCGGCGAGCAGTCGTTCGCGTCCACGCGCGCCGTAGTCCTGCGGCCGCTCCTTCAGCCAAGCCTCATGCACGGAATAGGCTTCGGCCGCGAGAATGACTTGGCCGCAGGCGTTGAAATCCGCCAGCGGCGGCAGCGCGATCTCGCTGATCCGCGCGCCCCGGTCGGCGAGCATCGTGACTGCCGTTTCGATCGCCGCGACCTGCTCAGGCGCGCCGCGCTTGAGGTCCTGCGCATAGAAGTGCCGAATGACGCCAACCTTGAGGCCCTTCACGCCGCGATCGAGGTCCGCCGCATAGTCGGGCACCGGCCGATCGGCACTCGCGGGGTCTTGCGGGTCGTGCCCGGCAATGACCTGGAGCAGCAGCGCGTTGTCGCGCACGTTGCGGGTCAGCGGCCCGACATGGTCGAGCGAGAAGGCGAGCGGCACCACGCCGCGCCGGCTGACCCGGCCATAGGTCGGTTTCATCCCGGTGATGCCGCAGAACGAGGCCGGGTTGCGGATCGAGCCGCCGGTGTCGCTGCCAAGCGTCGCCGGAAAGAAGCCGGCGGCGAGACCGGCGGCGCCGCCGCTGGTCGAGCCACCGGGAATGCAGTTGCGGTTCCACGGGTTGCGCGCCGGCGGCCACGGCAGATCGAAGGAGGGGCCGCCGATGGCGAACTCATGCGTCGCGAGCTTGCCAAGCAAGACGCCGCCCGCAGCCACCATCCTCGCGGCAGCCGGCGCATCCTGCTGCGCGACGTTGTCGGCCAGGATCTTCGAGTGCGCCGTGGTCGGGAGGCCGGCCACGTCGATGATGTCCTTGAGCGCGTAGGGGATGCCGTGGAGCGGCCCGCGCCAGCGTCCGGCCATGATCTCCGTCTCGGCGTCGCGGGCGGATTTCAGCGCGCGCTCCGGCGTGAGCGCGATGAAGCAGTTATAGGCGGCATCGCGGCGTTCGATGCGGGCGAACAGCGCCTGGGCGTATTCGACCGGCGACAGCTTCTTTGCGCGGATGAGTTCGGCGGCCTCCGCCAGGCCGAGAAAGGCTGGATCGCTCACTCGAATGCGGCCATCGCGCAAAAGATCATCGCCGGTTCCTGCGCCGGCGGCAGGTCGCGCGGCAGGCGCTGCAGGTGCCGCTGCATCGCGGCCATGGCGCGCTCGAATTGCCCGAGATGCTCGTCGGTCAGCCGATCGAGGCCGAGCGCGCGCGCCGCGCCGCGCAGTTCCGCCGTCTTTGGGTCGTCAGCCATGCGCCGACACTAATTCAGTCGCCGCATCCTGTCATCTTGCGGGTTGCCGGCGTCAGCGCCCGACCGGCTTGCCGTCCTGCCAGAACAGCACCGAGCACGCCATGATCATGTCGACTGTCGCGCCGTCGCGGGCCAGCGGCACCATGCAGTTCTCGACCGTCTGGTGATCCCTGTGATGGATCAGCATGACCGGTCCCTTGCGGTAGGTCGCCACGCGGTTGGCGACGATATGGTTGAAGCGAAGATAGGTGGCGGGCTTGCCGGTCGGCGCTCCGTGTACCTCGTCGAACCAGCGGCCGGTGACTTCCTGCTCCAGGCTTTCGACTTCCTTGGTCCCGGCCAGCCGATAGCGAAACCGGTTGCCCTCCGGCAGGCGCAGCACTTCCAATAGCCAGATATGCGGCAAGACATCCGGAATATCCAGCGGGTCGAAATGCTGCCGTCCGGGCAGGCGGCCCGGTGGCGCAATGCCAAGCCAATAGTCAAAAAAACGGGCGATCTTGCTATTCCAGTTCGAGCGGTCGGTCGCGGCCGTGCAATCGAGCCAGGCAAGCTGCGCCGGCTCCGCCGACGGTGATGCCGTGTCTTCGACCAGCTCGAACATGGGCATCTGCCTGGGTTAACGGAACGACGAAGTTCCTAACGGCGGCGTGTACCTCTAAGCAATTACTATACACCTAATCGGGGTAATTGGGCCGAGGAACCTGGCCATCGGCGATGTCGATGCCGTGCTG
>JACQDQ010000071.1 GCA_016201015.1 Pseudomonadota bacterium | reverse complement strand
AGCGACACCAGCGCGATCGCGAGCAGGATCGCCGGGATCGCCATGATGCCGTCCATCAGGCGCAGCACGATCGTGTCGACGCGCGGGAAGTAGCCCGCGACCAGGCCGACGAACAGCCCGGCGGTGACCGACGCGGCGGCGACGAAGAGCCCGACCATGAGCGAGATGCGGGCACCGTAGACCGTGCGCGCATAGACGTCGCGGCCGAGCGAATCGGTGCCGAACCAGAACTCCGCCGACGGCGGCTTGAGCCGGTTGATCGGCTGGAAGGTGATCGGGTTGCCGGCGATCAGCGGCGCCAACAGCGCGCAGCCCGCCACCAAGGCGAGCAGAGTCCCGCCGATGCAGATCGTCGGATTGCGCCGCGCAAAATCGCGCAGCCTGTCGGCGCGCGCGAGCGACGGGAGCGCCACCGCGGTCGCCATCTCAATACCTGATCCGCGGGTCGAGGAAGGTGTAGATCATGTCGACCGCAAGGTTCACCAGCACGTAGACGCCCGCGAATATCACCATCACGCCCTGGATGATCGGATAGTCGCGCCGCGCGATGGCATCGACGACGAGCCGGCCGACGCCCGGAATATTGAACACGCTTTCCGTGATCACCACGCCGCCGATCAGCAGCGCGACGCCGATGCCGATCACGGTGACGATCGGCACGGCGGCGTTCTTGAGCGCATGCTTGAGCAGCATCGGCCCCGTCGCCACACCCTTGGCGTTAGCGGTGCGGATGTAGTCCTCCGCCAGCACCTCCAGCATGCTCGCCCGCGTGATGCGGGCGATCAGCGCCACGTATGCGAGGCCGAGCGCGATCGACGGCAGCACGAGATGGTGCAGCCACGGCGCCAGGCCTTCGGCGATCGGCGTATAGCCCTGCACCGGCAGCCAGCGCAGCTGCATCGCGAATACGAACACCAGCAGATAGCCGACCACGAAGACCGGCACGGAGAAGCCCATGACGGCGAACGCCATCACCGCGCGATCGAGCAGCGATCCCGCCTTCCACGCCGCCAGCACGCCGATGGTGACGGCGATGGACACCGCGACGACGAGCGTGGTGAAGGACAGCGCAATCGTCGGCTCCGCGCGCTGCAGCATCAGCGTGGTGACCGGCAGGTTGGAGAAGATGGATATCCCGAGATCGCCGCGCAGCGTGTTCCACACCCATTCCAGGAACTGCACCCATAGCGGCCGATCGAGACCGAGGCGGCTGCGGATGGCGGCGATGTTCTCGATCGACGCGTTGTCGCCGGCGATGATCGCCGCCGGGTCGCCGGGCGACAGGTGCAGCAGCATGAACACGAAGATCCCGACCACGGCCATGACCGGAATGGTCGAGATCAGCCGGCGGACGATGTAGGCGATCATCTGCGTGCAAATTGCCCTGTCCCCGCGCCAGGCGCGGGAACAGGGCCGCCGGTGCGTGCGGCAGCGGTCGTCTTCAGCCGATCCGCTGCACGTTCCACCATGGGATCACTTCGGGCACGGGCAGAATGCCCTTGAGCCGGTCGCCGCGATACGCCACCGGGCCGACCCACTGACCAAGTTTGATGTCGTGAACGTAGTCGTACATGTTCTTTTGCATGCGATGGATCACGTCCTTGCGCGCCTCGAGCGTCGGCGCCAGCGCCCACTCGTTGCGCAACTGCTCATGCAGCGGGTTGTCCGGCCAGCCGAACCATGCGTTCTGCCCGACCGCGGAGTGGGCGAACAGGTTGATCGGGCTCGACGTCGCGGTGCCGCCGCCCCAGGTGATGAAGATGTTCCAGCCGCCCTGATCCGGCGGGTTCTTGACGGAGCGGCGCGTCACGACGCCGCCCCAATCCGAAGCGGCAAGCTGCACGTTCATGCCGATCTGGCGCAGCGATTGCGCAATGACCAACGCCGCCTGGTTCATGAAGTTGATGTCGGTCGCCTGCAAGACGACCACCGGCCGGCCATCATAGCCGGACTCCTTCAGGAACGCTTTCGCCTTCTCCTGCCGCTGTGGCATCGGCATCGACAGGAACTCGGCGCCGTCATTGACCTCCATCGGCGAACCGCAGGTGAAATGCGCGCCGCAAACCTTGTAATACGCCGGATTGCCGACGCCGACGCGCAGGATGTCCTCCTGATTGATCGCGTAGAGCGCCGCCTTGCGCGCATTGACGTTGTTGAACGGCGGGTGCAGGTGGTTGAGCCGGCCATAGCCGACATTGCCGAGCTGGTTCAGCACCTCGAGCTTGACGCCCGGCGCCGATTTGAGCTGATCGATGAGGTCGAGCGGCGGGATTTCGAAGAACTCGATTTCGCCGCTCATCAACGCCGCCATCGCCGTCTGGGCGTCGGGGATGATGTCCCAGATCACGCGGTCGAGATAGACACGCTTGCCGCCGGCGATGCCGGAGGCCGGCTCGTCGCGCGGCACATAGTCTGGGTTGCGCTCGTAGACGACGCGGCTGCCCGGCCGGTACTCGCCCTCGACGAACTTGAACGGGCCGGAGCCGATATGCTTGGTGATCTGGGTGTTGGGGTCGGTTTCCGCGACCTCTTTCTTCATCATGTAGCACAGCGGCGTCGACGTCTTGGCGAGCGCCTCGAGGACCAGCCCGTAGGGCTCCTTGAGCACGATCTTGAGGGTCTTGTCGTCGCCCGCGGCAATGTCCTTGACGCGCTGCATCATGTGCTGGCCGGCGCCGTCCTTGACCGCCCAGCGACGCAGCGAAGCGACGCAATCGGCCGAGGTCACCGCGCTGCCGTCGTGCCATTTGAGGCCGTTGCGCAGCTCGAATGTGTAGGTGAGCTTGTCGTCGGACAGATTTGAGCGGCCGACCATCTGCGGCTGCGGCTGCAGGTTGCCGTCATAGCCGAACAGCGTGTCGTAGATCATGGCGCCGTGATAGGCGGACATGTTGGCGGTGGTCCAGATCGGGTCGAGCACGCGCAGATCGCCATGCGGCACGAAGCGCGCCTGGCGGGCACCCTGTGCATACGCACGGGTGATGTGCGGTGCGGCAAGTCCCGCGGCAGCGATCGCCGCAGCGCCCTGAAGCAGCTTGCGTCGGCTGGTTTTCATGGTCTTCCCCTTCGTTAGCCTCCTTGTCGGCGCGAGAGCCGAATGAACCGATTTACTCATGGGACGCGCCGCGGCGGCAAGCCCTTTCGCGCGGACGCAGCCTCCATCAGCGCAGCATCACCACGACGAGCCCGACCGTCAGCAATGCGATGCCGGCCATCTCCAACGGCCGCAGCCGCTCGCGGAACACGCGCCGCGACACGACATAGGTGAACAGCAGCTCGACCAGGCCAAGCGTGCGCACATGCGCCACCGGCTCGATCGCCATGGCGGTAAACCAGCCGGCCGACGCCGCCGCGCCCATGAATCCGGCGAACAGCGAGGCGCGCCAGGCCCGGACGACGCGGACGACCACCATCGGCTCGCGGGCCAGCAGCCAGCCGCCGAGCAGCACCGTCTGCAGTGCCTGGGCCCAGACCAGCGTAGTGCCGGCGGCGATGAGGAACGACGCCGGCGCCAGCGCCAATGCGGCGCCGCGATAGCCCACCGCCGACACCGCGAAGCAAGCGCCCGATGCCAGCCCCAGGAGCGCCGGCCGCGCGGTCCAGCCGACCAGCAGCGCGCGAATTGGATGGTCGCCGGTGGGCGGCGACAACAACATGACGCCGACGGTCGCAAACGCGACCGCGACGGCAACGAGCGGCGAGATCGGATCGCCGAGAAAGATCAAACCGATCACGGCAACCTGAACGATCTCGGTCTTCGAGTATTCCACGCCCAGGGCGAAGTTGCGTTCCGCCATCACGCGCAACAGCAGGGCGGTGGCGATGATCTGCGCCAGCGCACCGGCGAGGACCCAGGCGGCGAACGCGAGGTTCGGCGACGGCACGGCGAAGCCGCCGTAACCGACGAGTGCGGCGAGCCACAGCAAGGCGAAGGGCAGGCCGTAGAGGAAACGCACGAGCGTCGCGCCGAGCGTGCCGAGTTCCTTGGTCAGATGCCGTTGTGCAGCATTGCGCAGCGTCTGGGCGAAGGCGGCCCAGACGGTGACGGGAATCCACAGCCAGGGAAGTTCTGCGGGCGACACTATTCGGTGATCTTGTGCGGCATCATCAGTTTTCCGTCATCACCGGGCCGCCCGCGGGTGCCAGCCCGCGGGCGGCCCGGTGATCCACGAGATTCTTGTAGCGTCCCCCAATGGATAGCCGGGTCGCGGCCCTGCGGGCCGGCCCGGCCATGACGAGGAAGAATGAAGCACCAGTTTGTGAATTTAAGCACTACCGCCACAGCGCCGGCGTGACGTTGTCCTGCAGCGGCCAGATCGGCGCCTCGATGCGCGTATACGGCACCTTGCGGTGGTCGCGCGGGATCGGGCCATCGGCATCGCAGTAGATGACCTTCGATGCCACCTTCGAGAAGGCGGCGTGGAAGTGGTTGGTCGATTTCACCACGACCAATTTCTTCTTCGACAGATCGATGCCGAGCCCGGTGAACAGGTCGGTCCCCAGCGCCTGCGTGCGCTTGGAAATCAGCGCCACGTCGATCTCGCCCGGCAGCCGGATCGCCGCGGCGTCGCCAAGCGGCACTTTGGCGGCGACGAACGTCTGATACGCGTCGTGCACGAGCTTGAGCACCGTGACCTCGGCGTCGATGGGCAGGCCGGAGCTCGGCGCCGTCTTGCCGCCGAAGCGCAGCCGCAGCTTGGCGCCTTCGCCGGCGTCGAAACAGAAGCGTACGGCGATCGGGTCCCAGATCGGGCCGACGCAGGCGCGTTCCACCTTGCGCTCGATCATGCGGCGCAGGATGGTGGTGTTGTCGGAGGGAGCGCCGCCGCCGGCATTGTCGGCCGGATCGGCCATCACCACTGTGCCGGCGGTCTTCAGCGCCTCGTCGAGGCCGCCGTCGGGCTCGAAATAGGACGGCGTCGTCTTGCCGCGCATGCCGAAGAACTCCCAGCCGAGATCGGCCGCGAGTTGGTCGCCGTAGTCCTTGCGGTTGTCGGTCACCACCAGGATCTTCGCGCCGATCTCCGGCACGTCGGCATAAGGGAAGCAATGCGCGACGGAGATCGACAGCACGCCGTTCTTGCCTTCAAGCGCCTTGATCTTGTCGACGAAGCCGCGCATCGGCTGCAACGTCGTCGGGAAGCTGCCGATCATGCGGCAATCGAACACCGACATCACCGGCCTGATTTCGCCCTTGATCGCGCGCAGCGTCAGATCGACCACCTCTTCGCCGCGGTCGACGAAGTCGATATGCGGGAACTCCTTGAAGCAGATCAGCAGGTCGCAATTGGCAATCCGCTTGCGCGTGAGATGGCAATGCGGGTCGTGCTCGACGCCGATCGGCACCTTGGGGCCGACGATCTGGCGGACGCGGGCGAGCAAGTCGCCCTCGCAATCATCCGTGCCTTCGGCGACCATCGCGCCGTGCAGGCCGAGCACGACGCCGTCGACCGGCAGCGCGGCGCGGAGCTGGCTCAAGATCTCGTCGCGCATGAACTCATACGCCGCGCGCGAGGTGCGCCCGGCCGGCTCGGCCCAGAAGCACGAGCCCTCGATCAGCGTCCAGCCTTCCTTCTTCGCGCGGTGGCGCGCGACCCACAGCGGCGCCGTGCACAGCTTGGGATCGTCCGGGTGCTCGCCCGGCCGGAAGAATCCGGTTTCCTTGTAGTTCTCGAGCGAGGTCGGCATCGGCGCGAAGGTGTTGGTCTCGGTAGCGATCGATGCGGCAAAGACGCGCATAAGTTACTCCCGGATTTTGCTTAGCTCTGCAGGGCAGACCACAATTCCAGATCCCGCTTGTCGGTCCAGATGCGCGGAACGGCGATGCCCTTGGCCTCGTCATAGGCGCGCGAGACGCAGAACGGCATGCAGTGCTCGAAGATCGCCCAGTCGGCGTATTTCTTCGACATTGCGGCATAGGTCGCGTCGTAAACGGCCTTGAGATCGCGGCGGGCCTTGATCCCCTTGCGCGCGTGGCCCAACAGCTCCGTCACGAAGGTCTGGGTGCCGCGCATTGCCTTGTCGCATTGTGCCGGCGTCATCATCGCCTCGCCGCGACCCGGCACCAGCTTGCGCGGCTTGAGCGCGCGCAGCCGCGCCAGCGTCTTGGGCCAATCCTCGAGATGGGCGTCGCCGCAATAGGGCGTCGCCCCTTCCTCGACCAGGTCGCCGGAGAACAGCACGCGCTCCTTGGGCAGCCAGGCGATGGTATCGCCTTTGGTGTGGCCGCGCCCGAGATGCATGAGCTTGACTTCGCGGCTGCCCATCCAGATCGTAATCTCGTCGTTGAAGACGACGTTGGGCCAGGTGAGGCCGGGCACGCTTTCGACATCGCGGAACAGCCGCGGGAAGCGCTGGACCTCGGAGCGGAAATCGGCGGCGCCGCGTTCCTTGATCAGATCGTAGGTGCCGCGGCTGGCGAGGATCACCGGCGCGTTGTAGCCGGCGGCGCCCATCACCCGCACCGCGTGGTAATGCGTGAGGACCACGTACTTGATCGGCTTGTCGGTGACCGTGCGGATATGACCGACCAGCTCCTGTGCCATCGCCGGCGTGGCGCGCGCATCGATCACCATCACGCCGTCATCGCCGATGACGACGCCGGAATTGGGGTCGCCCTCGGCGGTCAGGCAATAGGCCCCTTCCGCGAGTTTGGTGAACGACACCTTCCTTTCGGCAAGATCGCCCTGGCTGGCAAATGTCTTGGTCATCATCGGTGCTCCGTTGGAACCAGCCGCAATTATACGCCGAGATAGGCCTGCTTCACGCGCTCGTTCGCCAGCAGCGCCGGCCCGCTATCCTGTAGCACGACGCGGCCGGTTTCGAGCACGTAGCCGCGATCGGCGATCGACAACGCGGCATGCGCATTTTGCTCGACGAGGAAGATGGTCGTGCCCGCCGCCTTGAGCGCGCGGATGGCGCGGAAGATCTCGGCGACCAGCAGCGGCGCCAGGCCCATGCTCGGCTCGTCGAGCAGCAGCAGGCGCGGCCGCGCCATCAGCGCGCGGGCGATCGCCAGCATCTGCTGCT
>JACQDQ010000453.1 GCA_016201015.1 Pseudomonadota bacterium | reverse complement strand
TTCGCCAGGATTTTCCACAACAGCCCGCCTTATTCGCTGCAAATGCCGGGACGTTTGTAGGTTTATTTGAGTTTTGTTTTACGCTCATTAATTTTAAGGTAGAGATATAGTCAATTTAGTAAACTACAAGTATTCGTATATGGTCTCGAAATAATACTCATGTAGAAATTGGGATGCACCCCTTGCGAAGATCGGGAGGGACATCCCATGACCACCATCTCCAGCGCCCAGCATCTCCCCTATAGCCCGTATCTGCCGTCGACGATCGTCGACGAGATCAACCAGATCCTGAAAGGCGGCAGCGGTGACACGGCGAGTGCGTTGAGCAAGAGCCCGCTCGATCAGTCGCTCAAGGACTGGGAGGCCAACCCGCTCGCCGGCAGCGGCGCCGGAACCAGCACGGCGGTCAAGACCTTCGCCTCGCTGCAGGACCCGAGCGGCGTCACCTTCAATGTGAGCGGCAAGCTCGATACCGCCAACTCGGCGACGCCGACCGATGCGACGCTATCGGGTTTCGCGTCGCTGCTCACCAATTTCGACTACATGCAGGCCGGTGTCTTCGTCCAGATCCAGGCGGGCGACGTGCCGGCGACGCCGCCCAACGGCGAATCGACGGCGAGCTATCAGAACCGTTTGAACGCGGCGACCCAGGACCTGCAGGCGCGCTTCGGCGGCGAACAAGCCCTGCTCGGCTACGATGCCAACGGCAACGGCAAGATCGACGACGAGAAGGAGCTGTTCGGCTTCACCGATGGCGTGTTCGCGGCGCAGGGCTTCCCCGGCGCCAACCCGAACTCGGTGGCCGATCCCTCGAAGCTCATGGTGCTGACCGCCAACGGCACCTCGCTCGCGGCGACGCAGTATTACGCCAATGTCGTCGACTTCGCGGCGACGCTCGGCCAAACCACGCTCAAATTCGGCCAGGCCGGCAAGCCGAAGGGCCTGCTCGAGGTGAATCTGACGGTGTGATCGGCCGGCGCGCCAATTCGTCCGCGCGCCGTCTCAGCCGCTTCCTACCGCCCTCTGTCGTCCAAGCCGCCGGCGTGAAGCGCGCAGCGCAGCCAGAGAATCCTGTCGGCGGCGGGTAGCTTGTCGGGCACGGTGTTTTCCAGGCGCTTGCAGAAATAAGACAGGTCCGACATGTGGCCGACCACCGACACCCTGGCGATCTGCTCCCACTCCTCGACCGATAGCTTGCGCTCTTGGTTCGCGTCCTTGATCTGGAAGCCGATCAGCATCGGCTTGCCCGCCTGGACCTCGGCCTTGTGCAGCGAGACGGTCTGCAGCGACTCCATGTGCGGCGTGAGTTTGAGCGTTGTCGTGCTGGAGAACATGCCGGCGCCCGAATAGGCGTTCACGGTGTTGGCGTTCTCGGCCAGGCCGCAGAGGAAGTCGCCGAGCGACCGCGCCTTGTAGCCGTCCCATACCTCGAGCTTCGCGTCGCTGCCGACACTGAGGCTCGACAGCAGGCCGTCGCAGGCTTCGGTCCGCACCGTTTTGACGATGGCGTCGGTGCGCGTCTTCGCCGCCTCGCGGTAGGCGGTGAAGGCGGGCAGGCGGCCGATATCGGCGACGCCGGTCAGCTTGGCCACCGCCATATTCGCCTGGCCAATGCCTTCAATGCTCGCCGGCAGCGCGGCGAGCTTCGACTGGAATTCGGGCAGCATCTTGCCGGCCGCCTCGTCCATCGCCTTGGAGAAAGCGCCGAAGAAGGTCTGTTGGCCGCGCTGATCGGGAATGGTGCCGCCCGCCTGCACGGCATAAGTCCACAATTTTCCCAGATCGGCCAACGAAGCGACCTTGACATCGGCGAGTCCCTTGACCGCCGCCTCCGTCGCCTGCGCGCCGATGGCGGCGCGTTTGGCGTTGATCACGTTGGCGAACTTGACTCGGTCCTCCTGGGAGACCTGGGCTTGCGCCGGGTCATTCGCCAATTGGCTCAGCGGGACGAGCGACGCGGCGGTGTTCGGCAAGGCCTCAACCTTCGCGGTCGCCACCGCCACCGCCTGTTGCGCCTGGCGGTATGCCGTCACGGTGAGTTTCGCATCGGCGATCTGCTGATCGGCGCCGTCGACCCAGCGCCCGCGATTGGCGAGCTGCACCAGCTCGGAATTCGCGCCGCCGGGCATCGCGGCGAGCGCCTGCGCCTGGCCTTGGCACAGCACGCGCAACGACTTGAACTTGGTCATGTCCTGGTCGCTCCAGTCGGCAATGGAGAGCCCGAACAGCGGCACCGCCCTCTCGTCGAGAAAGGCGGTCATCAAGCTGCGGCCGGCGAGGCCGACGCCGGCGGTCGCATTGGTCGCGCCGCTCCAGCGATAGAGATCGACGCAATCCGGCGGCACCCAGGCGGCCGGTTTGGCCTGTCGCAGCGCGTCCCGGATCTGCTTCAGGCGCTGGTCGGCACTCTGCTCCATCCTGGACTTGGTCGCGGCGTCGCCGATCGCGGCGAGCCGCTGGCGCGCCTCCATTACGCCGAGCACGCCGGATGCATCGGCCGGAGCCGCGGCGATCGCCTTGCCTGCCTCGTCGCTGAGGCCGGCCTGGATCGTCGCGCGGCGCTCGCCCAGCGCCTTGTAGATCGGCTCGCGTTCGTTGTTGGCGAGCATCGGTACGGCGCGCGCCAGGCGCCAGACCGGCTCGACCAGCTCGCGCGGCAAGCCGCGATACGCATTGCCGTCCGGCGCCGCCGGGTTGCTCTTCAGCAAAGCTTCGAGCGCGCGGTCGAGCTCGGCGGAGTTGGGCAGCGCGTCGATTTCCTTCTTCGCCGCGTCGGCGTCGGCCTTCGACTTCTGCAGCGCCGCATTGAATCGAGGCAGCGTTCCGCCCAGCGTGCGATTGGCGGCGGCGAGGGCGTTGGCGACGATGGCGTCGCGGCGTTTGCCGGCCTCCTGATAGCACTTGACCATGGCCTGACTCGCCGCCTGCACGTCCTCGACGGTCCACGACAGCGCCGGGACGCCGAACACGGGAACCAGGCGCGAATCATCGAAGGCGCGCGGCATGTTGAGCTGCGGCGCGATGCTGTAGGTGTCGGCGGGATTGACCTGGCCGGCCCAGGCATTGACGACGTCGCACTCCGGCAGCTTGATCTGCGGTGCGGCGAGCGCGGTGCCGGCTTGCAGGATAAGGATGGCGGCAACCAGAAGGGCGCGTTTCACGTTTGCCTCCTTTGCAGAGGGATCATGAGCCACAGACGGGTCGCGCATTGCGGTCGGCCCTCGCGAATCGCGGGGCCGGCGTCTTAGGCAGTTCGAATCAGTCCTAAACTCGGGCCGGCCGGCCGGCACCTCCCATTTGGGAGGGGTCGGGGAAATGGCTTGCGGCGGCGGCCGAGCCGCGCCAGCCAGATTCAGGCGGTGCCGGCGCGGTACTATGAGGGTGCCTTCAGCGGAACCGCGACGGCGCTCAGCAGCCGGGCGACAAGCTCGGCCTGACGTTTGGTATCGGTCTTCTGGAACAGGAGTTTCAGGTACCAGCGCGCGGTTTCGTAGGTCATGCCCGCCTTGTCGGCGGCCTGGCGCAAATTGCCCCCGGTCAGCAAGGCGTGCGCCAACCGCGCCTCGGCCTGCGTGAGCTGATAGAGCTGGCGAATGAGCTCGATCGCGGTCGGCATTGCCGCGTCGGGATCGACGATCATCAGCAATATCGTCGGCTGCGCCGTGACGAAGGCCCGCCGATGCGTCGAAAGCCGGATGGCGCTGAGGACCAACGGCCGCGCATCGTCGCCGCGGTTGATGACCGTGTGCTCCGGGCTCAATTCTTTGGCGCCGGAGGGATCGTTGGCAAAATATTGCAGCAACGCTGCCAATTTCCGCTGCGCCGCGCCGTCGACCGCGGCAAGCCGGCCGTGGCGCACGGTCAATCCGTTGCCGATTTCAATCAGCGCTTCGGTGACGGCGTTGCAGTAGAGGAGCTTGCCGTCCAAATTCAGGAACGCCACGCCGTAGCGCAGGCAGTCCAAAGCGTCGTAGGTCATGCTGCGCTGCGCCGCGAAGGCGTCGAGCCGCATCGCGATGCGCATGGCGCGGCGGAAATGGCCGCAGACTCGCGCGAAGGACTTGACCTCATCGGTCGTGAAACTCCCGACATCGGCGGGGCGCAGCAAAGTGAGATTGAAGATCGAGCCGCCCTCGGACAGCAGCGTGGTGCCGATCGTGTGGTTGACGTGCTGCGGCCTCATCCAATCGTTGTAGTACTGGCTCTTGCGCAGGATCTGCGGGTCGCCGAAATACGCCGCCAGTCGCTCATCGGTGCGCACCACGCCGGGCTTGTGCAACGGCTTGGAGCGCGTCCACGGGTTGTCGCGCTGGAAAAAGCATTGGTCGAAAGAGCGGCGAAAAGGCTCGGTGAGGCCGCCGGCATGCACGGTCCGCATCGAGCGCGAACCGGAATCCAGATAGTACAGGCCTTCGAGCTGGGTCGAGAGCTGCTGCTTCAGGAGCTGCATGACGCGGCTCCAGCCCTCGGGGTCGACCGCCGCGTCGTAAATAGACTCCGTCAGCAGGCTCATCTGCTCGTGCCGCATGGCGGCCACCCCCGGTCAGGCGACGCAGTCCCCCCGTCGCGAACGGGCGCTGGCGTCTTATGAGCCATTTTGGGACAGGATCGTCTATGTCACAAGCGTTTACGCCGTAACGCACGGCCGCGTACGACGGTAACGGGGCCGTCTCATTGGCGATGGCCCCCGTTCTATTCGGGCATGTGCCAACCATCCGAAACTCGGCGGACTGCCTGGCCGAACGTTCTACCGGACACCGCCGGCCGAAAGATTGACAGGCCCGGCTCGCCGGGCGCAGGCTGATTGCAGTATGGCGCGTTTGATCAACCAAAAAAGTACATGACAGGCGGAGGCGCCGATGTTGTCGATTGCGATGAACATATCCGGCCTGCGCCGCTCGCAGAAACGGGCACCGCAGAGGCGCGTTTCGGCGCCGCGGATCGCAATGGCCGCTCTGCTGCTCTGCGGCTTCCTACTGCCGGCGGTCGAGGGCGAAGCCGGCACGCAGGATTCAGAGACGCGCTACTTCGTCAAGATCGAGATCGGCAAGTTTCAAGACGGCGCACTCGACATTTCGACGCCCGGTCAACCGGATAGCGCCGGCTTCACGGTCATCAGCTTCGCCGACGCGCAGAAGGCCGGCCTGCTCGACGAATTCGGAGATCCGACAAAGCCGCCGGATGGTTCAAAAAACGTCGGCACCGGCCCAGCCACCGTCAAGGCGCACGTCTTCAATGACGTGAAGATCAAGATCACGCCGTTGAAGTTCGAAGGCGCCACAGGCAAAGCGAATGGCGACGCGCGGGAGGTGACGGGACAAGTGGTGGTCCCGATGCGGTCCTTCGAGCAGGACGGCGCGACCGACGCGGACAAGGAAAAAAAGCAAAACTCGCTTCCGACGAAGCTCGGCGTCAATCTTGTCGGTGCGCAGATCGGCGGCGGAAAGCTCGATTTCATCGACACTAAGAATCCGAACAATCCGAATAAGAACGACCGCAGCATGGGCTGGACTAATCCGGCGCCGAACACGCCGAATGTGCAACCGCAGAAAGTAGTCCCTGTAACTCCACCGGCAAGCGGGTCGCCTTCGGGGCCAAAAGTCGACAAGGACCATTTCGAATTCGAGTCGGGTGGAGCGGAGTTCAAAACAGACGCGTTCATGTCGACGCTGCCGTTGACCATGGTGCCGACCTCGCTCGCCGGGACCATGGGACTGTCGACACCGTTCAGCTTGACGCTCGACGCCGAGATGCAGCAGCTCTTGTTCGCTGCGGGCTATCTCGATTTCGTGCCGGGTCTCGATCCGATCACGTTCGAGTTCGGCTTTCTCGACGTCGTGCTCGACGGCTTGCTCATCCCCGGCGTCGCGACGATCGTCAATCCGTTCTTCGATTCCGTTGTCGTCGGTGTCAACGCCTTGGTGCCGACCGGCTTCGCCGGCTGGTTCGACAATGACGCGAGTACGTTCGACTTGGCGATGGTGCCCGAGCCGGCATCGCTCTGCGTGCTCCTCGGCGGCCTATTGGCGCTGGGCGTCGCTCGCCGCACGATCGCGTGAGGCGCCGCTCCATGTGACAGCCGCCGCCGGCCGCGGCCGCGAGCGCGGTTGTTGCAGCGCTTTGCTTCGATGGTAGGGCGTCGGGAAGTTGCGGTCTTCGTCGACATGGCAGACCACTAGCCGGCAATCCCCGTTCCGCGGAATAATGGCCCGGATGTTCGCGGACTTCACACTGGAAATGGTGGACGTCGGCGGGATCGTGATCCGGCTCCGGCGCGGCGGCCACGGACCGCCGCTGCTCCTGCTGCACGGCCACCCGCAGACCCATGCGATGTGGCACGACGTGGCGCCGCGCCTGGCGCGCCACTTCACCGTGGTGGCGACCGACCTGCGCGGCTACGGCGAGAGTTCGAAGCCGCCGACGGCGGCGGACCACGCGCCCTATTCGAAGCGGGCGATGGCGAACGACCAGGTGGCGGTGATGCGCCGGCTGGGCCACGACCAGTTCTTCGTCGCCGGCCACGACCGCGGCGGCCGGGTCGCCTACCGTATGGCGTTCGACCATCCCGACCGCGTGCGCAAGCTGGCCGTGCTCGACATCGTGCCGACGTTCACCGCCTTCGAGCGGGCGAATGCGGCGTTTGGCCTTGGCTACTACCACTGGTTCTTCCTGGCCCAGCCTTACGACCTGCCGGAACGGCTGATCGGCGCCGATCCGGAGTATTTCTGGCGCCGCCACACCTCGCGCGGGCCCAAGTCGCCGGATTTCTTCGCGCCCGAGCCGCTCGCGGACTATCTGCGCTGCTTTCGCGACACGCCGACGATCCACGCCATCTGCGAGGACTACCGCGCGGGGGCGAGCATCGACCTCGACCATGATCGGGCGGATTTCGGCGCGCACAAGATCGCCTGCCCGCTGCTGGCGCTGTGGGGCCGGACCGGCAGGCTCGAGACCTGGTACGACGTGCTCGCCGTATGGCGTGAATGGGCCGATGACGTGCGCGGCGGCGCGCTCGATTGCGGCCACTACCTCGCCGAGGAGGCGCCCGCCGCGACCTATGACGAGCTGTCGGCGTTCTTCGCGGCGTAGAAACGAAAACCCCCGCCGGCTCCGCCGACGGAGCCCTTTATGCCGCGATATGTGTCGATTTGCAGTTCCTCGCGGACGACTGCTTGTCAGCCGGCAGCGAGCGCAGCAAAAACCTCACGCCGAAGAAGGCCATCATTGATCGCCTGGGCGGTCCGGCGCCGTCTGACGATCGTTTCGGCGAACCCGGCCTCATCGAGGATCTCGATCAGCACGGTTGCATTCGCCTCTTCCTCTTCAAGCCTTTTCGTGACGGCAGCGGCATATGCGGCCGTCACGTCTATATGCCGAAGCACCCGCCATCCGGTGCGCGCAAGCATGCCCGGATAGTCGCTGCTCACGGCCTTGAACGGCGGTCCTGTCGCCACGGCGCGTTCATACGCTGCGGGCGAGAGAGACGGCGCAATTGAGATGACGCTGAATAACATTCTTCCGGCGGAACATATCGCGCGGCGGCACTCGGTGAGGACGGATATTTTGGCTTCTAAGCAGCACAATACGTCTGAATGCTCGATCGCGTCGAACGACCCGTCGTCAAAGGGCAAGTTGGCACCGTCCGAGACAACAATCCAAGCCTCCCCGGAAAGCCGATCCGCAGCGGCTCGTCGAGCCGCAATCTGCAGCCCCTCGACCGGAATATCCGCCAGCGTCACATCGCATCCGCTTCGGCGCGCCAAATAGAGGCCAGGCCAGCCAGAACCAGCTCCGAGGTCGAGGAGACGTTTGCCCGGCGCCAGTTCCAAGAACGCGCTCGCTTCATCTGCTTCATCTTGCGTCGTCCAACTCGTGCTTCCGTAGTCGCATCCGCAGACATTGCGCTCGATCTCAAGCATCGCCCGCTCTTGCGACTGCTGATATTGCTGAGCAAAGCGCGCGAGCACAGCAGTTTCCTCGGGGCTGCGCGATCTCATATACTCCTCGAATGACCGCTCGCCTCGGAGATCACCTCAAGCTTGCGCTCCACGGCCGCCTGCAATAGGTCGTCCTTGAGATAGTCGGCGCGATCCGTTTCCTACAAAAATCTGCGGATGGCCCTGCTGGCGTCCCGCATGTCGATGAGGCGCCCGCGCGGGTCCTTCAGGACCATCAGAACACCTTGATGGCTTCGCTCACAATATTGTTGCGCAGCGCCGGATGAAGACCGGCGCGCGTGGTCACATCGGCCTTCGCGTGGAGCACATCCTCGATCAAGTATTTCACGTCGAGCAGATCGAACAGCGAAAATGTGCTTCGGTCACTCGCGTCGATGAAAACGTCCACGTCGCTGTTGCGGCGGGCCGAGCCCCGCGCGGTTGAGCCGAACAGATACAGGGACTTCACGCCGCATGCGCGCAGCTCGTCGGCATGACGCGACAGCATATCGATGGCCCGTTTCCTGTTCATACGCGAACTATAGAGGGCGCCACCGGAAGCTGCAACGCCGCCCGCAGTTCCTCTGCATTGCAGGAAACGAAAACCCCCGCCGGGCCGCCGGCGGGGGTTTCGCGTTACGTTGCGGCGCGTCCGCTCACACGCTGTAATACATCTGGAACTCGATCGGGTGGGGCGTGTGCTCGAAGGCATACACCTCTTCCCATTTGAGCTCGATATAGGCGTCGATCAAATCGTCGGTGAAGACGTCGCCCTTCTTGAGGAAGTCGCGGTCCTCGTCGAGATGGCCGATCGCCTCGCGCAAGGAGCCGCACACCGTCGGCACCTGCTTCAGCTCTTCGGGCGGCAGGTCGTAGAGGTTCTTGTCGATCGGGTCGCCGGGGTGGATCTTGTTCTTGATGCCGTCGATGCCGGCCATCAGCATCGCGGCGAAGCCGAGATACGGATTGCAGCCGGGATCGGGGAAACGCACCTCGACGCGCTTGCCCTTCGGGCTGGCGACGAACGGGATGCGGCACGAGGCCGAGCGGTTGCGCGCCGAATAGGCGAGCAGCACCGGCGCCTCGAAGCCGGGGATCAGGCGCTTGTAGCTGTTGGTCAGCGGGTTGGTCAGCGCGTTGATCGCCTTGGCGTGCTTGATGATGCCGCCGATGTAGAACAGCGCCATCTCCGAGAGGTCGGCGTAGAGATTGCCGGCGAACAGCGGCTTGCCCTTCTTCCAGATCGACTGGTGGGTGTGCATGCCGGACCCGTTATCGCCCTTGATCGGCTTCGGCATGAAGGTGCAGGTCTTGCCGTACTGATGCGCGACGTTGTGGCAGACGTATTTGTAGATCTGCACGCCGTCGGCGGCCGTCACCAGCGTCGAGAAGACGTTGCCCAGCTCGTGCTGGCTCGGCGCCACCTCGTGGTGATGCTTCTCGATGCTGAGCCCCATGTCCTTCATGGTGGTGAGCATCTCGGCGCGCAGGTCGGAGGTGCTGTCGACCGGCGGCACCGGGAAATAGCCGCCCTTGATCGGCGGCCGGTGGCCCATATTGCCGTCTTCGTATTTCTTGTCGGTGACGTAGGGGCCTTCCTCGCTGTCGAGCTCGTACATCTGCGTGTTCATCGCGCACTTGAAGCGGACGTCGTCGAACACGAAGAACTCGATCTCCGGGCCGAAATAGGCGGTGTCGCCGATGCCGCTGCTCTTGAGAAAGGCCTCGGCCTTCTTGGCGACGGAGCGGGGGTCGCGGCCGTAGGGCTGGCCGGTGCCGGGCTCATAGACGTCGCAGAACAGGATGAGCGACGGCTGCGCCGCGAACGGGTCCATCACCGCGGTCGCCGGGTCGGGAATGAGCGTCATGTCGGATTCGTTGATCGCCTTCCAGCCGGCGATCGAGGAGCCGTCGAACATGATGCCGTCGGTAAAACTGTCCTCGTTGATCGTCTCGATGGCGTGGGCGAGATGCTGCCATTTGCCGCGCGGGTCGGTGAAGCGCAGGTCGACGTATTTCACCTCGTTGTCTTTGATCATCTGCAGAACTTTTTTTGGATCGGACATTTTTTACTCTTCCCGTTGGTTGGAGATGGTGAAACGAAAGCCGATGAGGGACAGCGGCGTCAGATCGCCTCGGTGCCGCGCTCGCCGGTGCGGATGCGAATGGCCTCTTCGACGGTGGTGACGAAGATCTTGCCGTCGCCGATGCGGCCGGTATGCGCGGCGCGCTGGATCGCCTCGATCGCGCGCTCGACCAGCGCATCGTCGAGCACGACCTCGATCTTCACCTTGGGCAGGAAGTCGACGACGTATTCGGCGCCGCGATAGAGCTCGGTATGGCCCTTTTGCCGGCCGAAGCCCTTGGCCTCGGTGACGGTGATGCCCTTGAGGCCGACCTCGTGCAGCGCGTCTTTGACCTCGTCGAGCTTGAAGGGCTTGATGATCGCCTCGATTTTCTTCATGGGCTTAACACCATTTTCTCCCGAAACTGCGATGGAATTCGGCCCGGCGGCCTGCGCCTGGTCCGGACGCTCGCAGGTTGAACTGCATAGCCCGTGCCAATTCGCAGGCCGGGCCATAGCGGCCCGAATCTCCAGGATTTTCCGAGTTTAGGCGGAGTTGGCGGGAAGCTTCCACAGGAATATGCCGGAATCTTGGGCGGATTGCCGATTTTTTAGGCAATTCACGCGGCTTCGTTCTGAATCAGGCAGTTGCGGATGCGCCGCATCGCCTCGCGGATGTTGTCGATGGAGTTGGCGTAGGAAAAGCGGAGATAGCCTTCGCCAAAGGCGCCGAAGCTGGTACCCGACAAGGTGGCGACGCCGGCGACGTCGAGCAGGCGCGCTTCGAGCTTGCGGCTCGTTACGCCGGTGCCGGTGACGTTGGGGAAGGCGTAGAAAGCGCCGCCCGGCTCGACGCAGCGGAAGCCGGGCAAGGCGTTCAATTCGGCGACGATCACCTTGCGCCGCTCGGCGAAGGCGGCGACCATCTTGTGGGCCGCATCCTGCGGCCCTTCGAGCGCGGCGATGCCGGCATACTGGGCGGCGGCATTGACGCAGGAATGGCAGTTGATGGCGAGCCGCGTCGCCTGCTCGATCAGCGCCGCCGGCCAAATGCTGTAGCCGAGCCGCCAGCCGGTCATGGCGTAGGTCTTGCTCCAGCCGTCGAGCAGGATCAGCCGATCGCGCAGCGCGGGGAAGGTGAGGAGGCTGACATGCTCGCGCCCGTCATAGGTCATCTGGCCGTAGATCTCGTCGCTCATCACCGCGACCTGCGGATGACGCTCGAGACCCTTGACGAGCTGCTCGATCTGCGCGCGCGGCACGACGCCGCCGGTCGGATTAGCCGGGCTGTTGAGGATGATCAGGCGTGTCGCCGGCGTGATCTTGGCCAGCACTTCGGCGGCGTCGAAGGCGAAGCCGTTCTCCTCGCGCAAGGGGATCGGCACCGGCGTCGCGCCGGAGAATTTGATCACCGACTCGTAGATCGGGAAGCCGGGATTGGGATAGAGGATTTCGTTGCCCTTCTGCCCGAACATGATGATGGCGAAGAACATCGTCACCTTGCCGCCGGGCACGATCAGCACGTGATCGGGATCGATCTCGACCTCGAGGCGGCGATGGATATCGGCGGCCACCGCCTGGCGCAGCTTGGGGATGCCGTTGGCCGGCGTGTAACCGTGATGGCCGTCGGCCAGCGCCTTCTGCGCGGCGGCGACGATGTGCGGCGGCGTCAGAAAGTCCGGCTGGCCGATGCCGAGATTGATGATGCTGCGGCCCTGCGCCGCCAGCGCGTTGGCGCGCGCCAGCACCTCGAAGGCGGTTTCGGTGCCGAGTTGACCCATGCGGTCGGCCAGCGCCAGCATCGTCTTCTCCCCTGTCGTTTTTGCCCGCGAGCGGCGCACTATGCCGCATCGGCGGTTGGGCGGCAAACGCGGCGTGGCGCTTCTTGACGCCGCTTCTTCCCTGGGGCTACAACCCGTCGACCTTGCGGCGGGCGTAGCTCAGGTGGTTAGAGCGCCAGATTGTGGATCTGGATGTCGGGGGTTCGAGTCCCCTCGCTCGCCCCATTCTTCTCGGTACGACAGACTGCGATAGGCCCCGGGAACCCGCGATTTCCGGGGCTTTTCGGCTTGTGTGCGCCGCCGGACGCGGCGTTGCGCGGATCAATTACCATGCCAATTCGCAAAGCTCAGCATGGCGTGCGATATTGCCGCTGGACGGGTGCCGGGTTTAACGCAATCATTGCCATCGTCGTCACCAAACGGGGCATCGGTCGATCAATGGACGAGTTCGGGGGCAAGCGCCGTTTCCTTCGACTGACGCGCGACCGGGCTTGATCTAACAGAGAATTCGGAGGGAGAGGCTCACCATGAGGAAGTTGCGAACAGCCATAGTCGCGGCGGTGGTTCTGGTGGTTTCGGCGATTGCCGGCTCTCCGGCCTCCGCCCAGAAGCCCGGCGGGACGCTCGTCCAGATCACTCAACCCGAACCGCCCAACCTTGCGCCATACATCTCGACCTCCGCGCCGATCAGCCAGGTTACGGCAAAGATTTACGATGGGCTGCTCGAATACGGCTTCGATCTCAAGCCGAAACCCTCGCTGGCGGAGTCCTGGCAGATCTCGCCCGATGGCAAGACCGTCGCCTTCAAGCTGCGCAAGGACGTGAAGTTCCACGACGGCAAGCCCCTGACGGCGGCCGACGTGAAGTTCACGATCATGGAGGTGCTGAAAAAGGTCCATCCGCGCGGCATCAATACCTTCCGCGACGTGACGGATGTCGAGACGCCGGACGATTTCACCGCCGTCTTCAAGCTCGCCAATGCCGCGCCTTACATGCTCGCAGCCTTGTCCGGCTACGAAAGCCCCATCCTGCCGAAGCATGTCTTCGGTCAGGGCGATATCAAGACCCACCCCAATGCCAACCAGCCGATCGGAACCGGCCCGTTCAAATTCGTCGAGTGGCGCCGCGGCGAGCTCGTGCGCCTCGACAAGAACCCCGACTACTGGCGCAAGGGATTGCCGTATCTCGACCGCATCGTCGTGCGCTTCATCAACGATGAAGCAACGCGCACCGCGGCGCTCGAAAAGGGCGAGGCGCATGTCGCGGGCTTCGGGGCGGTGCCCTACAACGACGCCAAGAAATTGGCGCAGCTACCGTCGATCGAGGTTACGACCAAGGGCTACGAGATGATCAGCCCGGTGGTGGAGCTGCTGATCAATACCAAGAAAGCGCCCCTCGACAACCAGAAGGTCCGTCAGGCGATGGCCTACGCGGTCGACCGCCAGTTCGTGATCGACAATATCTGGTTCGGTTTCGGCAAGCCGGCCACCGGCCTCATCAGCTCGAACTTCGCGCCGTCCGGCCTCTATACGGCCGAGGTGACGAAGTATCAGGTGCCCGACGGCATCGAGCGGGCCAACAAGCTGCTCGACGAAGCCGGGTTCCCCAGGAAGGACGGCGGCATCCGCTTCGAGATCGTGCACGACATCACGCCCTACGGGCCGGAATGGCAGCGCTTCGGCGAGGTCGTGCAGCAGCAACTGGCAAAGGTCGGCATCAAGGCGACGCTGCGCTACGAAGACGTGGCGACGTGGCTGAAGCGTATCTACTCGGACTACGATTTCGCCCTCACGTCGAACTTTCTCTACAACCTGCCCGATCCGGTGCTCGGTGTGCACCGCGCCATCCACGGCAAGCTCATCAGGCAGGGCACGGTGTTCGTGAACGGTTCGCAGTGGAGCGACCCCAGAGCCGACGAGCTGATGGACAAGGCCACCATCGAGCCCGATGCCGAGAAGCGCGCGGAGTACTATCGCGAGGTGCAGAAGATCGCGGTTGCCGCGTCGCCGATCATCTGGGTTTTCGAGCTGAATTTTCCGACCGTCATCAACAAGCGGTACAAGGACGTGATCGCCAGCCCGCTTGGCATCTACGCGAATTTCGCGACGGCTTGGCGCGAGTAGCGCCGGGAACTGACCACGCGGCGACGGCGGCCGGCTGGCTGCCGGCTCGCGCGGCCACGTGAGACCAGACAGTAAGCGATGGGCGCCGCACGGCTGTTGCGTTACCTGCTTCGGCGGATACTGCAAGCGATCCCCGTCGTCCTGGGCGTGGTGGTTCTGAACTTTCTTTTGCTGCAGCTCGCCCCCGGGGACGCGGCAACGGTGCTGGCCGGCGAGGCCGGTGGAGCGCCGGCGGAGTATATTCAACAGCTGCGCGAGCGGTTCGGGCTGGACAAGCCCGTACCGGTTCAGCTTGCCGTCTACGTCAAGAACATCCTAGTGCTCGACCTCGGGTACTCGTTTCGCAATGCGAGTCCGGTACTTCCGCTCATCCTCGGCCGCCTCTGGCCGACCCTGCTGCTGATGGGTACGACTCTCGTGCTTTCCGTCGGCGGCGGGGTTCTTCTGGGACTGTTCGCAGCCGTCTGGGTGCGGAGCTGGAAAGACCACGTCATCTCCTTGCTGGCGATCATTTCCTATGCCATGCCGCTCTTCTGGATCGGCTTGATGCTGATCCTGCTCTTCTCCATCAAGCTCGACTGGTTGCCCACCTCCGGCATGGAAGATGCGGCCGCCTTCTACGAAGGATGGGAGCGCGCAGCCGACATCGCAAAGCACCTCATCCTGCCCGCCGTCACGCTCTCGCTGTTCTACATAGCGCTCTATGCCCGCCTCATGCGCGCGACCATGCTCGATCAACGCGGGCTCGACTATGTGACGACCGCGCGGGCGAAGGGGCTGGCCGAGCGCCAGATTACGATTCGCCATGTCGTGAGGAACGCGTTGTTGCCGGTCGTCACGGTCGCCGGCGTCCAGGTCGGCGGGTTGCTCGGCGGCTCGGTCGTCGTCGAGTCCGTCTTCGCTTGGCCGGGTCTTGGCCAGCTCGCCTTTCAATCCCTGTTCGCCCGCGACCTGAATTTGCTGCTCGGCATATTCTTCATTTCCTCCTGTCTCGTGGTGGTTGTGAACATCATCGTCGACATCGTTTACATTCTTCTCGATCCGCGGATCAGGGTCGGCTGATGCGGAGCTTCTGGCGCCGCTTCCTGGGCAATCCGCGCGTCGCGATCGGCTTCGTCTGGCTTGCCTTTGTGGTCGTCGTCGCGGTCGGTGCGTCCGTCTTGGCGCCCGGAACTCCGTTCGCGATCGTCTCCAAGCCCTTTGCGCCGCCGATTGGCGAGTTCTTGTTCGGCACCGACTCGCTCGGTCGCAGTCTTGCCGCCGGCCTGGTCCACGGCGCGCGAACTTCGCTGCTGATCGCCATTCTTGCGACCGTTGCAGCCGTCGCCTTCGGTACGTTCGTCGGCTCGATCTCCGGCTTCTATGGCGGCATCGTTGACGACGTATTGATGCGGCTGACTGAATTCTTCCAGACGATTCCGTCATTCATCTTCGCCATCGTTTTGGTGGCGATTCTCTCTCCCTCGGGTACCAGCGTCGTCATCGCGATCGCCACGGTCAGTTGGCCGCCGATCGCGCGTATCACGCGCGGCGAGGTGCTCACCATCAAGGCGCGCGAATTCGTCCAGGCAGCCGTCGTCGTCGGCCAGCGTGACATGGCCATTCTGGTCGGTCAGGTGCTGCCAAATGCGCTGTCGCCGCTTATCGTCACGGGCTCGCTATTGGTCGCGAATGCGATTTTGATCGAATCGGCGCTCTCTTTCCTGGGTCTCGGCGCCCCCAATTTGATGAGCTGGGGCTTTCAGATCGGCGCCGGGCGGGCGTTCTTGCGCGATGCCTGGTGGCTGGTGACCGTGCCGGGGACCGCCATCCTGCTCACCGTGCTCTCGATCAATCTTGTCGGCGAGGGGCTCAACGATGCGCTCAACCCGAGGCTGCGCGATCTGTGAGCGACGCGGTTCTGGTCATTGAGAATCTGACTGTCGCGTTGCCGCCTTGGGCCGACCGCACTCGGGCCGTGGACGGCGTCTCTCTCGAGGTCCTGCGAAAAGAGATGCTGTGCGTGGTCGGCGAGTCGGGCTCCGGCAAGTCGGTCATGGCCAAGGCGATCTTGCGCCTGCTGCCCGAGCCGCATGTTTCCGTCACCGGCGGGCGCGTGTTGTTCGAGGGCAAAGACCTGCTGACCTTGTCTCTCGAAGGCATTCGCGGCGTGCGCGGCGGTCGTATCGCCATGATCTTCCAAGAGCCCATGGTCGCGCTGAATCCGCTGATGACTGTCGGCCGCCAGGCCGATGAGATCATCGAGGTTCACACCGGGCTGCGTCCGAGGGAACGCCGCAAGCGCGTCGTCGAGGTTTTCCGCGATGTCAGGTTGCCCGAGCCCGAGCGGATTCTTTCGAGCTACCCGCACGAACTCTCGGGTGGGCAGCGGCAGCGGGTCATGATCGCCATGGCGCTGGCGCTCGAGCCGGCGCTGATCATTGCCGACGAGCCGACGACCGCGCTGGATGTAACGACACAGGCGCAGATCTTGCGGCTGCTCAAGGAACTCCAGGCGCGGCATGGCACCGCGATCATGTTCATCACGCACGACTTCGGCGTCGTGGCCGAAATCGCGGACCGCGTCGCCGTCATGCGGCACGGGGTACTCGTCGAGCAGGGGCCGGCGGAAGACGTGTTGATGCAGCCGCAGCACGACTACACGCGCGCCCTTATCGCCGCCGTCCCAAGCCTCGTCCCGCGCCATTTCGTGCGCGACAGGCAAACACAAACGTCGAGGCGGAATCTTCTCACGGTATCGGGTGTCGAAAAGACGTACGCGGGCCGGGGCGGCGCATTCTCATTCGGCCGGCGCCGGGTGCATGCGGTCGCCGGCGTAAGCCTCGAAGCGTCTACAGGGCGATCGCTCGCGCTGGTGGGCGAGTCCGGTTCCGGCAAGTCGACGTTGGCGCGTTGCATCGTCGGGCTCGAGCGGCCGGACCGCGGCGCAATTCTGCTCGAAGGCGAGGACATTGCCGGGTTGTCGCGAGCCAGGCTGCGGCCGCACCGCAAGAACCTGCAGATGATCTTTCAGGACCCGTTTGCATCGCTCAATCCGCGATGGCGGGTCGGCGACATCGTCGCTCAGGGCCCGATCGTCAATGGGACAAGCCGAAAAGTGGCCTTGAGCGAAGCGCGAGAGCTGTTGCGGCTCGTCGGGCTGGACCCCAAGGCAGCGGATCGATACCCCCACGAGTTTTCCGGCGGGCAGCGTCAGCGCATCGGTATCGCCCGCGCGCTCGCCGTGAAGCCGAAGCTGATCATCGCCGACGAGCCGGTCTCGGCCCTCGACGTCTCCGTGCAGAAGCAGGTTCTCGATCTCCTTGACGAACTGCGGAGCGCCTTCGACCTGTCGATGCTGTTCATCACGCACGATCTGCGCGTTGCCGCGCACGTCTGCGAGGAAATCGCCGTGATGAAGGACGGCAAGATTGTCGAGCAGGGCACGACGGCCGACATTTTCGCGCGACCGCAGCACGAATACACGAAGGCCCTGCTCGCCGCCGTTCCCGGCCGGGCTTGGCAGTTGCGAAAGCCGGCCGCGGTCGCGTGAACCCCAGCGCTCGCAGGCTGCTGGAGCAGGTGGCGGCAGTACTGCAGCGCCGAAATCTTGTCTTGCTGTATCCCTGTCGCG
>JACQDQ010000452.1 GCA_016201015.1 Pseudomonadota bacterium | reverse complement strand
TATGCGATCGGCCGTCTTTTTTCCTTAATCTTGTGCTCTTCAGGAGAATAGCGCGGCACCGTCTTTGAATAGGACAAAAACGGAAGAAAGGAGTGCGTCTCGATGTTTTTGGAGTTGGA
The DNA here is from genome assembly GCA_016201015.1 of Pseudomonadota bacterium. Classification (GTDB taxonomy): domain Bacteria; phylum Pseudomonadota; class Alphaproteobacteria; order CACIAM-22H2; family CACIAM-22H2; genus JACQDQ01. The sequence goes on along the minus strand of JACQDQ010000452.1, from coordinate 7,390 downwards.
CACATACTCTGCGGCGTCTTTTAATGAAATAAGATCATCAAAATGTCGATAGCCGCGGGTTTTGAACCAGCGCGGCCTCACAATTTCAAAATGTTTTGACATCGGGAGCAAAACTGGAGGGTGGGATCCCGCAGCAATCCAGTTCCATAGAGGAACTACCCCTCCAGTGCACGCGTCCCAGCTTCGGCCTGCCTACGCCTCCACCAGACGTTCTATCGAGGCAATGCGGCACCTCGATACCTGCGAACAGAACGTCGCCTGCTATATTAGGCGAGAGGTCAAGATTATGATCATGCATCTTGTGTGCCCGGTCGCACTGGCTTTCGCCGGTGTGACGTTCACAGTCGAGCTATTGTCCATCATGTTGATGGTTGACAGCTTCAACACCAAACCCCTCGGGCTTACCCCGAGGGCCTAGATTATGTGGTAACGCCGCCGGTGGCTTCAAGGGGCGGTATGGAATTAGTGAGGATAGGCATGGCTGTTAAAGTAAAACATCAAGTTTATATATAAACTACTTGAAGTAGTGATTGTATCAGAGCTTGCGGCTTTGCCCGAGGAAGCGGTCGAAATAGTCGACGAGCCGGGCGCGATACTGCGCCCAGGTGAATTCCTCGGCCCGTGCCCGCGCCTTGACCGCCATGTCCGCACGCTGCGCGCGGTCGCGATACAATGTCTCGATCTTCGCCATCAGCGCCTCGACATCGCGGATCGGCACTAGGAAACCGTCCACGCCGTCGCGTACCACCGAGCCGGTATTGGGCGTCGTCACGACGGGCAGGCCGCTGGCCAACGCCTCGTAGGTGGCGAAGGCCGAGCCCTCGTGCAGCGAAGGATAGACGAAGATATCGGCCTGCTGAAACAGCGCGTGTACCTCGTGATAGGGGACGTGGGGCACGTGGCGCATGCTGTCGCGATAGGGCGCGAGCGCCGCCGGGTCACCGACCATCCGCCCGACCAGGATGAGCTCGGCATCGCGGAGCTTGAGCCGCCGCACGGCTTCGAGCAGATACTTGATGCCCTTGCGCTGGCTCAAGGTTCCGACAAACAGCAGGCGAAACTTGCCGTCGGCGGCGCGCGGTGCCGGACGAAACCGCGCCGTATCGACGCCGTAGGGCAGCACGTGAACGCACTCCGCCGCCGCGCCGCGGGCGGTCAACGTCTCGCGGACATAATCCGAGGGCACGAGGATATGGTCGGCCTCGCGGATTTCCTGCGCGCAGCGCTCGACGATCGCGGCGGGTGGCGCCACCAGCGTCTCGGCGAATTCGGGCGCCAGCGCCGACTCCTCGCGGAACAGCGCGAGCCCGGCCTCGATATGTCCGATCACCTGGTTGAGCACCGCGACGGCACCGATTTCGCGCGCCGCCCGCTGCGCGAGCAGCGCCGAGCCGTCATGGCCGACGACGAAATCCGGCCTTTCGCGGCGCACGCGCCGTGCCACCGCGCGATCGACGATGTTGTTGCGCCAGTCGATGACGCGGGCGAGGCCGCTTCCCGCCAGGCCGACGCGGTTGAGCCCGACATGGAGGATCTCGGGGAGCGGGTGGAGCGTCAGGCGCCGCGGATCGACACCGGGGTGGAAGCGCCGCCGCAGCTCGCTCTCCATCCGAGTCGCGATCGCTTTGGGCAGGCAGCGGACAAGATGCGCCGCGGTTCCGTCCGGCACGAAGAAGAAGCCGGTCTCGAACGCGCAGGCGAACCCTGCCTCCTGCAGCCCGGCGACCAACTCATAGGCGAGATGGTTCGAGCCCGGATGATGGACGATCCCGCGGTGGCGGGCGAGGGCTTGGTGCGGGCCGGTCATTGCGGCGTGCGGCGCAGCAACTGCCCGACCAGCCGCCAATCGTCTTGCGTCGGCCGCAGCAGCGCCACGACACCGATAGCGAGCTGCCGCTGGAGCGACACGGCCATGGCGCCGGCGGCGGCGAAAGTAGCGGCGACCAGGCTCCACGCCGCGCCGTAGATGCCATAGCGCGGCAGCAGCAGCGCCAGCGCCGCCGCGGCCACGACCAGGCCGAATCCTTCGGCGCGGCCGATGACGAGCGAGCGGTCCCACGCCTTGAGCGCCTGCATGAACATCAGCTTGGCGGCGAGCGGCACCAGGCCGATCAGCATGATGTGCACGATCGGGCTCGCCGGCGCGAAGGGCCGGCCGAACAGCAGCGGCACCAGCCAGTCGCTGACCGCCGCGACGCCGAGCGCGGCAAGCAGGGCCACGGCCAGGCTGAAACGGAAGTAACGACCAAACACGACGCGCTTGCCGGCGTCCGTCGTCTGCTGGCTGATCTTGGGAAAGGCGACATTGGCGATGGTGAAGCCGAGGATCATCGGCCCGTTGGCGACGGTGAGGGCGACGACGTAGAGCCCGAGATCGGCGCTGGGCAGCCACAGCGCGACAAGCGCTTGGTCGAGCCGTTGGCGCACGACATTCAGCATTTCGCCGACATGGACCTTGATGCCATAGCCGAGCATCCCGCGCATCGTCTCGATTCGCGCGCGCCAACCGATCCAGCCGCGGCGCGCGAGAAGCAGCAGGCCGACGACCATGGCGAGCAGGCTGGCCAGGATATTGGCCGCGGCGAAGCCGCCGGCGTCGGCACGGCCGGTCGCCAGTGCGAGTCCGATGAACAGCAGATAGCCGAAGGCGACGAGGCAACGCAGCCCGTTCCAGGTTCCCAGCTCGAGCTGGCCCTGGAACAGCGTCGTCACGAACAGCGCGGCGAAATTGATCGGCAGGAAGGCGCAAGCATAGACCAAGGCGATGCGCAGCACCTCCGGGCGATGCTGCGCGAAGGTGTAGGGCAGGAGGACGAACGCGGCGGCGATCAGGATGACGGTCAACCCCGCGGCAAGCGTCATCACGCTGGCGAAAAGTTGGCGTGGGTCGGCGGCGCGCGTCGCCGCGCGATAAAGGAGGGCATCGGAGAGGCCGAGCACGCCGATCTCGGCCATCAAACCAGGCCATAGCAGGATCGCCGCGAGCTCGCCGCGGCCGTCGGGCAGCAGCAGGCGGGCGGCGAGCAGACCGGTGGCGATGTTCGCGGCCTGGATCAGCGCGGTCGCGACGAAGGAAACCGAGATGTCCTTCATGCAACGGGCTTGAGCAGATGTCCGGGACAGACGGCGTCGAGCGCGTGGCGCAGGCCGGCCACGTCCTCTTCGAAGCTCCAGCGCGAGATGATCTCCATGCTGCGACGGCCCATCGCCGCGAGCCGCGCGGAATCGGTCAGCACGTCGCGCATGGCGCGGGCGAGATCTGCCGCATCATCGGTGCGGAAGATCGCCCCGTTCTCGCCCGGATGCACAAGATCGGCAGCGGCGCCGACTCGGTCGCTGACGATGACGGCGCGGCCGGCGCACATCACCTCGTTGACCACCAGGCCCCAAGCCTCGAGGCCGGAGGGCAGGACGAAGGCATCGCACAGATCGTAACAGCGCGGCAGCTCCGACTGGCTCTGGAAGCCGAGGAAGCGCACCGCGCCGGGCGCCTGCGCCGCGGCCTGCGCCTCGAGCGCGGCGCGCAGCGGCCCATCGCCGGCGAACAGGAGATAGGGGCGGCGCAGCGCCGGCTCGCGATGCACGCGGCCGAAGGCCTCGATGAGCTGGGCGGGACGCTTGCGCTCGATCAGCTTTGCTGCGAATAGCAGGATCGGCCGTCCGGGTTCGAGGCCCAGTTGGGCGCGCAATGCCTCGCGTTGTGCCGACGCCTTCTCCGCGCCGGCGCGGAAATGCGCGTTGTCGACGGCATAGGGCACCGAGAAGAGGCGACTCTCCGCGATGCCGTTATCGGCGTAATAGCGGCGATTGAGCGTGCCGATGGCGAGGAACGCGTCGACCATGCGGCCGAGCCCGGCGAAAAACGCGCGCTTTGCCGCGCGCTTCGCCGCGCTGCGCGATGCCGAAATCGCGGTCGCCTCGTCGCGCAGCAGCACCTTGACCCCGAGCCGCCGGGCGGAGACCATCGCGCACCAATGCGCCCAGCGGGCGTAGCCGTGAATCCACAGCGCGTCGAACTGCCCTGCGGCGAGTCTTCGCGCGAAGCCGTAGCTGAGCGGCCGCCAGAAATCGAGCGGCGGCAACTGACCGAGTTCGCCGGGGCCGCCGAATTGCGGCAGCACCTCGTGGTCATAGCCGTCGAGCAGCGGCACATCCCATTCGATCTTGCGGTTGAACTCGCCGGCAACGAAGGAACGCGCCGAGAAATCGGTGGCGAAGAAGGCGGTGAGAGCAATGTCGGGCTCGGCATTGATCCGGCGCAGCAGCGGCGCCTGGTACTGAATCGGGTGCGTCACCAGATAGGCGAGGCGCAGCTTGCGGCGCGTGCGGTCGTGCATGGCAGTTACTGCGCGGCGGCAGCGCGCGCGATCGGCTGCGCCGGATCCGTGAAGGCCGTGTACACCATCCGCGCCCAACCGCGTAGGCCGCGATCATGAGCGGCGGCGGCTGGCGTCCCCTGCATGCCCATGACCCATTCGCGCACCGGTACGACGAAGCCGGTCTTGGCGCGGCTGCGGACGCCGTCGGGCAGCTTCGTGCGCGGCGTGTCGGCCATGGCGGCCTTGCCCGGCGGCGCGGCCGAGGCGAGCAGCGGCGCCAGGCGCTCCAGCAACTCCACGTCGACGAACGGCACCCGAATCTCGAGTGAATGCGCCATGCCGGCCCAATCGGCGTCGCGCAGCAATTGATTCCGCATGTACCAGGCGAGCTCCAGCGCCGTCACCTTGAGTCGTGGATTGTCGAGCGCATCGAGACTCGCAGTAAGGCGCGGCAACGTATCGAGCGCGGCGAGTCCCTCGACGACAAGCTCGCGGGGCAGCACCGACTCAAGCTCCCACGGCATATAGAGGCTGCGCCGCAGCAGATAGGCCCCGGCCCAGCCGCCGCCATATTCGAGCAGGCCGGCATATTTGGGCGAGGTGAGGCGGCCGAGCCAGCCGGCGGTCGCGGTGCGCGCCAAGCGGCCGAGCGGGGCCAGCGCTGCGAACGGCGACAGCGCCGATACGAGACGCGGAATCTGGCGAAAGCCTGGATAGCCGGCGAACAGCTCGTCGCCGCCGAGCCCGGACATCGCCACCTTGAGGCCGGCGGCGTGCGCGGCCCGCGCGACGAAGTAGGTGTTGACGCCGTCGATCGACGGTTGATCCATCGCCGCGAGCAGTTTCGTGCGTTCCTGCGCGAACTCGCCGGCGAGCACCCAGCGCGTCTCGTGGCGCGTGCCGCGCTGGCGGGAGACCTCTTCGGCGAGCGCGGTCTCGTCGTTCGCACCGCCGGCAAACTCGCGGAAGCCGAGGGTCAGCGTGTTGAGGTTGGCCGCGCCGTCCTCGACGGCGAGGGCCGCGATCGTCGTCGAATCGAGCCCGGCGGAAAGGAACAGACCTACCGGCACGTCAGCCACCATGTGATGCGCGATGCTGTCGGCCAGTGCCGCGCGTAGCGTCTCGCGCTGCGTCGCCGGCATGGCCGGCGTCGCCTCCTTGAGCGAACGCGCGGGGTCGAAGAACGGCACCGGCCGGCCGACGCCGCGCTCGTCGATCCACAACGTGCTGCCGGCGGGCAGGGCGCGGATATCGCGATAGAGCGTGTAGGGGTCGGGGATGTTTCCCCACAGGAAGAAGCCGACATGGCCGGCCGGCTCCGGCCGCGCGTCGATGCCGCCGCCGGCGAGCAGCGCCTTGACCTGCGAGGCGACGCGGACGGTCTTGCCGTCATCGGCGTAGTAGAGCGGCTTGATGCCGAACGGGTCGCGTGCCAGAAACATTCCGTGGCGGCGTTCGTCCCAGATGGCGAGGGCATACATGCCGCGCAGATGCCGCGTCATCGCCGGCCCGTCGCGGTCGTAGAGATGCAGCAGCACCTCGGTGTCGGATTCGGTGCGCAGCACGTGGCCTTCCCGCGTGAGCTGCTGGCGTAAGGCCTTATAGTTATAGATCTCGCCGTTGAAGACGATCTGCAGCCTGCCGTTGCCGTGTTCCATCGGCTGATCGGCGATGGCGCGCAGATCGATGATCGACAGGCGGCGATGGCCGAGGCCGACGCGGGCGTCGGCCGAAATCCAAATGCCCACGCCGTCCGGTCCGCGCGCGGCCATGGCGTCGCGGATCGCCGTCAGCTCGCCGGCGCCGACGGGCGGCGCCGCGGCGCCATAGGCGAACAGGGCGACGATGCCGCACATTACTTCACCGCCACGGCGATCAGGTTCTGGGTCAGCACGGGCTGCGTCGCGCCGGTTTCGACAGCGAGGTAGGCGCGCAGCGCCTGCCGTACCAGCTTCCAGAGAATCTGGCGCGCGGCGCTCTTGAGGCCATGGGCTACGGGCGTGTCTTCTTGAAATGTCGCCGAGTGGAAGCCGGACGACAGGAAAAGCTGCGTCAGCGACTCGGCGGTGAAGGCCAGCTCGTGCGTCAGATCGCCATAGCGCATTATCCCGGCGAAGGGCGAGGCGCCGTTCGGCGCATGCACGATCCACCGCCCGCCAGGCCTCAGCACGCGTCGCACCTCGTCGACGGCGTCGATCAGCTCGTCCTTGGTGAAATGCTCGATCACGTCATAGGCGATGACCGCATCCTGGCTTTCGGCCGGCAAGGCCTTGAGCGCGGCGAAAAGATCGCCCTGGCGCACGCCGTCGATGCCGAGGGCACGGGCCGCCGCCACCTGCGCCGGCGAGGCGTCGACTCCGCTCACCTTCGCGTAGCCGGCCTGGCGCGCGAAATGCAGCAGCGCGCCGTGGCCGCAGCCCAGCTCGAAGATCGACGCATTGCGGTCGGGTGGAAAGTGTTCCGCGATCAGCCGCGCGAGATGCGGCCGCGCGGCTTCGAGGCCCGCACGATCGGCCGGCGCCAGCGGCCTGGTCGCGGCTTGGACGTAATCGCCATAGATGCGTTCGCGGTATTTCGACACGGCATTGCGGGCCCCGGGCGGCGCGCTCCTGTCACGAATGGGCGCGGGGATCATACACCGGCCGTCCGATGCGCTCGATCATTGGGCACAAAATCTATGATGATTTGTCGTAGGGGCGGGTTTCAAACCCGCCCCTGCCAGAGACGGAATCGCGCATTGCAGCCATTGACGGCACGATATAGCGCTCGATCAACTCGCCTTGGCGCTCGAGGAATTTCTCGTAGCGGAACACATCCTCGACGAATTTGCGGCCGTTCGCGCCCATTTCGGCGACCAGGGCTGCGTCGTCGGCGAAGCGGCGCAGCGTGGCGGCGAGTGCATCCGAACTCGCCGGATCTATCGCGATACCGTTCGGTCGTGCCGGGTTGATCGCCTCGACCGAGCCGTCTTCGTTGCCGCAGATGAACGGCGCGCCGCAGGCGGAGGCCTCGATCAGGCCGAGCGGTACCGCCTCGCCCTGGCCCGGCCCACCACGGGCGACCAGAATCGC
>JACQDQ010000446.1 GCA_016201015.1 Pseudomonadota bacterium | reverse complement strand
CACCGTCTTCTATGCCGCGCTTGGCTGGGTCGGCGGTCCGGGACGCCTCGACGTCTACTACATCGATGTCGTCGACTTGGTGACCGGATCGATACTGATCGATGCGGCGCTTGCCGGCGAATGGGAGGTGTTCTGGAATGCCGCCAGCCACATCATTCTGCCGGCCAGCATCCTCGGCTTCGCCTCGATGGCCTATATCAGCCGCATGACCCGCAGCTTCATGCTGGAGCAGCTCGGGCAGGAATACGTCATCGCCGCGCGGGTCAAGGGGCTGTCCAAGTGGCGCGTGATCTGGCGCCATGCCTTCCGCAACATCCTGGTGCAGCTCGTCACGGTGATCGCCCTCGCCTATGCCTTCCTGCTGGAGGGCGCCGTGTTGACGGAGACGGTGTTCGCCTGGCCCGGCTTCGGCCGCTACCTGACCTCCGGCCTGCTTGCCGGCGACATGAACGCGGTGCTCGCCTGCACGCTGATCATCGGCGTGATCTTCGTCGGGCTCAATCTCGCCTCCGATCTGCTTTACCGGTTGCTCGATCCGCGCACAAGATGACCGGCAACGCCCATTCGACCGCGGTGTCGGCACCCTCGCATCAGGGTTGGCACGCCTGGCTCACGGCTGAAGTTACCACCTCGCCGCGCCAGGCGAGTTTCCAGCGGATGTATTTCGGCTGGCTGCGGTTCCTGCGCAATCCTCTTGCCGTGATCGGACTGGTGATTCTCGTTGCTCTCCTGTTGGTGGCGATCCTGGCGCCGTGGCTTGCCCAATACGAGGTCAACGAGCAGAACCTGACCACCCGCCTGCAACCGCCAAGCGGCGATCATTGGCTCGGCACCGACGAACTCGGCCGCGACATCTATAGCCGTCTCGTCTATGGGTCGCGCATCACGCTTTATATCGCCTGTCTCGTCGCCGTGATCGCGGCGCCGCTCGGGCTCATCATCGGCACGACTGCCGGGTATTTCGGAGGATGGACCGACACCGTCCTCATGCGCATCACCGACGTCTTCCTTTCATTTCCCGGTCTCGTCCTGGCGCTCGCCTTCGTTGCCGCGCTCGGCCCCGGCATCGAGAACGCCGTCATCGCCATCGCGCTCACCGCCTGGCCGCCGATCGCCCGGCTGGCGCGCGCCGAAACGCTCACCATCCGGTCGAGCGACTATATCGCGGCGACCCGGATTCAAGGCGCCTCGTCGGTCCGCATCATCGTCAAGCACGTCGTTCCGATGTGCATGCCGTCGGTGATCGTGCGCATCACGCTCAACATGGCGGGCATCATCCTCACCGCCGCCGGCCTCGGCTTCCTCGGTCTCGGCGCGCAACCGCCGATGCCGGAATGGGGCGCCATGCTGTCGACCGGGCGTCAGTACATGATCGGCAGCTGGTGGCTGGCCGCGATGCCGGGCTTGGCGATTCTCCTGACCAGCCTAGCCTTCAACCTGTTCGGCGATGGCCTGCGCGATGTCCTCGATCCGAGGACGGAGTAACCGTGGTCGCCGCCGCCGAGGCGCCGCTGCTGACGGTCGAGGATCTGTCGATCCGCTTCCTGACGCCGCATCGCATCGTCGAGGCGGTGCGCGGCGTGAGCTTCACCCTGGGCCGCGAGAAGGTCGGCATCGTCGGCGAATCCGGGTCCGGGAAGTCGATGACCGGCCGCGCGATCCTCAAGCTGACGCCGGCCAACGCGATGGTCGAGGCGCGCGCGCTCAGGTTTCAGGAGCTCGATATCATGGCGGCGACCGAGCGCGACATGCTTCGCGTGCGCGGGCGGCGGATTTCGCTGATCCTGCAGGACCCCAAATTCTCGCTCGACCCGATCATGCGCGTCGGCGATCAGATCGCCGAAGCGATTCCGCCCGACAAGCGGGAAGGCAAGGCACGAACGCGCGAATGCGTGCTCGAGATGCTGGCGGCGGTCAGGATCCACAACCCCAGGCGCGTCTACGACCTCTATCCGCACGAAATCTCGGGCGGCATGGGGCAGCGCGTCATGATCGCGATGATGCTGATGCCGGAACCGGCGATGCTGATCGCCGATAAGCCGACTTCCGCCCTCGACGTAACGGTGCGCATGCAGGTGCTGGCGATCATCGACGATCTGGTGACCAGGCGCGGGCTCGGCCTGGTGTTCATCAGCCACGATCTCAATCTGGTCGCCACCTTCTGCGATCGCGTGCTCATCATGTATGCCGGCCGCATCGTCGAGTCCTGCAAGGCGTCCGAGTTGCGTCATGCGCGCCATGCCTACACGCAAGGCCTGCTGGCATCCCTGCCCCGCATCGCGGAGCGACGGCCGCGGCTGGCCGTGCTCAATCGCGACCCGGCCTGGCTTACGGAGTGAGCCGGCATGGCGATGATCGCCGTCGAAGACTTGAGCGTCGCGTTCGGTTCCGGCGAGAGCCTGGTGCACGCCGTCGACGGCGTGTCGTTCCAGGTCGAGGCCGGCGACACGTTCGGCCTGGTCGGCGAGTCCGGCTGCGGCAAGTCGACGATCCTGCGGGCGCTCAGCGGCCTCAACGACCACTGGCACGGCCAGATTATCATCGACGGGGCGCGCTTGGAGCCGAAGCGCCAGCGCAGCTTCTTCAAGAAGGTGCAGATGGTGTTCCAGGACCCCTACGGATCACTGCACCCGCGACACACCGTCAACACGACATTGATGGAACCCATCGCCATCCACGGTCTCGACCGCGCCGATCAGCGCATCGCCCAGGTTCTAGAGCAGGTCGGCCTTGGCCCGGCGTTCCGTTTTCGCTATCCGCATCAGCTCTCCGGCGGCCAACGCCAACGCGTGGCGATCGCCCGCGCGTTGATCCTGGAGCCCAAGATTCTGCTGCTCGACGAGCCGACCTCGGCGCTCGACGTCTCCGTGCAGGCGGAAATCCTGAACCTGCTCGCCGATATCCGCAGCCAGGCGCGGTTGACCTGCATCCTGGTCAGCCACGATCTCGCGGTCATCGCGCATATGTGCCACCGGCTCGCCGTCATGAACCAGGGCAAGATCTACGAGGAGCTGACGGTCGACGACCTCGCCGGCAATCGGCCCAGACACTCCTACACGCGGCAGCTCCTGCAAGCGAGCCTCGGCTATGACCGCAGACTTGCGGCGGCGGCCACCCTCGCCGACGACGGGCTCGATAGCGGGGCCGCGTGACGGGCAAGCGGCGGTTGCCCTTGGCAACGCCCTCGGGGCGAGGCTAGATTACGTTTCCAAATGGCCGAGCCATTTGCGACGTCGACAAATCGCCGCCGGGGCCGAATGCCCGGCGGGCGCCAAACCGGACCTGAACACGAACCGGCGGCGATCTGGGCAGGAAATGGGAGAAGGTGATGACGCAGCGCTCTTGGCTTGTCGCGGGACTCGTCGGCTTGACTCTGGCGGCGGCAGGACCGGTTGCCGCGCAGACCGTTCCGGCCGGATATCCGGCCGCCTACAAGGACGTGGTCGCCGGGGCGCAAAAGGAAGGCAAGCTGGTCGTCTACGCCACGACCGATTCCGCCAGTGCCGAGCCGCTGCTCAAGGACTTCAAGTCACTCTTCCCATTCCTTTCGGTCGAATACAACGACCTGAACTCGACCGAGCTCTATAATCGCTTTATCGGCGAGGTGGCCGCGGCGGCGGGGACCGGCGACTTCCTGTGGAGCTCGGCGATGGACCTGCAGATGAAGCTGGTCGCCGACAAGAATGCGCTCGTCTATGCGTCGCCCGAAGCGCAGCACCTGCCGTCCTGGGCGGTGTTCGAGAACCAGGCCTACGGCACGACCTTCGAGCCGCTGGTGATCGTCTACAACAAGCGTCTGCTGCCTGCCGATGCGGTGCCGAAGTCGCACGCCGATCTGGCGCGGCTCATCACGGAGAAGCCGGACGTCTTCAAAGGCAAAGTGACCTGCTACGACACGGAGAAAAGCGGCGTCGGCTTCCTGCTGACGACCCAGGATGCCGCGGCTTGGCCGCAATACTGGGACCTCGCCCGCGCCTTCGGCAAGAGCGGCGCCAAGTACTACACCTCGGCCGGGGCGATGATGGAGAAGGTGACCTCCGGCGAGCATCTGGTCGCCTACAACATCTTCGGCTCCTACGCGCTTCTGCGGCAAAAGAAGGATCCGAATCTCGCCTTCGTCAATCCGACCGACTTCACCCTCGGGCTGTCGCGCGTCGCCTTCATTTCCAAGACCGCGCGCCACCCCAATGCCGCCAAGCTGTTTCTCGACTATCTGCTGTCGAAGCGTGGCCAGGATGTCCTGGCCAACCAGTCGCTGCTCTACGCGGTCCGCGAGGACGTGACCGGGCCGGCGACCGCCGCCGCGCTCAAGAAGGAGCTTGGCGACAAGCTGCGGCCGATCCCGGTCAACACGTCTCTTCTGCAATACCTCGAGCAAGGCAAGCGGCTCGAGGTGCTGGGCAAGTGGAAGCAGAGCGTCCGCGGCTGAGTCGAACCTGATCAAGCGACGACACGCCGTCGCGCTGATGCGTCGTCATCCGGTCCGCTGGGCGGGCGTCCTGGCGGTGGCCGTCATGGTCGCGGCGCCGCTCGGGCTGGTCGTATACCAAAGCTTTCTCGACGCCCCGTTCTTCATGCCGGCGGCGAAGTTCGGCCTCGGCGCCTACGCCTACGTGCTGTTCGATCCGGATTTCCGCGAAGCGTTCCTGACTTCGGTGATGATCGCCAGCGGCATGACCGCGATCGCCATGCCGCTCGGCGGTGTCCTCGCCTTCCTGGTGACGCGGACCGACCTGCCGGGTCGGCGCTGGCTCGAGCCGCTGCTGCTGGTACCGATCTTCCTGTCGCCTGTCGTCATCGCCTTCGGCTACGTCGTCGCCGTCGGACCGGTCGGCTTCTTCTCGCTGTGGGCGAAGAGCCTGACCGGCGTCGTGCCGTGGAATCTCTACTCGACGACCGGACTGATCCTGATCGCCGGATTGACCATGTGCCGCATGTCTATCTCTACACGTCATCGGCGCTCCGCAGCTTGAACCCCGAGGTCGAGGAGGCGGCGCGCACGACCGGGGCCAATGTCTGGCGCGTCGCGTTGACGGTCAGCCTGCCGCTGGTGCTGCCGGCGCTGGTATTCAGCGGCGTGCTCGTATTCTTCCTGGGATTCGAGCTGTTCGGGCTGCCGCTCGTGCTCGGCGATCCGGCCGGCCTTCTGGTTCTCACCACTTATCTCTACAAGCTCACCAACCTGCTCGGCACGCCGTCGTATCATCTGATGGCGGTGGTCGCCGTCGCCATCGTCGCGGTGACGCTGCCGCTCGTCTACCTGCAGCGCCATCTGCTGAAGGTCGGACAGCTCTACGTGACCGTGCGCGGCAAGGGCATGGCGGCGCGGCCGCTGCCGCTCGGCCGCTACCGCTGGCTGGCGCTCGCCGTCGTCGCCCTCTGGCTCGGCGTCACCGTAATCGTGCCGCTCAGCGGCGTCGCCCTGCGCTCGGTGGTCAGCACGTGGGGCGAGGGCGTGAGGATCACCGATGTGCTGACCCTCGACCATTTCGCCGAGATGGTCGAATACCCCAATCTCGTCCGCGGCATCGTCAACACGCTGGCGATCGGCACCATCGGCGGCGCGCTGGCGGTCGTCGTATACGCGGCGATTGCACTGATCGCCCATCGCTGGCCGGGGCGTGGGGCGATGGCAATCGACTACATGGTGATGATGCCGCGCGCGCTGCCCGGGCTGCTCGCCGGCCTCGCCTTCCTCTGGCTGTTCCTGTTCATCAAGCCGCTGGCACCGTTCCGCTCGACCCTGGTCAGCGTCTGGATCGCCTACACCGTCGTTTGGCTGGCCTACGGGCTCCGGCTCATATCCTCGACACTGCTTCAGGTCTGGCCGGAACTCGAGGAGGCGGCGCGAACCGCCGGCGCGCGGCCGTCGCGCGTCTATCGCGACGTGACATTGCCGCTGATCCGCTTCGGCCTGATCGGCAGCTGGCTGTTGATCTTCATGATCTTCTGTCGCGAGTACTCGACCGGCGTCTATCTGCTCGGTCCCGGCACGGAAGTGATCGGCTCGCTCATCGTGTCGCTGTGGGGCACGGGCGGTCTCGATCTGATCGCGGCGCTGTCGGTGGTCAACGTCATTCTGATCGGCGCGGGGTTGGCGGTCGCCCTGCGCATGGGGGTGCGCCTGCATGCCTGAGTTGCTCGTCGAACGCCTGTCCAAAAGCTATGGCAGCAACGCGATCT
>JACQDQ010000445.1 GCA_016201015.1 Pseudomonadota bacterium | reverse complement strand
TCCGGCCGAGGGTGCCGCGCCCGCGCCCGGCGCGCCTGGCGCGCCGGCTGCGGCCGGCGGCGCGGCCCCGGCTGCCGCGGCGGCGGGCGCTGACAAGAAGCCGGCGGCCCCGGCCGCCGCCCCAGCCGACAAGAAGGGCGACAAGAAGGGCGAAAAGAAAGGCGGCAAGAAGTAACGGCCGACCGCGTCCCGCTTCATGCTGTTGCTGGTCGGCCTGGGCAATCCTGGTCCGGGATACACCAGGCATCGGCATAACATCGGCTATATGGCGGTGGACGAGATCGTCCGCCGCCATTCCTTCGGGCCGTTTCGTGCGCGCTTCGAAGGGCTCGTCGCCGAAGGCGAGATTGCCGGCGAGAAGGTGCGCGCCTTGAAGCCGACCACTTATATGAACGACTCCGGCCGATCGGTGGCGGCGGCGGCGCGATTCTTCAAGGTGCCGGTCGACCGCATCGTCGTGATCCACGACGAGGTCGACCTCGCCCCGGGCAAGATCCGCGTCAAGTGCGGTGGCGGACACGCTGGCCACAACGGGCTGCGCTCGATCGACGCCTATCTCGACCCGGGCTATTGGCGTGTACGCCTCGGCGTCGGCCATCCGGGCGACAAGGACCAGATGTCGAACTACGTGCTGCACGACTTCGCCAAGGCCGACGCCGAATGGGTCGGCAAGCTGATCGACGCGGTGGCGGCAGCCTTCCCCCGCCTGGTCGCGGGGGACGAGGCCGGCTTCATGAATCACGTCAGCCTCGCCATCAAACCACCCAAGCCGAAGCCGCCGCGGCCGCCTAAGGACAGCCCAACTTCAGAGTAATCGCATGGGATTTTGCTGCGGTATCGTCGGCCTGCCGAATGTCGGCAAGTCGACCCTGTTCAACGCCCTGACCGCGACGGCGAGCGCCGCCGCGGCGAACTATCCGTTTTGCACGATCGAGCCGAATGTCGGGCGCGTACCGCTGCCCGATCCCCGGCTCGACCGGCTGGCCACGATCGCCAAGTCGGTACGCGTCGTGCCGACTCAGTTCGAATTCGTCGACATCGCCGGATTGGTGCGCGGCGCCTCCAAGGGCGAGGGCCTCGGCAATCAGTTCCTCGGCCATATCCGCGAAGTGGACGCCATCGCCCATGTGCTGCGCTGCTTCGACGGCGGCGACATCGTCCATGTCGAAGGATCGGTCGATCCGCTGCGCGACGCGGACACCGTCGAAACCGAGCTCATGCTCGCCGATATCGACAGCCTGGAGCGGCGCTGCGACGCGGCGACCAAGCGCGCGCGCGGCGGCGAGAAGGAGGCCAAGGACCAGCTCGGCGTGATGGAACCGGTTCGCGAACTGCTGCGCGCCGGCAAGCCGGCCCGCGTCTTCACGCCGACGCCGGAACAGGTGCCGATCTTTCGCCAGCTGCAGCTGCTCACCGGCAAGCCCGTGCTCTACGTCTGCAACGTCGAGGAAGCGGCGGCGGCGGCCGGCAACGCGCATTGCGCCCGCGTCGCCGAGCGCGCCGCGGCCGAAGGCGCGAGCATCGTCGTCGTCTCCGCCGCCATCGAGGCCGAAGTCGCAACGCTGACGGACGAGGCCGAGCGCCGCGAGTTCCTCGAGCATCTCGGCCTGCAGGAAACCGGACTCACGCGCGTGATCCGCGCCGGCTACGACCTGTTGCACCTCATTACGTACTTCACCGCTGGACCGAAGGAGGCGCGCGCCTGGACCGTGCCGCGCGGCGCCCGCGCGGTCGAGGCGGCCGGCGTCATCCACACCGATTTCGCGCGCGGCTTCATCTGCGCCGAGGTGATCGCCTACGACGACTACCTCGCCTGCGGCGGCGAGCAAGCCGCCAAGGACGCCGGCAAGATGCGGCAGGAGGGCCGCGACTACGTCGTCAAGGACGGCGACGTGATTCTGTTCCGATTCAATGTATAGGTCTGAATGCCTGCGACGTTGAGATCACGGACTACCACTGACGGAGAGCGGCAATGACCCCAATTCACCCCGGCCGATTGCTTAAGCGTGAGCTCGGCGCGCGCTCGTTGTCGGCCAATACACTGGCGCGGGCGTTACGCGTTCCGCCGGGTCGCATCATCGAGATCGTCAACGAAAAACGTGCAATCAGTGCAGAGACCGCACTGAGGCTTGGTCGCTATTTCGGCAACGGCGGCCGATTTTGGCTGGCATTGCAGGCGAGGCACGACCTGGCTATTGCAGAGCGTAACTCCGGTGCCCGCGTCATGCGCGAAGTCGAAGCGGCATAGGCGCACGTAAACGCAGCAGCGCGGCGCCTTGTCGCCTCGGCATGCCGAATGCTAAACGTTGGCTCCGGTCACGCACAATCGAGGACGCATTCTTATGGGCCAGACTCTCAAATTGACCGCCGCCGACGGACATTCCCTGGGCGCCTATCGCGCCGATCCCGCGGGTAAGCCGAAGGGCGCGCTCGTCGTCATTCAGGAAATCTTCGGCGTCAACCACCACATGCGCGGCATGTGCGACGGCTTCGCCAAGGACGGCTATGCCTGCATCGCACCGGCGCTGTTCGATCGCGTGAAGCCGGGTATCGAGCTCGGCTACGCGCAGCCGGACATCGAGAGCGGCCGCGACATTCGTGGCAAGGTTACGTGGGAGCAGGTGATCGCCGATGTCCGCGCGGCGCTCGGCGCGGTCAAGGGAAATGGCAAGATCGGCATTATCGGCTATTGCTGGGGCGGCTCGGTCGCTTGGCGCGGCGCGACGCAGATCGACGGCTTCTCGGCCGCGGTCGGCTATTACGGCGGACCGATCACGCCGTTCCTGGCGGAAAAGCCGAAATGCCCGGTGATGCTGCATTTCGGCGACAAGGATCAGTCGATCCCGATGACCGACGTTGAGAAAATCCGCGCCGCCAAGCACGCCAACGTGCAGATCTTCGTCTACTCCGCCGGCCACGGTTTCAACTGCGATGAGCGCGGCAGCTACGACGCGGCGAGCACGAAAATTGCACGCGAGCGTACTCTTGGTTTCTTCCGGAAGAATATCGGCTAGGCGGCGCTGAACTCGATGAAGCTGCCGTAGCCGACATCGGGAGCGATCTGCACGGCGCCAGCCATCGGCCGGTAACGCACGTCGGAGGCGTCGAAGCGCATGCGCAGCGCCTCGAGGTCGCGCACCGCCACCCGGTAACCGACGAAATGCGGGCTCGCCGGTGCGTCCTTGAGCGGCAGACCGGGAAAGCGCTCCGCCGCCGCGTCTGGGCCGAGCATCGTGACACGGCCGCGCGCGGTCGTCACCTCCAATCGGCCGTCCCGCGTCGCGGCGGCTGTCTGTCCTTGAAGTCCGGCGAAGAACCCGGCCAACGCCGGCGGATCATCTGCGACCATCATCGCCTCGACGACCGCTACCGCACCGTTGGGGTGCTGCTGATACTCGGGCTTCCAGAAATATTGCGGCGCATGCTG
>JACQDQ010000039.1 GCA_016201015.1 Pseudomonadota bacterium | reverse complement strand
GGACCCTTGCCCTCGCGGTTGCCGAGTGCGGCGACGTAGATGCCCTCGGGTCCGCAGTGCACGGTGTGCGGGCGCGAATAGCCGGCCTTGTCGGCGATCTCCCCGGGCTCGATCACCTTGACGATCTTGGGCTTCTTGGGGTCGGGCTTGGTGTCGAGGATGTGGATGCGCGACGAGCGCAGCCCCGGCACGACGAGATAGCGCCGCTCGACATGCGGGTGGGGCATGTTCGGGCACAGGCACGAGCTGCAGGCGTTCCAGCCGAAATGATGCAGCTCGTCGCCGGCCCCGGACATTTCGACGCGGCCGACGATCTGCGCATAGGTCGAGGACCCGGGTTCGAGATCGACCACGGCGATCGCGTCCTTGCGCTTGCGCTGCGGATCGAAGCTGGCGACGTAGGCCAGCTTCTCGGCGGGTGCCCGCGCCGCCATGCGCGGCGAGGTGTAGAAGGATGGGTCGGGTGTCCAGGTTGCCATGGCTTGTCTCCCTTTAGACGGAACTGTCATGCCGGCGCGGCTATTGGTCGGCGCGAACGAACGTCAAGCCGAAGGCGGCGCGATGCTGGCCTTGCCCCTCCATTGTCTTGCCGTCGCGGCTGACCGTCAGACGGGAATCGAGGGTGATGCCGTCCGCGCCGATGACGCGAAACGTCACCGAGCGGCCGGAAACCCGGCCGCTCACCAGTGGCATCTCCTTCTCGCCCAGGCCGGTGCGACCGCTGGCCTGCAAATTCCCAGTAAGCTGTTCGCCGCTTTGGCTCAGAACCAAGCTGAACGCGCGGACCGGACAATTATAGCACTGGCCGGTCCATCTGCCTGCGACGTTCTGCGGCGGCTCGGTCTGAGCGGCCGCGTCGCCCGCCGCGACGACTGCGGCGCTCAGCGCCGCCGCGACGATCCATGCGGCGATGCGTTTCCTCGCGCCCAAGTCAGCGGGCCACACCTTCCGACGCGCGCCCATTCGCGCTCCTCTATCGTTTGCCGTTGGACTGTAGGGTGACGCGCCGGCGGCCGTCCTGAAAGCGCGACGAAATGCGGACGAAAAAATGCTGAAATAGCGCGGTTTGGCGGCTATCCTTGGTTGAGGCGGGCCGCCATGACATCAGCTTCAGCGACCGCATACCGCTTCGCGCGCTTTACGCTCGACTTGTCGCGCGGCTGCCTGCGCGACGGCGAGAGCGAGCTGCGGTTGCGCCGCAAATCGTTTGAACTGTTATGCTATTTCGCCGCGAACGCGGGCCGCCTGCTGTCCAAGGACGAGCTGATGGCGGCGGTCTGGCCGGGCATCTTCGTCTCCGACGATTCGCTGGTGCAATGCGTCCGCGAAATCCGCCGCGCGCTCGCCGACGACAACCATGAGGGCCTCAAGACCGTGCCCGGGCGCGGCTACCTATTCGATATGCCGGTGTCGGTCATCGAGTCGCCGTCAACGCCAGCGGCAGTCGGACCACCCGCCACTTTCGAACCGCCTGGACCGGCGGTTCAGCTCGACGATGCCACCGGCAATCCGCGGCGCGATGGACTGCATGCGCTCTGGGATCGCTTTCGCGTTCTGTCGCCAAGGTGGAGAGCCGTCGGAGCAGGGCTCGTCATTGCGACCGGTATTGCTCTCGCCTGGTCGCTAGGGGACCCGTCCACCTCATCTCCGACTCCGGTCACGGCCGTACTACAAGCGACCGCATCGGCACCGGCCCTCTCGATTGTAGTGCTGCCGTTCGCGAACCTCTCGGGGGACCCAAACCAGGACTATCTGACCGACGGCTTGGTCGAGGACATCACCGCCGATTTGTCGCGCATGCGCGGCGGCTTCGTGGTCTCGCACCGCGCCGCCCTCACCTACAAAGACAAGTCGGTGGACGCCAAGGCGGTCGGCCGCGAGTTCGGCGTCCGCTACGTCGTGCTCGGCAGCCTGCGTCGCAGCGGGGAAGACACGCACTTCAATGTGCAGCTCGTCGAAGCCGAGAGCGCCGGCGTGCTGTGGGCCGAACAGCGGCACCACCGGAGCGACGGTCAGCCCGGGACGCGAAACCGCGACGTGGGGCAGATCGCGCGAAGACTGGAAATCGAGATGGTGGCGGCCGAGGCCCAGCGGAGCCTGCGCGAGCGTCCCGAAAATCCGAGCGCTGCCGACCTCGCGATGCGCGGCCGCGCGCTCATGGACAAACCCCTCACGCGAGAGAGCAACGAAGTCGCCGGGCGCTTGTTCGATGCGGCGCTGGCGCTCGACGGCAGTTCGGCGGTCGCGCTTCTCGGCGTCGCCACGACCCAACTGAATTACGTTTTCAACGGCTGGTCGGCCGAAGGCGACAGCGACGCGCGACTGAGCCGCGCTGAAGAAGCGCTGTCGCGCGCGATAGCCCAGGCGCCGGGCGACGCCTTCGCGCAATGGCTGCGCGGCCGGCTGCTGCGGGCGCGCAGCCAGCCCGAGCAGGCGATCGCCGCATTTGAGCGTGCGATCGAGTTGGACCCGAGCCATGTCAACGCACACGCCGAGCTGGGGCGCACGAAGATGGATGTGGGACTGGCCGCCGAAACGATCAGCCATATCGAGCAGGCGGTGCGCCTCAACCCGCGCGGTCAGGATCTCTATTTTTGGTATTTCTGTGCCGGCCAGGCGGCGGTCTATGTCGGCGATGACGAGGCGGCGGTCCGCTGGCTGCGCAAGGCGATCGAAGCCAATCCGGGCTACGAGAATGCGGTCGCCTGGCTCGCGGTCGCCTATGTCCTGCTCGGGCGCGGGGACGAGGCGCAGCAGGTCTTCGCCGAGTTCCGTCGCGCCCACCCCGACGTGACGATCTCGGGCTGGGACAATGCCTATCCGCGCCGTAACCCGGTCGTCGTCGCCCAGCGCGAGCGCATCTTCGAGGGGTTGCGCCGGCTGGGCGTGCCGGAGTGAGCCGCTGCGGAATTGAAGACCCGCGCGCGCCGCGTCAGCTTCCGACGGCGAGGGGATCGCTTGCGCGTGCGACTGTCCGACCCGTGGTACGCTGCCGGCGCCGCATCAGCGCGATCAGCGTCGTCAGCGTGACCGCGCGCAATGTCGCCTGCGCGATGTCGTCGATCTCGGTCAGCACCGCCTGCAGGGCGTCGCCGATCTCGGTGTTGGGGCTGGGGTCGCCCCGCGCCGCAGGGCCGGACCCCAAATCCTCGAACAGCGCGATGATATCGAGCAGCGTCACCCGGCGTGGATTGGCCGCGAAACGATAGCCGCCGCTGGCGCCGCGAACGCCTGCCACCAGCCCGGCGCGGCTGAGCACGCCCAATACCTTCGCCAGGTGGTTGGTCGAGATGCCGTAGGTCTGCGCGATGTCGGCGGCCGTCAGATGGCGGGTCGGATCACTCGCCAACTCGAGTACGGCGTAGAGCCCGAAGCGCGTGGCCTTCTGCAGCTTCACGGCCGGCCGGACCCGGCGGGATTGGCCCGCGCCGCGTCGTCGATGTCCATCTCGAGCTGCAGGAAGGGGCCGGCCATCATGCCTTGGCTGCGGAAAAACGACATGAGGAGGCTGGCGTCGCGGCGCAACATGGTGCGCACCTTGGTCACGCCGGCCCGCTTGAAGCAGGCACACACTGCCGCAAACAGCCGGCTGCCGATGCCGCCGACTCGCGCCGCCGCATCGACGCCGATGGCAAAGATCCAGCCGCAGGGCTCGGAGCCGAACTCCCAGGCGCGCACCTCGCCGATGATGAAGCCGCGCAGGACCCCGCCCTCCTCGGCCACCAGAAAAAATCGCGGGCGCGCCGACTGTGCCAGACGCTCGTAGAGTCCGTACCAGTATTCGGGCTTGGCGACGCCGGTATGCGCGTGATCGAGCGCGATGACCACTGGCAAATCGGCCGCCGCCACCGGTCGGATGTGCAGGGCGCTGCCTGGAAGCGCCGCCGGTTCGGGCAATGGCTCGGATAGCGATTCGCTTTGTGGCATAAAGTCTTGTCCACGCAGCCACTTAACGACTTGACAGCATGGCGAAAGCCGGTTAGTTTGTAAATAGGTATTTTGGTACCTATTTACATATTTTGGACTTTGGGCAATCGCAGCGCGTTCGGACGAGCACTGGGAGGGTTGGTGGCCGGAAACGACGTAGCGACAGCCGGGCAAGCGCGCCGCATCGACTTTCAGACGCGGCCGGAGCAATACCGGCACTGGAAGCTGGAATGCGATGGGCGCGTTGCCGTCTTGCGCCTCGATGTCGACGAGGATGCCGGGCTCTCGTCCTCCTACAAGCTCAAGCTCAACTCCTACGACCTTGGCGTCGATATCGAGCTCTACGACGCCGTGCAGCGGCTGCGCCTCGAGCATCCCGAGGTGGCCGCCGTCGTCATCACCTCGGCCAAGGATCGGGTGTTCTGTGCCGGCGCCAATATCGCGATGCTCGGCCAGTCGGCGCATTGGGAGAAGGTGAATTTCTGCAAGTTCACCAACGAGACACGCAACGGCATCGAGGATGCCGGCCGTTTTTCCGGCCAAACCTATCTCTGCGAGATCAACGGCACGGCGGCCGGCGGCGGCTACGAGTTGGCGCTCGCCGCCGACTACATCCTGATGGCCGACGACGGCGCGACGGCGGTGTCGCTGCCGGAGATGCCGCTGCTCGCCGTGCTGCCGGGGACCGGCGGCCTCACGCGGCTGGTCGACAAGCGCAAGGTGCGGCGCGACCGCGCAGATTATTTCTGCTCGGTGATCGAAGGCATTCGCGGCAAGCGCGCGGTCGAATGGGGCCTGGTCGACGAGGTGGTGCCGCGCACGCGGCTCGCTGCCGTGACGCAGAAGCGGGCAAGCGCGCTGGCGGCGCGCTCCGATCGGCCGGCCGCTGCCAAGGGCATCGCGCTCTCGCCGCTCAATCGCCGGTTCGAGCCCGACGCCGTGACCTATGACTACGTGGCCATTGCGCTCGACCGCCGCCGCGGCATCGCCGAGATCACGGTGCACGGACCGCATGCGGCGGTCGCCGGCGATCTCCCGGCGATTCACGCAGCGGGCGTCGGCTTCTGGCCGCTGGCACTGGCACGCGAGCTCGACGATGCGATCCTCCACCTCCGCACCAACGAGCCGGGCGTCGGCACCTGGGTGCTGCGCAGCAGGGGCAATGCCGATTGGGTCGCCGCGGCCGACGCGGCGCTGCTCGCGCATGAAGGCGACTGGCTGGTGCGCGAGATCACGCTTTATCTCAAGCGGGTGCTGAAGCGGCTCGACGTGACGTCACGCAGCCTGATCGCGCTGGTCGAGCCGGGAAGCTGCTTCGCCGGCACCTTGCTTGAGCTCGTGCTGGCCGCTGACCGCAGCTTCATGCTCGACGGGACGCTGGCCGGCAGCAATCTGCCGGCGCCGAGCCTGCGCCTGACGCCGCTCAATTTCGGCAAGTTGCCGATGTGCAACGATCTGACGCGGCTGGCCAGCCGCTTTCTCGGTACGCCCGACCGCGTCGAGCAGGCGCGTTCCCGCATCGGCGAGGCTCTGGATGCGGCGGCGGCGGAAGAGATGGGCCTCGTCACCTTTATTCCCGACGAGATCGATTGGGAAGACGAAGTCCGCATCGCCATCGAGGAGCGTGCCAGCTTCTCGCCCGACGCGCTGACCGGCATGGAAGCGAGTCTGCGCTTTGCCGGTCCCGAGACGATCGAGTCGAAGATCTTCGCGCGCCTCAGCGCCTGGCAGAATTGGATTTTCCAGCGCCCCAACGCCGTGGGCGAGCAGGGCGCGCTCAAGCTCTACGGCACCGGCCGCAAGCCCCAATACAACAAGACGCGGGTGTGATCGCCATGACCGCCATCGACTACGCCGAGCGCAACCCCAATAACGTCAACCTCGCCGAGGAGCGTCGGCTCTCGCGC
>JACQDQ010000459.1 GCA_016201015.1 Pseudomonadota bacterium | reverse complement strand
CGACGCGGTCTGCGCCGCGACCGGCCCGACGAGCGCCAGTGCGCTCACCAGCGCGACGAGCAGCACGTCGGTCCAGCGGCGGCGGTTTGACTGCGGGGCCATGCCGCAACCGTAAATCACTGTTGGTAAATAACCAATTGCTCCGTATGCTCGGCCGTGGAGAGGGCGGCGATTCGCGCCGCGCCGGGCCATCCGTGACACAGTTCCATGCTCGAAGGCCTCAGCGGCACCCTTGAGCCGAAACGCCGGACGACCACCAGGGTCGTGGCCGGTGCGATCGCTTTGGCCCTGATCGCCTGGTTCGGCGTTATCGTCGTCTTCCGCTTCGTCGCCGACGAGCGGGTGCGCGAGCTGCGCGTCTGGCAAGTGCGGCTGGGGATCACCGCCGACAGCCGCGCCGCCGCGGTCAGCGACTGGCTCGAGCGGCAGATGGCGACGGTCGGCGGGCTGGCCGAGAACACCTCGCTGCAGCTTTACATGACCGAGCTGTCGCTCGCCGGCGGCGACCCGTCCAAGGTCACCGAGGAGGCAGCGCAGGCCGGCTATTTGCGCAACCTGCTGATCGTCACCGCCGATCGCGCCGGATTCACCAGCCCGCCGGTCGGCCCGCGCGTCGATGCCAATGTGCAGCGCGTCGGCGTCGCCGGCATCGCGCTGCTCGATGTCGATGGGCAGGTTCTGGTAGCGACACCCGATATGCCGCCGATCGCCGGCCGGCTGCGCAGCTTCATCGTCGACGCGCGGCGCGGCCAGCGCGCGATCGAGGACATGTTTCTCGATGCCGCCGGCCGGCCGAGCATGGGTTTCCTGGAGCCGATTCTGCCGCTCCAGGGCGATCCCGGCAGCCAGCAGATCGGCTGGGTGCTCGGCCTCAAGGAGGTCTGGCCCGAGCTGATCCCGCTGCTGACGCGGCCGCCGCTGATCGAGAAGACGGCGGAGAGCATCCTCGTCCGCCCGAGCGGGCCGGTGGTCGAATTCCTTTCGCCGCTGCTCAACGAGGCGGGGACGCAGCAAAAGCCGCTGCAGCGGAAGCTGTCAGTCAAGACGCCGGACTTGGCCGAGGCCTTCGCTATCGCCGCGCCCGGCGATTTCAGCATCAAGCGCGACTACCGCGACGTCGAAGTCCTGGTTACCGGGCGTGCCATCGCGTTGGCGCCGTGGACGCTCGTGCACAAGGTCGACCGCGAGGAAGCACTCGCCGACAACGACGCGCGCCTGAACCGCCTGCTGATCATGCTGCTGCTGGCGATCGCCGCCTTGACCCTCGCCGTCGTCGCCGTCTGGCGCCACGGCGCCTCGCGCCGCGCGACCGAGGCGGCCGAACGTTTCGCGGCTTTGGCGCGGCGCTTCGAGAGCCAGGGGCAGCTCCTGCGCCTGGTCACCGACAGCCAGTCGGCGGCGATCTTCATCGCCGATGCGGAGAACAAGCTGCGCTTCGCCAATCAGGTGGCGGCGGCGCGGGCGGGCGTGCCGCCGGACGATCTGATCGGCAAGACTTTGGCCAGCGTGTTCGGTTCAGCCGTGGCCAGGCGCTATGAGGACCTGAACCGCGAGGCGATCGCCAAGAAGCATGCGCAGCCGGCGGTGCATCGCGATGAAAGCGGCGGACAGGTGCGCGTTTTTCATAGCGAGCACATCCCGCTGCCGGCCGCCGAGGGCGGGCCGTCCGGCGTGCTCGTCGTCGAGGACGACATCACGATGGAGATCGTCGAGCGCGAGCGCCGCGAGCGGATCTTGCGCCAGCTGGTACGGACGCTGGTCACAGTGGTCGATCGTCGCGACCCCTTTGCGGCGAACCATTCGCAGCGCGTGGCCGCTGTCGCCCGCCGCGTCGCCGAGGAGATGGGGCTCGACCGCACCGTGATCGAAACGGCGGAGATTGCCGGCAATCTGCTCAATCTCGGCAAGATCCTGGTGCCGCCGCAATTGCTCACGCGCACCGGCGTGTTGACCGATGAGGAGAAGCGGCAGATCCGCGAGAGCATCCAGGCCGGCGCCGACCTCGTCGAGGGGATCGAGTTCGACGGCCCGGTGGTCGAGACGATGCGCCAGGCCCAGGAGCGCTGGGACGGCAGCGGGCCGAAGGGCCTCAAGGATGAGGCGATCCTGGTCAGTGCCCGCGTCGTCGCGGTGGCCAATGCCTTCGTCGCCATGGTCAGCCCGCGGGCCCACCGCCCCGGCATCGACTTCGACGCCGCCGCCGAGACGCTGTTCCGCCAGAGCGGCACCTCCTTCGACCGGCGCGTCGTCGTCGCCCTTGTCAACGATCTCGACAATCGCGGCGGCCGCGCGCGTTGGGCCGAGTTCGCGACGATGCCCAAGGACGCGACGCGGCGTTAGGCGTGCCCGGCAGATCGTCTATGCCGCGCTCTTGATCGGGACGATGCGTGCCTCGATCTCGCGCCCGATCTTGCGACGCGCGACCTCCAGTTCGTAGCTCGTTTGCAGGTTCAGCCACAGTTCGGGGCCGGTGCCGAAATAGCGCCCCAGGCGCAGCGCAGTATCCGCGGTGATCGCCCGCTTGCCGCGGACGATCTCCAGAATCCTGTTCGGCGGCACGGCGATCTCGCGCGCCAGCTTG
Source organism: Pseudomonadota bacterium (assembly GCA_016201015.1). GTDB lineage: Bacteria > Pseudomonadota > Alphaproteobacteria > CACIAM-22H2 > CACIAM-22H2 > JACQDQ01. Next base: position 3,359 of record JACQDQ010000459.1, on the reverse strand, counting down.
TTGATGCTGAGCTTGTGGTCGAGCATGAAATCCTCCTTGAGGATTTCGCCCGGGGTCACAGGGGCAAGCAGTTTGGCCATATGCTCTCTCTGGATGGATGCCGGTCCGTCAATGGTAATCCACGATCTCCACGTCGTAAGCATGCCCATCACGCCATACGAAACAGATCCGCCACTGATCGTTGATGCTGATGCTGTGCTGTCCGGCTCTGTCGCCGCGTAAGGCATGCAGTCGATTGCTGGGCAGCGCAGCGAGAACGTGCAGCCCGATCGCCGAATTGAGATACTGGAGGCGGCGGAGTGCCTGACGTTCGATTGCCCTCCACCTGCGAACACGATGACCGCCAAAGAAGGCCCGCGTGTCCCGGTCCTTGAAGGACTTGATCACTTCGCCATGTTATTATGCGTCAGGTATTATGTCAAGCATAATAGCAACGCGGCGGGCGAGCTAGCCTGAGTCTTGGTGGGGCGAGCTTGTAACCACGCGTACACGGAACGGGACCAGTTGCCCGACTAGGTCGCCGGCGGATCGCGTGATAAAGTTCACGCACCATGTTTGCCAAGCTGTTTGGAAGCGCGCCGGCGGAAGCGCGGCCGGCCTTCGTGCCGGCGGGGTCGCGCGTCTACGCGATCGGCGACATCCACGGCCGCGCCGACCTGCTCGCCGAGTTGCAGGACATGATCCGCGCCGACGCGGCGGCGCAGCGCGCGCGCCGCCTCGTGGTCGTCTATCTCGGCGACTATGTCGATCGCGGCGTCGAGGCGGGCCAGGTCATCGACCGGTTGCTCGCTTCATCGCTCGTCGGGTTCGAGACGGTCCATCTGCTCGGCAACCACGAGCGGCTGATGCTCGACTTTCTGGAGAACGCCGCCGTCGGGCCGAGTTGGATGATGAATGGCGGTGTCGAGACGCTGTTCAGCTACGGAGTCGGTCTCGATCGCAGCTTGAAGGAGGAGCGCGAGCGGCTGGCCAAGGCGCGGGCCGAGCTCGAGCGCCGGCTGCCGGCGCGGCATCTCGCCTTTCTCCACACGCTCAAAATGACTCACATCGAGGGCGACTATCTGTTCGTTCATGCCGGCATCCGCCCCGGCGTGCCGCTCAATCAGCAGAGCGAGGCGGACATGCTGTGGATCCGCAAGGACTTCCTCAATTCCAGGGTCGATCACGGCCGCATGGTGGTGCACGGCCACAGCATCACCGAGGCGCCGGACGAGCGCCCCAACCGCATCGGCATCGATACCGGCGCCTTCGCCACCGGCCGCCTCACCTGCCTCGTCCTGCAGGACGACAAGCGCAGCTACCTGCGCACCGGCGCCTGATCAATCGCGACACCGCAGCTCAATCTCACCCGCCAACATCCTCGGAGCGACGAATATGGGACCACGCAAGCGCATCCTCGTGACCGGCGGCGCCGGCTTTCTCGGCTCGCATCTGTGCGAGCGCCTGCTCGCGGCCGGCCAAGACGTTCTTTGCGTCGATAACTATTTCACCGGCACCAAGGCGAATATCGCCCATCTCCTCGACAATCCGCTGTTCGAGGTCATGCGCCACGACGTGACATTCCCGCTCTATGTCGAGGTTGACGAGATCTACAACCTCGCCTGCCCGGCCTCGCCGATCCACTACCAGTTCGACCCGGTGCAGACGACCAAGACCTCGGTGCACGGCGCGATCAACATGCTGGGCCTCGCCAAGCGGGTGAAGGCGAAAATCTTTCAGTCCTCGACTTCGGAGGTGTACGGCGACCCCGACATCCATCCGCAGACCGAGGACTATCGCGGCAACGTCAACCCGATCGGGCCGCGCGCCTGCTACGACGAGGGCAAGCGCTGCGCCGAGACGCTGTTCTTCGACTATCACCGCCAGCACAGACTGCGCATCCGCGTTGCGCGCATCTTCAACACCTACGGCCCGCGCATGCATCCCAATGACGGCCGCGTCGTGTCGAACTTCATCGTCCAGGCGCTCAAAAACGAGCCGATCACCATCTACGGCAAGGGGCAGCAGACGCGCGCCTTCTGCTACGTCGACGACCTGATCGAAGGCTTCATCCGCCTGATGGACGCGCCGGACCGCCTGACGGGGCCGGTCAATCTCGGCAATCCGGTCGAGTTCACCATCCTCGGCCTGGCCGAGAAGGTGATCGCGCTCACCGGCTCGCGCTCGAAGCTGGTGCGCCAGCGGCTGCCGGCCGACGATCCGAAGCAGCGCTGCCCGGATATCACGCTCGCCAAGAAGGAGCTTGGCTGGACGCCGAAGGTGCCGTTGGACGACGGCCTGAAACGCACCATCGACTATTTCGAGCGGCTGCTGTCCGAAGACGGCGCGGCCGCCGGGCCGATGCCTCAGCCGCGGCCGGCGAGGAAGCGGTGAAGCCATTTCGGCACTCATGACTCCTTGCCACTGAAAGTGATCTATTCGTCTCTCAGCAGATTATTGATTTTCTTCCAGTGACGCCTGACCTGCCGGCGTATGCTGGGATCTCCCATGATGGCGGCAGAACGATAGGCGTAGCGCACGAAATTGCTCTTCCCCAGATGGGTGTGCTTCTCATAAATGTCCTTGCGAAATGTCTTCGGATTCGCGCCGCGCATGGCAACTTTTTTCGCCTTTCGTTTACTCGCGCGAATCCGTTTTAGTGCTTTTCTCCAATAGCGGGATACGCTACTGGGACGTATCAGTCGGCGTCTCCCGTCAAAGACAAATCCGAGATACGGGAGTGGTTCACCGCCTACAAGTCGAAGCGTATTGCCGACAAGCCGAAACTCGGCTTTGACAGTTTTTTCCGGCTGTATTTCTAATCCCACGGCTTTCAACTCATCGATCACCCTCAATTCAAGCGTGGTAGCCATGCCCGGTGGACACATAATGAAAATGTCGTCGGAATATCGACGATACATGCCACATACGCTTGAGGCGGCCGCATGAGCGGCTTGGTCAAACCCTATCATCGACATATTGGAAGCAAGTGCGCTGATCGGCGATCCTTGCGGGATACCATGCGGATCGCGATGTGTTTTGATTATTGGTCTAACTAGTTGGCGAAACTGCTCAATTGAGCAAAGTCGCGGTCTGTGACGTAGCTTCGAATCCCTATCCAAGTCTACGCCAAACATTTTATGAACGGTATCGCGCTCAGCGTGGGCATAACGTGTCAGTGCACTAAAGACGGCATAGTGGTCATCGGGGAGTGCATCCACACCGAGAACACGAGCCCAATTTTTCTTGAGTTCAGAATGGCGGATATTGTCGAAGAAGCCCGTTATGTCTAAGCCGACAGCACTACTGTTTCCGGCATCTGCTATCGCTGCGAATACCTCGTGGGCAAAGTGGACGTTGGATCGTCGACCGATTGATCT